>JASGFZ010000355.1:0-2535 GCA_047605345.1 Flavihumibacter sp. | reverse complement strand
CATCGTGCACCGTCAATACCGAGCGCAGGCCCTTCAGGCGATGCAGCAGCCAGGCATACGCAATATGGTGCCTGGAAACCGTATTCAGGTAAAGCAGTTCGATTTGCTGTTCCCTTGCCGTTTTTGCGATGCGCCTGCAAAAAGAAAAGCTGCTTTCGTTTACTTCTTTCAGCACCCAGCGGTAAGCAGCTGCCTTTTCACCCAGCAGCAGGCGCAGGGCCTTTTCAATACGTTTGTCGACAAAAAGAGTGAGGGTATTACCAGGCTGATCAAACAACTGGATCACCGGGTAAACGCCTTCATAATGTTCTGTTTCCTGTATACCAACCTGCATAGCAATACTTACTTTTACAAAGTATGAAAATGGCGGCCGCGTTTGCAAAAAAAAAATATTTCCTGGAAGCATATACCGGCATAACGTTCCGGCATGGCGGCATTGGCGGTGTGGATATGGAAACCATTCTCCGCGAAAACGGCTTTACGGCGATTCGTTTGAAAGAAGGCCCGGCTCCCTTTGTGCAGCCCCTTCGCTGGTTGCAGGCAAAAAAGATCATTGCCGCTTTACAACCCGGCGATCTGCTGCTGGCGCAGTTCCCGGTGTATCCGCGCATGTACAGGTACCTGCTGAAAGCAGCCCTGAAAAAAAAAACCATCCCGGTATTGATCATCATGGACATCGACGGGTTGAAGAGCGGTAACCCGCCACTGCTGGCGAAAGAGATCCGCTTTCTGCGCCGGTTTACTTATTTCATCGTACACGGCGACCGGATGGAACACTGGCTCAGGCAACAGGTTCCGCAGGCGGTATGCAGCCGCCTGGGTCCGTTCGATTTTCTGGCAGCCTCCGCCGGTACCCGCCGCGATCCGGCACCGGTAGTGAATTATTCAGGCAACCTGCGCAAGAGCCGCTTTATTTTCCAGCTGCGCGACATTCAGGGCATTCGTTTTCTCCTGTATGGCGAAGGGGGAGAAACGGCTGCTCACGAACCTGCCGTTCTGTGGAAAGGTGTTTACCAGCCGCATGAAATGCCCTCGGTGGCCGAAGGTAGCTTTGGGCTGGTATGGGATGGCGACGGCATTGACGGCCCGGCCGGCGTATACGGAAATTACATGCAGTATATCTTCCACCACAAGATATCGCTCTATATACTTGCCGGACTGCCTATATTCATTTACAGCGGCGCGGGAGCCGCGGGTTATGTTACCGGAGAAGGCCTGGGCTGGAAGATTGATTCATTGCAGGAACTGACCGCCCTGGTGAACCGGATCAGCGCAGCAGAGTATGCGGGGGTAAGGGAAAAAATGAAACAGGTTGCCGGGCAGCTAATGAAAGGACAACACCTGTTAGCCGCAATAGAGCGGTTTAATTTTTAAGCTTCTGCACCAGCTGTATGTATTCTTCCTGGGCGGCGGTTTTCGATTTTCCTTTCTGGGATGTCCAGGCTTCGTATTTGGCCTTCGCCACAAAATCAAACATGGCGGGGGCTTCACTGTTCACGTCGCCTTCGGTCGCCTGCTTGTACAGGGAATAGAGCTGCAGCAGTGTTTCATTGCTGGGTTTTTCACTCAGCGATTTGCTTTCGGAAACGGCCTGCTCAAACTGCTGTTGTAAGTCCATGATCATAGGAGTCTTTACTGCGAAACTAGCCTTTTTTTGGTTACTTTTGCAGCGCATTCAACAGCATTTAATGAAGCATATCCGGAATTTTTGCATTATCGCCCATATCGACCATGGGAAAAGTACCCTTGCCGACAGGCTTTTGCAAACCACCAATACGATCAGTGAACGGGAGATGATGGACCAGGTACTCGACGACATGGACCTGGAAAGAGAGAAGGGGATCACCATCAAGAGCCATGCCATCCAGATCAATTACCGCCATTCCGATAACCAGCAATACCCCCTTAACCTGATCGATACCCCGGGGCATGTGGACTTCAGCTACGAGGTAAGCCGGGCGCTGGCCGCCTGCGAAGGCGCCCTGCTGGTGGTGGATGCCGCACAGGGTATCCAGGCGCAAACCATTTCCAACCTTTACCTGGCCATCGACAACGACCTGGAGATCATTCCTGTGATCAACAAGATCGATATGGATGGTGCCATGATCGAAGAAGTGAAAGACCAGATCGTTGACCTGATCGGCTGCAAACCCGAAGAAATATTACTGGCCAGCGGCCGCACCGGTTTGGGGGTAGACAAAATACTGGACGCGATCGTGGAACGGATACCGCCGCCCGCCGGTAATGTAGATGAGCCGCTGCAGGCGCTGATCTTCGACAGCGTTTTCAACAGCTTCCGTGGAATCATCGTTTACTACCGGATACTCAACGGAAAGATCCGCAAAGGCGATAAAATTAAATTCGTTTCCACCGGGCAGGAATACTTTGCCGACGAAGTGGGCATTCTGAAGCTGAAAATGACCGCGGTCAATGAAGTGGCCGCCGGCGACGTAGGATATGTGATTACGGGCATCAAAAATGCCAAAGAAGTGAAAGTGGGCGATACCATTACACTGTCAGCCAATCCCACCAAAG
>JASGFZ010000354.1:0-2560 GCA_047605345.1 Flavihumibacter sp. | reverse complement strand
TCGCTTCAGCACGCTGGAAGCAATCTGTAAGGCACTTGACTGCCAGCCGGCCGACATACTGGAATATCAACCGGGCGGCGGTTGATATCATCCCTTTTTGGCTACCCGCTGCCGCAACGGATACCGTGCAGGCGGTGCGGCCGAGAGAAAAGCAAGACCCTGTTGCAAAGACTGCGTTTTGATATGGGCCAGGGCGCTGAGCGCGCGTTTGATCTCTTGCCGTGCGGTACGATCGGCCGTATTCAGCTCACTGATCCGGGTCAGTACTTTACGGATATTGTCGTAATGCACGGCATCAAGCGGCTTGTCTTTTTGCTGCAAAATAGCCGGCATGCTTTTGAATACCGACATCGCCGCTTCGGCGGTCTCTTTGTTTGTAAGCGCCATGCCGAGATAATGCGCGTTGTTCCGGGCGATCTGCCACCAGTTGGCGAGTCCAGCATTCTTTTTCATTTCGTTGCTGCGGAAGGCGTACATCGCTTCCATACTTTTATCACCCGCTTTGCTGCCGAAAGCCTTCTCGAAAATATCGTTCACCAGGTTGGCGGGGCAGGCCGGTATTTCTGTAGCAGATACGCTACCGAACAGTTCCCAGTCGCCCTCGTTTCGCCACCGCTGCTGCAGGGCAATGGGGCTGCCGGCCAGCAAAGCATCGCCTGAAAATTTCCACACTACCGAGCCAACGAAATCGTCGGCATTGAGCCAGCTCCAGATGTTTTCAAAAATATTCTGCTGGCTTTTGATGGCGTCTTTCACGCGCGACTGAATCTTGCTTGTCAACGCCTCCATGTCTTCGTCGCTGATCTCCTGGTTGGTGAACCCCAGTGTGGGGATAATGCCGTTCAATGCGTCCTGCACCGCTACATTCAACGACTGGTGTCCGGCATTGGCGCCGTCATCAGATACATTATCTTCTTCCATCAGTATGGCAATGCAGCCGGCCACGGCGGCCACATCGTCGGTACCGATTGCTTTTACCCAGTCAGGTACCGGGATGGGAATAAGGTTCATGGATTGCCGGCCGATGGCAGCCGGAATGGCTACGTTATCGCCTGCATCCACATCGGTATCACCGAGGTTGCCATGGCTGCCGGGTGTGGTGAAAACAGTGGCGGTGCCTTCCAGCATCAGCGAATCGTTCAGCCGGCAGGTTTCTCCGTCGATCTTAAAATAGACGGTCCACAGATACGGTTCTGCACTGCCCCAGCCATCTCCTTCGTCGTGGCAATGCAGCCTGTCCAGGCTGAATACCACATTCAGGTTGTTTCTCATACAATGGAATTAAGTTTAACAATATCGATAGCAATGGAAAGTTACCTGTGCAGCAGCGCCAGGGAAAGGAGAAATTGCCCGTTCGCGGGCCGGAAAAACACGGTGACCGGTCTGCGGCAATATTGTCTCCCTCCAGGTTACGGTAACAAAAACCGGCACTTATTCCATTGCCACTAATACGGCCAATGGTGTTGGTTTCAGCGGTAAGCTGACCAATATGGCAACCAGTACAGGCACAAAGGTTGTTACAGAAGGCACATTTGACCTGCCGATAGAGAATTAGGCGTGACCTGCCCGGCTGGCCTGGCTAAACGTCCATCTTCGCCAGGTCGGCCACTGTTCGGTTGTCCATCACCGCGAGTGTGGCGTCGCGCACGTCGCGCATGAGATGGTTGAGTCCGCAGTTTTTTTCATCGCAATCGTCGCATTTCTTGTAAAAATTGAGGCTGACGCAGGGCATCAGCGCAATAGGCCCGTCTAGGATGCGTATTACCGTCGATATCTTTATTTTTTTGGGCGCTATCGCAAAGAAATAACCGCCCCCTTTTCCTTTTTTGCTTTCGAGCAGGCCGGCTTTGCGAAGGTCGAGCAGTATGTTTTCCAGGAATTTGATAGGGATCTTTTTTTCGTCTGATATATCGGCGATAAGCACGGGATGGTTGTCGGGCTGTTTAGCCAGGTAGCTGAGCGCTTTTAGTCCGTATTGTGTTTTCCGGGAGATCATGTGGTTATCGGCCTGTTTGATTATAAACCTAACACTTCTTTCATGCTGTAGATGCCTTTTTTGCCGGCCAGGAATTCAGCTGCCAGCACGGCGCCGGTGGCAAAACCGGTTCGGTTGTGTGCCGTGTGGGTGATCTCTATATCGTCGATGGCCGAGCGGTAGGCAACGGTATGCGTACCGGGTGCGGGGTCGATGCGTTTGCTGATAATGGCGAGATCGCCCTCTTCATTGCTGCCATGGTTTACCCAGGCTTTTTTACGGGGTATCAACTCAATGATCTGTTCGGCCAGGGTCACGGCGGTGCCTGAAGGCGCATCTTTTTTGGCCGTATGGTGGATCTCTTCCACCTCCAGCCTGTATTCGGGATGCGGCGCCATCAATGCCGCGAGGCGTTTATTGACCTCAAAAAAAATATTCACGCCCACCGAAAAGTTACTGGCATAGAGAAAGGCGCCCTGCTGCTGCAGGCAATATTCTTCCACTGCTTCGTATTTATCGAGCCAGCCGGTTGATCCGCACACCACGGGCACATGAAAGGAGAACAGCTTCATCAGGTTGTCAAAT
>JASGFZ010000353.1:0-2560 GCA_047605345.1 Flavihumibacter sp. | reverse complement strand
CCCGGTTTCAGCTCTTCCTGCCCCGCCATAAAATACGCGTATTCTTTTTCCAGGGCGGGCAGGTATTCGGCATACACCTGGTCGCCCCTGATACCCGCCAGCAGCTCCACCATCATCGCAAAAAAAGGGGGTTGGGAACGGCTCAGGTAATAAGAACGGTTGCCGTTGGGAATATGGCCGTAGGTATCGATCAGGTACGCAAAGTTCCTTACCATATTTGCGATCATCTCCGTTTCGCCCGATACCTTCAGCCCCAGCATCGTGAAATAAGAATCCCAATAGTATATTTCACGGAAGCGGCCACCGGGAACAATATAGGGATAGGGCAAAGGAAGCAGCGAAGAACCGGCTACCGCCGTATCGGGCGTGCGGCTCAGCAATTTCCATAGCTTGTTGATATGAGCGCGGATGTCTTCATCGGCGGGGGTGGTATAATTGTCGGCCGCACCCTGGGGGATCTGAAAATTCTCTTCCACAAAATCCTTTAGCGAAAACCGGATTGCCGGATTCCTTTTGACGGCCAGATAATCTTTCACAATTTCGGCAGGCGCCCGCTTCGGAACACAGTCTACAAAGGTCTTTCCATCGGGAAACACCTTCAACAGCTGTACGTCAACGAACAACTGCCCGTATAATTCATCAGGCGTGGCAGGCCGGTTGTCCTGCGCCTGTACAGCAGATACAAAACACACAAGCATCAATATTAAAATTCGCATATGCATATACGTTATTACTGCACGGTATAGGTTTTTTTCTGCGGACCAATACCGGTAATGGTTAATTTCTTCCAGTGCGGCGGCAGTGCCGATTTTATCTGCACAATACCCTTGTCGGTGATCTCGAGCCCGCCAAAGCCCATCAGCACACTCTGCACAATACCACCGGCCCCCGTGGCAAAATACGGATTCGTTCCGCCTTTTGTTTCGGCAATTACCCTGAACGGCGGGTTAAGATTCGGCACATACGATTCGTTGAACCAGTGGGCTGCTTTTTCACGGTTGCCGAGCCGGGCGTATAAGGTAGTGAACACCGCCTGCGTCATCGCCGGCGTGCCGGCATCGGGCACTCGCTGCGAATAATATTCAAGATCGCGCAGCATGGCCGCGGGGTCGGTTACTTCTTTCAGCGGATACGACAGCAGGTTCACATCGGCCTGCTTAATGCCTTCTCCTTTGTAGGCGGCATGCTCCTGTGTAACGCCGTCGGGCATTTTCAGTATGGGAATATTATTGGCTACCTGCAGCCAGTCGGGATCGGCCGTCAGGCCCAGCAATTTGGCCGCCGCCGTTGCATACTGCAGGTTGGCGCGTGCCGCTGCATTGGTAAACGCATTGTTGTCTACATTCTCGGCCCATT
Organism: Flavihumibacter sp.; assembly: GCA_047605345.1. Taxonomy (GTDB): domain Bacteria; phylum Bacteroidota; class Bacteroidia; order Chitinophagales; family Chitinophagaceae; genus Flavihumibacter. Next base: position 1,204 of record JASGFZ010000353.1, on the reverse strand, counting down.
CGTCGGCCGCCACCACGTTATTGATGTCGTAGTGGCCCGGGCCATTCCTTTCCACGCGGCTGGTCCAGAAATCGGCGGCAGCACTGAGTATGGGCCATCCTTTTTCACGCAGCCAGTCTTTGTCTTGCGTAACCCGGTAATAGTTCCAGGCAGCGATGGCTACGCAGGCGGTAATATGGTGTTCGAAAGGGCCACTGAGCGCCCAAACGGGTGTTTCTTCCACTCCTTTTTCAGCACTCTCCCAGGGGAACATAGCGCCTTTGAAACCTTTGGAGAAAGCATTGCGCCGCGCAGCTTCGAGCCGCTGAAAGCGGTATTCGACCATGCTTTTTGCCAGTTCGGGATGCAATATCAGCACAGCGGGATACATCCACAGTTCGGTATCCCAGAAAACATGCCCGTTGTAACCGAGCCCGCTAAGGCCCATTGGTGAGGGCGACAGGGCCGTGCCTTCGCGGGTGAATGAATACAGGTGGTACAACATACTGCGCACATCCTGTTGCGCCTGTGCATCGCCTTCTATCTGCACATCACTTTCCCATAAACGGCTCCAGGCCTGGCGGTGGAACTGCAGCAACCTGTCGCGCCCTTCCAGCCGCGCATAAATGGTGAGCCGCTCGGCCTCGTTCAGCGGATCGTCGTGGTGCGCCGAAGTGATGGAGGTTCCCGCGATCGAGAAGCGATAGGTTTCACCTGCTTTCATCGGCTGGCTGAACTTCATCAAATGCATATTGTTATCCCACATTTCGTGAATAACCCGGGGCTCCTTGCCGTGGGGCTCGTTGAACAAAAAAGAATTGGATGCGCAGAGCTGCAGCTTGCCGGTGGGGCTTTTGGCGGTACTTGTCAGCAGGCTCAGCACTACATGCGGGCGATCGATTTCATTGTAATAGTTCTGTACGTCTTTCAGCAGATCGGGCGCTTCCATTACACTGGATGCTGTTATACGGATGTCTTTTTTTGCCGTTATGCTAACATCCATCAATACGGTAAAGGGCAGCTGGCGCAGGGCATAATAGGTATAGGTTACCTGCGCTTTGCCCGGTATCTCGAAGCTGCTGGTAAACGAGGCTTCCCGCATGTTCAGCTCCTGCCGCAACCCCTGCACGGCATTCGATTGTACCCGGCTGCCATCGATCTCCAGGTTCATATTCAGCAAATTGAACGACCGGATGAAATTGCTCACACGACCGCGGCCGTACTG
>JASGFZ010000352.1:0-2566 GCA_047605345.1 Flavihumibacter sp. | reverse complement strand
CAGCTTGATGGCATTCACCATTTTTCCTTTGGCGGAACCGGGATGGGCGGCAATGCCGAAGAACTCATCCGTCATCCCATCAGCAGAAAAATTTTCGGCCTCTACGCTACCCGCCTCTCCGGCATCGAGCGTATAACCAAAGTCGGCACCCAGCTTTTTCATGTCCAGCCTGTCTACACCCCGGCCCACTTCTTCATCGGGCGTGAACAGGATACGGATTTTTCCATGTGGTATTTCCTTGTGTTTTGCCAGGCAGGCGGCCAGGTCCATAATAATGGCCACCCCCGCCTTGTCGTCGGCACCCAGTAAAGTAGTGCCCGAAGCGGTCACGATATCGTCACCGATCTTTTCTTTCAGGTAAGGATGTTCCGACAGGCGGATCACCTGTGCCGGATCGTCGGGCAGCACAATATCGCTGCCATCATAACGGTAATGCACCATCGGCTTTACATGGGTACCGCTGCAATCGGGCGCCGTATCCATATGCGCACAAAAGCAGAGCACCGGCACTTCCTGCGGCACCGTTGCGGGAATGGTCGCATATACATAGCCGTTAGCATCCATTTCGGCATCGGCATAACCTATTTCCTGTAACTGGTTCACCAGCAAACGGCCCAGGTCTTTTTGTTTTTCGGTACTTGGAAAACTGCTGCTGAAAGGATCGCTTTGCGTATCGATGACCGCATAATCGAGAAAACGCTCCAAAACGGTATGCTGGTAGGAAATGCCCATGAAAACAATAATTTCGGGCAAATTAGTCTTTTGATGCCAATCCTTCCGGCATGGACGCGGGTGGTATTATTCCTGCTGGTCTATTTGTTGTTGCAGCTGGCGCTCGGCATGCTGCAACCAGGCATATTCCTGTATTTCTGCAGCTCATGTCTCCTGTCTGTGCTGCTGGTGGCAGGGTTTACGCGTGTAGTGGACAATACGTCTTTCCGCACCATCGGTCTGCAGCGAAAAGGATCAGCCCGCGAAGCGGCACTTGGTGCGGCAACCGCCATAATCATGCTTGCGGTCATACCAGGCACACTGCTGGCATTGCAGCAGTTACGGTACACAGGCGCTCACTGGAACACAGCGGGTTTCCTGGTCTCCTTTTTATTGATGGCGCTGGTGGCTTTTGCAGAAGAGCTGGTATTTCGCGGTTATGTTTTGCGAAACCTGCTCACCTGCCTGCCCAAACATTGGGCCTTGTTGCTCTCGGCCCTGGTATTCGCCTTCTTTCACGCAGCCAATCCCGGTGCCGCTTACCTCCCCTTGCTGAACGTTTTCCTGGCAGGCTGCCTGCTGGGCATACGTTATATCTTTTGCCAGAACCTGTGGTTTGGCGTCGGCCTGCATTTTTGCTGGAATTTTTTCCAGGGACCGGTATTGGGATTTGCGGTCAGCGGACTGCCCTTACCTTCCATCCTGCAGCCGGTATTCGGCAGCAACCGCTTATTGACCGGCGGCGCTTTTGGCATAGAAGGCTCTGTTATCAGTTCCGTTACTTTCCTGCTGTTTATTCTCGTCTTCTATATAAACCGGCCCGCTACAAAAGCCTCGAATCCCAGAAATAATCTTCCGTTCTAACAAGCTTCACTTTTTTCCCAAACTCCGGGTGCTCCGTATTGATCACATAATTAAACTCCATCGGGATAATGGCAGAAGGAACTTTAAGCACCAGCGATTCCCTGCTGTCGTACCAGGCCGCCCCGATCCGTTGCAATTGCGGATAGGCAGCCATTGTTCGCCAGTTGTAAGGCAGGCCCCTGCTCTTTACCTGTTTTACCAGGTGATCGTCGTCTGCAAGGGAAATGACCATTACCTGGTATTCAAACGCCGGGCGTACAGCGCCTTTATGAACCACCAGCTCCAGCGACGAAAGAGACCTCGACGAACCTGTATAAAGAACAAACTGCCCCTTGAGATTCCACCTGTTGGCACTGCCCGACGAAGACAGCGTTTTCGAATAAGCCGCTGTTGAAATCCGGAACACTTCCATATTTATACATTGTCACCGTATTCCATGGCGGTTAACCGGTCATCGATAAACCTGACACCGGTTGTTGTATTCAGGAACGCGGCGGGCTTTTTGTTATCGAGGTAGAAATTTTCAGTGCTGAGCCAGCTGTCAAACGCCGTTGCCGAACCAAATACCCGGTTCCCGTGCTTGAACAGGGAAAGCAACAGCAATACCTGCTCTTTCACATTTTCCTTTACCACTGTTTTCGGTTTTTTATACTCCCTGAATGTTTTGACATTTACATTGAGCCACTCGGAAAGCACTTCATCGGTGAAGCTGGTAACCGTTTTTATGGCGTCTACGAATTTCCAGTTGATATCAGCGCTGTACAGCAACTGCAACACCTCACTGTCATTGACCACACTGGGCACCTGGTCCAATACATCGAAATTGTATTTTTTTACAGCCATTGCAGCTTTCTTTACCCCAAAATTATCCATTTTTACCTGAACAAAAAAGTATTTTTACCTTTTTTGCAAAAACCCTCCTCCCTATCGGTACAAATAAAAATTATTGAAAAGCCGCTTAAAGCCGGCGTGCGACTGCCCGCGGAACACC
>JASGFZ010000351.1:0-2590 GCA_047605345.1 Flavihumibacter sp. | reverse complement strand
GGCTTTTTTAGCCAGGGCGCGTTCCCGGTCGGCTGCTTCATTTTTACCCTGCCGCAGTAAAATTTTTGCCAGCCAGAGGTGGCCGCCGCCATATTCGGGGTCGTGCTGTATCATCGCCCGGGCGCTGCCTTCGGCCAATTCCATATTTCCGCTGGAATAGGTGATATTGGTAAGCAATTGCAGAAAGTAAAGCGCATCGATCCAGGGGTCGGGACCGGTTTGTTTCAGCATTGCCTGCTGAATGCCCATAATCGGCGCTTGCAGGGAGGTATTGAGCGGATCTTTCTGCAAAGCCAGGCCAATGGTGATCAGCGACTGGATGCCGTCAAAGTACTGCGATCCGTCTGCAATTTGTTCTTCACTGGCGCCTTCATCGCGCATCACTTTTTTGAGCGAATCCATTACATGCGTTGCCAGGGCGCTGGCCCGCTCGGCAGCCGCTACGTCTTTTTTCAGCATATAACCGATGCCTGTTGACAGGTAGCCGGTCAGCTGGTTGGCGGGACCTTTGCCCCGGGCGATTTTTTCTGATAAGCGGATGGCTTCATCATAACTGCCGTTTTGCAGCAGGAAGCCGGGGTGCCCTTTCCTGATATACCCTTCGGCATCTTCCATAAAAGCAGTGAGGGTATCCAGCTGGCTGAATATCTCTTCTGCCTTTGAGAATTGCCCCTTATACTGGTAGCAGTAAGCAAGTAATTCAAGATTATGCGGATGGTGCCAGTCGTAATGAGCCGGCATGTGCTCTTCGCGGTACTTTTTCTTTTCGAGCGAAAAGGCGATATTGAATTTTTCGATCGCTTCATCTATCCTGCCTGTTTTCATCAAATCGTGTGCATACATATGCCAGGCATGGGGAATTTCGGGCGCCAGCTTTGTGTACTGCTCACCGAACTGAAGCGCGTCGGTAAACCGGGAGAGGCTCTCATTGCCATGCACCAGCAGGTGCACCGCGCCAAAATGATCGGGTTTCAATTGCAGCGCCTTTTTAAGGTACACCACTACAAGGCTGTCACAATAGCGCCTTTTTTCATTGTTTCTTCTGAAGGCGTTGCGCATTTCGGCGATGAACAGCCAGGCGTTCGCGTCATTGGCATAGTTCATTTTCATCGAATCAATACCGGCCAGCACATATTCCCGCGCCTGGTCAATAGCGGCAGAATCGTAAGCCGGCTGTATATACCGGTTGTAAATACGAACGATGTCTTTTTCAAGCTGCGTACCGCTATTGCTTTTCATCACTGCTTCTGCGGCATAGTTTCTCGCCGTGTTGCTGTCGGAGAGCGCATCGTAACACCCAGACAACCCGACACAGATCATGGCTGCCGTACTGTCCAACCGCCTGGCTTTGTGAAAAGACCTTGCCGCCTGCACGTATTCGAAATTGTAAAAGAAGGCCATGCCCTGGTTAAAATAATCCTGCGCTTCACTGCTGCCGGTACTGATGGGATAATCTACCCGGCCAATGCCCGTCTTTTGCGAAATATCACTGACCAGGAAGTTTTCGGGCACATAGGCGGGAACAAAACAGTAACGCACATTTTGCAACATGCCGGCTTTATAACGGGCAAGTGTAACCGCATCAATACTGCCGTGCCTGGCAGACGATAAAAAAGCAAACAGGCAGGCGGCCCCGGCTATACATAACAATCCGTACTTCATATATATGATAATTATGTAAACTGAAGGTAAGCTCCCCGGCCTGTTCCACTACGGGTATTTTTCCCGGTCAGGTCGCTTCGATGATAACATTCTCTCCCTTAATGAAGAACAGGTAGTTGGGAATGGCTTTGGCAACGGCCGAAAAAAAGCGCTGCGAGCAGCCGGGTTCCATCCAGTCGTGCAGCTCTATGATGACTTTTCCGGTTTTGGAGAGCCAGCTTTCAAAATTGTGCTCAAATACTTTTTTCTCGCTGGTTTCAATATCCAGCTTAAGTATGTCGATGCTTTCCAGCTGGTGTTTTTTAACCAGGCTGCCAATGGAAATGGCTTTAATGCTGCCGCCGGTCGGGTTCTCCTCTACCACCATGCCCCATTTACCCATATTGAACTTGTCGTGTATGCTCAACCGCGTGTCCTTGTTCCAGATGCCGCAGTTTTCAGGATAAACACCGCTATAAGGCGCTACATTCTTTTGCAGCTGGGCAAAATTGTCGGGATCAGGCTCTATACAAATGATTTTTGCATCCGGATAGCGGTTCTTCATAAGAACGGTGAACAGTCCCACATTCGCGCCGCCGTCTACAATGACCCGGGGCGTTTTTTCAACGGGAAAATCGTAGCAGCCGTATAAAAATATCTGGCAAAATGCCCTGATATCGGAGGTGCCGCGACGCAGGCTGATCGGATGTTGAACGCCGGGAATCGACAGGTTATCAATCTTGCCCAGCCTGACGCAGATGAAAAGCCGCAGTCCGGTCAATATGCCAAAACGCTGAATAAACTTCAATCCGATTACAGCCTGACGTTTCCAGGTATAAAACGAGTTTTTTGAATCCATCTTGGTTGTTTTTTACCGTTCAGGGCGGGGTATTTCACTTTGACGGGTGCGCCGGTTTTTACCCGTCGGGGGCGCGACGTTAAGCTGCCG
>JASGFZ010000350.1:0-2601 GCA_047605345.1 Flavihumibacter sp. | reverse complement strand
GCCAGCCTTTTCATCATGCTGTTTACCGTAGGCATTTTTGTCTCCAGCAGCCTGCTCAGCTCATTCACATTCGCCCCGCCCTTGGTGGCCGAAAGGTTAAAAACAGCCTTCAGGTAGTTTTCTTCCGTATAAGAATGCATCTGTAAAATTAGCACAAACTTAGTTTACACTAACAAGTAAAAACAGGGTGAATATTTTTTGTTAGAATAGTCTAACTTATTAATTTTACCAAACAAACAATCAAACCAGCTAAATGATCCGGTTACAGGCAGTCGTATTAACAATGTGCTCACTCCTTACAGGGCTGATTGCCTTTGCGCAAACCGGCCAGCTTACGGGCCTTGTGTACGATGAGCAGGGAAAACCGGTGGAAGCGGCAACAGTAGCCATTCCGCGGCTGCATATCGGCACCACCACCAACAGCCAGGGCAAATACCACCTGCAGGGGATTACCGCAGGCGCCTGGCAGCTGCGGGTAAGCGCCATAGGCTTTGACAGCCAAATCCTGACACTGGAAATCGCCGGCCAACCGGCACTGACACAAAACATACAACTGAAAGCCACCGGCAACGCCTCCCTGGACGAGGTAGTGGTGACCGGCACCCTGAAAGAATTGCGCAAATCCGAAAGCCCCGTACCGGTTACCATCATTTCAGCAAAGCTGTTCCAGAAAAGCGCCAGCTCCAATGTGCTGGATGCATTGTATATGGTGAACGGGATCAATCCACAGGTAAACTGTAATATGTGCAACACCTCCGACATTGGTATCAATGGCATGCCGGGCCCTTATTCCATGGTGCTGATCGACGGCATGCCGATCGTCAGTTCTTTATCAACAGTTTATGGTTTCAGTGGCATCCCCAACAGCATCATAGATCGTGTGGAGCTGGTAAAAGGTCCCGCTTCTTCCTGTACGGATCTGAAGCGATCGGCGGCATCATCAATATCATCACTAAAAAAGCCATAACGGCGCCTGCCTTTTTCCTGGATTACAACGCCTCCACCTGGGGCGAACTGACCGGCAATACCGGGTTCAGCGCCACCGTCAATAACAAGATAGCCACGCTGTTCAATGCCGACGCTTATTATTTTAACACCCCGCACGACCAGGATCACGACGGTTATATGGACAAAACCCTTCAGAAGCGGTTATCACTTTTCAACAAATGGGACTTCAAACAAAAGTTTGACAAAAACGCCAGCCTGTCGGTACGGTATTACACGGAAAATCGCCATGGCGGAGAGCTTAACTGGAACAAATCCAACCGGGGCTTCGCAGACTTTATTCCATATGATGACGATCCGCATTCGCCGGGCTACAATGCCGACTATGTGCTGCCCGATGGCTATACCATTTACAACCGGCAATACGCAAAAGGATTTCGTATTCCCCGGTTCGGCAATGCAGCCGATACGCAGCAATGGCTGAACGAAGTAAAACAGGCCAACCCGGGTGCTGCGCTGGCAAACAATATGAAGTACCAGGAATCGATATATATCAGCCGGCTGGAAGCTGTGGGCAAATACGAAATTCCTGTTAAAGAAAAGATCAGCATCCAGGGTTCTTATAACCAGCACCACCAAAACGCCGCTTACGGCACAGAACTATTCATCGCCCGCCAGAAAACCATCTTTTTACAGGCCTTCTGGAACAAAAAAGCAGGCGACCATGATCTGCTGGCGGGCGGCTCTTTCCGGTATAGCTGGTTTACCGACAATACCCTTGCCTCCAACAATGGCAAGGATCCTTTCATCACCCAAATGCCCGGTTTTTTTATACAGGATCTGTGGACGCTCAACGCCCGTACCAGCCTGCTGTTCGGCTATCGCTTCGATTACGACGGAACACGTTCGGCGGCGGGCAACCATAAAAACCCCGTGCATTCGCCCCGTATTGCATTCAAATACGCACCCGATAACAAAAACAGTTTTCGTGCAAGCATGGGTACGGGTTACCGCATCGTAAACATCTTCAGCGAAGACCACCGGGCCTTAAGCGGACAGTACGAGGCCAGGTTGGGTGAAAGCCTGAAACCGGAAAAATCATTAAGCGGCACAGTGGATTATGAAGGACGGATAGCCACGGAAAACATCGGGCTGACCTACGATATAAGCGCCTACTATACACACTTCTTCAACAAGATCTATCCCATCAGGAACAACCTGAACCGAACGCTTACTTATTTTAATGTAGACGGAGACGAATACGCGCGGAATACAGGCGCTTCACTGGATATCGCCCTGAACTTTCGCTTCCCTTTCCGGGTCACGGCAGGCATATCGTATAACCAGGCTGAGTTGTTCGAATTTGAAAGGGATGAGAATGGCGATAAGCTAAGCAACCGCATCGTCAGGTCGCCCTTTGCGTTTTCGCCCAAATGGTCGGGCGTATTTAGCGCCGCCTACGATTTTACGCCGCAGCTTACCCTGAACCTGACCGGCGACTGGCGCGGCCCCATGTTGCTGCCCACACAGGGAGAAATGGATCCCCGCTCCCCCTATTCGCCCTGGTTCTGTAAAATACATACCCAACTGGTGTACACCGTTAAAAACGGCTTACAGTTGTATGCCGGCGTCAGGAACCTCTTCAACTATGTTCCC
>JASGFZ010000349.1:0-2609 GCA_047605345.1 Flavihumibacter sp. | reverse complement strand
CCTGCGGGTGCGCATTCACCCGTTTTGCCTCCCACAAACGCACCTAACCACTCAACCGCGCAATGCCGTGCGAATCCACCCCGCGCAGATCGGCCTGCAGCAGTACCGCTGTAGCGGTGGTGGCATCTGCTTCACTGCATCCGATCGCCCGGAAAACAACTTTTGTAAAAGAAGCCAGGGCTTCAACGGGAAATTTTTTCTCCATGCTGCAAAGGAACTGCATTTTCGTAAGTTGCCGCCATGTTCATTCGCCGGGTGATTTATCTGATCTGCCTGTTCGCGCTGGCCTGCAAACGGCCATCGCCTGCCATCAGCTTTTATTATTGGAAAACGACGTACCAGCAAACAAAGGCCGACAGCCAGGTGCTGGCCGATAACGAGGTAAAAGACCTCTACCTACGCTACTTCGACCTTGATGTTTCCGGCGCCGAAAAACAACCCACACTGCTGGCACCCGTATGCTTTGCACAATCGCCCGACAGCAACCTGAACATCGTTCCCGTCGTCTACATTAAAAACAACGTATTTATCCAGGCAACCGATTCTTCCATACCCGCACTGGCCGCCCATACCATCGAAGCCATTCAATCGATCAGTAAAACAGCAGCTGTCCGTTACCGTGAGATTCAAATCGACTGCGACTGGACCCGCCAGTCGCGCGATCGTTATTTTCATTTCTTACGGGAACTGAAACAGCAGTCGGGTGTTCCCTTATCGGCTACCATCCGCCTGCACCAGGTGAAGTACCCCGCGCAATCGGGCATTCCGCCGGTTGATCGCGGCCTGCTGATGTATTACAACATGGGATATATTGCCGATGTGCCGGAAAACTCCATTTATGATGAAAAGACGGCAAAAAAATACAGCGCTTCCATTCCAGGCTATCCCCTGCCGATGGACCTGGCGCTGCCGGTGTTCAGCTGGGGAATACAGATCAGGAACGGCAAAGTGGTTCACCTCCTGAACAAAATGAACGCAAGTGATCTTGCCGACAAAAACCAGTTCATACCCGAGAGCGAAAACCGTTTCAGGGTAAAGCAGGCCGGCTTCAGGAGCGGATATTATTTCCAGGAAAATGATGTTATAAAAATTGAACAGGTATCTCCCCGCGATTTAAAAGATATTGCAGAAAATATACGACCCAATCCACGGCGCCCGTTTAGCAAAGTATTGTTTTATGACCTCGACGAAGCCAATTACACCCGGTATGAAAAAACGATTTTTAAAGATATTGCCGCTGCTCTGCGTTAGCCCCGTAGTGGCTGTTGTGATCGGTCTGGCCTGTGCCGGCGGCGACTGGCCGGAATACGGCAATTCGGCGTTTACCCCCGAAGCATTTGCCGACAGCAGCTATTCCCCTTTCTTCTTATCTGACCGCGCCTATTACGGCATTGGTTACGATGTGCCTGCCGACGAACGGTTCAAAGATGCCAACGTGCACGAATGGTCGCAGTGGATGAAGGGGGGGCTTGCCGATTCGCTGATCGAAAAGCTCCTGTATGCGTCTTCGCCCGACAATGTCGACAGCCTGCTGAAGGCCCTGCCTATTAACGCCGCTACACGCAGACGACCAGCTGTTGCAGCCTTTATCAGCTATCTGCCGAAAGCGAAACGAAGTGAACGATACGCCTCTTATACAGTCAGCAACTGGTGGGATTACAGTGAAAACAAACGGGCCATCGATACCAAAACCGCGGCACAGATGATCGGCGAATGGAAGGCCGGCCTGGCTGCACAGAAAGATCCCTTCCTGCGCCAGCGCTCCGTCTTCCAGCTGGTGCGCGCTTATTACTTCGCGGGCGATTACCCTGCAGCTGTGCAGGCATTCGACAGCAACAAGGCACAGATGCAGACTGACCGTATGTACTACCGCAGCCTGTCGTACGCTGCCGGCGCTTTGTACAAGCAGCAGCAATACGCAAAAGCGAATTATTATTACAGCCTGGTATTTGCCGGTTGTGCCGAGCTAAGACCTGCCGCCCATTTTAGTTTCCATCCGCAGGAAGAAGCCGACTGGAAACAGGCGCTCGCTTTCTGTAAAAACAATGCAGAAAAAGCGACCCTCTGGCAAATGCTGGGTATTTCTTATGGTGATGAGATGCGATCGATCAGGGCCATCAGCGAACTGGAGCCCGGGAGTGATAAAATGGATGTTTTGCTGTTGCGGTGGATCAATAAATTCGAGCAGAGCGACAACTTTTTTCGCGAGCCCGGCAGCAATAACCGGTCGTATGATACCAGCCGGTGGCAGCAGCTGGCTTTCATCCGCAGCATTGCCGATGCCGGCAAAACCCCTAATGCGGTCTTGTGGCAAATGGGAGCGGGTTACCTGTCGATGATCACCGGCGATTTCAAAGACGCGGGCGAGCGCTTTTCCAGGGCCGGGAAGACCGGTTCTTCCAACCCCTTATTCCATGTGCAGCTGCGGCTGTTGAATCTGTCGCTCAAATTGTTTACCAGCAAAACCATGACGGCAACACTGGAAAACGCGTGTTTGCCCGATCTGCAATGGCTGATGGCGCTTGGTTTGTCAAAAGGCGATCCGCTTGGTAATGAACTGCGGTACATCGATCTGCGCAGCAAGATATTGCAGGAAATCAGCGCCCGAT
>JASGFZ010000348.1:0-2615 GCA_047605345.1 Flavihumibacter sp. | reverse complement strand
ACCGTCAATACCTTCATCACCGGCTTTGCCGATTATTTTCCCGGCCTCCTGCAATGATCCGCCATACCCCATTTTCACCAGTAGTTCAATAACTAGTAGTTCAAAAAACCTGGGACTGCAACTCTTTACCTTTGACAATAACTCTTGCGCCAGCGCACGACGAATAGCCAGATAACCAGCTTCCAGGCTTTCCTGAGGCGTTTTAAATTCCGTGCTTTCGATTTCTGTTGTGACTGAGTCCTGTTGGTTCTGCCGCCAGCCTTCGGCTGTTTCGATATATTCAGGTATTTTTCGTAGAAGTTTAAGATTAATAATTGCAGGATTTTGCTTTAACAGCGAAAGACCATTACTGGTAATTTTATAGCGACCTCTTTTTAGGTTTTCAACCAGCCCTGCCATTTTCAGGTGCGCTTTTGCCCATGCTATCCGGTTATAAAAAACAGTCGCCTTTTTGCTAGGCAGCATTTCCGTAAGTTGCGCATCGGTTAGCTTAAAGGTAGCGGCCAAATGAGCCAACGTTTCTTTGTGCGTGTGCTCCTGCCCATCGCTCAGGAACTTCAAAAGTGGCAGCATTATACTTTGGAAATCGGGGATACTTATCATAATACGGGGCTTAATCTTTTTCAACAAATAAACTTATCATTTGCGTAAGCAGTCCGCCCGCGCCCAAAACCAGCGCGGGCGTTGTTTGCCCGCTGGTATACAGCAGATAGGCCGCCAGCACAAAAAGGTTGATGCGCAGCAATTGCTGCCAGGGGGAATGCAGCCGGTGCGCGGATTTGGGCGCAGCCCAGTAAGCCCAGGCAGCGATGACCAGCCCCAATAACACCACCGCCAGCAAAACCGACGGCCAGCCGCCGCCCGCGCGGAAATAGCCGAAATGGCCCACAGCATATAGCATCAGCAACTCCAGAAAAAAAACGATGACCTGGTTAACCTGTTTGAGCATGCTTATTCTTCGTCGTCTGAACAGAAATACCAGTTTACATCAAGCGCCAGCAGCCTGTCGAACGCGTCGCGGTGACTGCTGCCCGCCAGTATGCCGGTGCTGTTTCCCTGCTCGTCTACAGGAATACAGATAACATCTGCAAACTGGTTGCTGAAGATCCGTTGCGGCATCAGGCTGCTGGAATGCACTTCCTGCCAGTTGGCTTCTATGTAGGCGAGCGTTGCAGGCTGGAGCGGCTCAAAGCTGTTGGCATGGTGGGCAAGGCCGCCGAGAACACCGTTGCTGATCGACATCAGCAGCAGAAAAGTTTCCATATTCTCGGCATCCAGCAGCCATTCTCCGTCGATGGCAGCAGGCGCATAGTTGCCGTACACCGGCGGATCCTCCTGCGTAAGGTCGGCTGCTTTGATGCCCCAATAGGCAACCACCTGGTTTTCTTCGTAAAAAACAAGATGGCCGTCGTCGCTGAAGCCCACTTCGTTTTCAGGGTTCAGCAGGCGGTTGTGCGACCTGGTCATCTCCCCGCATTTTCCGAGCGCGAGGTAGAATTTCCTTAATACGACCGGCGTTTTGATCTCCAGCCTGTTTTCCAGCGCCAGCACCGCTTCTTCCGGAAAACCGGTAGCAGCTTCGGCAGGAATGTTGAACAGCTTTCTGAGTTTGTCTATATAATTCACGGTGCTAAAGCTAAAATGATTTACGCGGGTACCGAAAACTTCATTAATTTTTCTGCATGCGATTTTTATTGTTTATCTCCCTATTGATATACGGTATGCCGGTATATAGCCAACCGGCCGGTAGTATTTATCTGCTGACCGCCGACCGCGTTTTCGACGGCGCCGAAATGCATACCGGCTGGGCCGTTCTGACCAATGCAGATAAGATTGTAGCGGTGGGCGACAAGAACAGCATCCAGGTTCCCGCCGGCGCAAAACGGCTCGATTTTCCCGGTTGTACCCTGCTGCCCGGGCTTATTGAAGGCCACGGACATTTGTTGTTGTATCCCTACAATCAAAAATCGTGGGACGACCAGGTATTGAAAGAATCGGATGCCCTGCGCGTATTGCGCGCGGCCAAACAGGCGGAAGCCACGTTAAGAGCGGGCTTTACCACCTTCAGGGACCTGGGATCGGAGGGAGCGGGTTATGCCGACGTGGCACTGCGGCAGGCGATCGATTCGGGCTGGTATGCAGGGCCCCGCCTGCTGGTAGCAGGCCGTGCCATTGTGGCCACCGGCAGCTATGGGCCGAAGGGATACGACAGCGACAGCAAGATCATGCTGGGCGCCGAAGAAGCAGATGGCGAGGATGCCGTGCGCGTGGTGCGATCGCAGATCGGCCAGGGCATTGACTGGGTGAAGATATATGCCGACTATCACTGGGGTCCCAACCGTCAGAGCCTGCCTACTTTTTTGCCCGATGAACTGAAGGCGATGGTGGCCGCCGCCAAAAGCGCCGGCAGGCCGGTGGCTGCCCATGCAGGTACAGCAGAAGGTGTAAGAAGGGCCGTGCTGGCCGGCGTGGAAACCATCGAGCACGCCGACGACCTCACCGATGAAGATATTGCCCTGATGAAAGAAAACAAGGTCACTTATTTCCCCACACTGGCCGCCACCGAATCGATCAGGCAGTACCGCGGCTGGCGAAAAGGAACCGATCTGCAACCG
>JASGFZ010000347.1:0-2632 GCA_047605345.1 Flavihumibacter sp. | reverse complement strand
TACCAGCACAACAACAGCAAGGCCAACCTTTCTGAACTGCTGGGCAGCCGCCTGCACCACGACTACAACTATTTGTCCAATCTCTTTTCGGAAGTGGAAGGAACCACCGTCGAAAAATATTTTATCGCACAGAAAATTGAAAAGGTAAAAGAGCTGCTGGTCTACGACGAACTGTCTTTAAGCGAAATTGCCGACCGCCTTCACTATTCGAGTGTGGCTTACCTGAGCAACCAGTTCAAGAAACAAACCGGGCTTACTCCGAGTCGTTTCAGGCAGCTGCGTGAGGGCAGAAGAAAACCACTCGACCAGGTATAAGTAAATCTTACAAATCAATTCCATAATTCCGTAACAGCCTTCCCCTTTATTGTTGCCAATTTTGCAGGGCGACGATTAAACAAGTGGAATATGGCAAACGCGGTTAAATACCCCGATCACAATGGGCCTGTTGTAAAAGGCCGTTTTCCCGTGCTGGGCATGACCTGTGCCTCCTGCGCCGCCAGCGCCGAAAGCGTGGTAAAGCAGGCGCCCGGCGTGCTGAATGCTTCCGTCAACTTCGCTACGGGCAACCTCAGCATGGAGTACCTTCCGGGTATCACCAACCCCGCTGCCCTGCAAAAGACGGTACAATCCGCCGGCTATGACCTGCTGCTGGAAGACGCATCCCGCCAACAGGAAACGCTCGAATTCCTCCACGCGCAAAAATTCCGGGAACTGAAGAACAAAACCATCTGGGCGCTGGCACTTTCCCTGCCCGTGGTGCTGATCGGCATGTTCTTTATGAATATGCCTTATGCCAACCAGCTCATGTGGCTTTTCTCCACGCCGGTAGTGCTCTGGCTGGGCAAAGATTTTTTTGTCAATGCGTGGAAGCAGGCGAAGCACCGCTCCGCCAATATGGATACCCTGGTGGCGTTAAGCACCGGCATCGCCTACCTGTTCAGTGTATTCAATATGCTTTTTCCCGATTTCTGGCATCAGCGAAAATTACACGCACACGTTTATTTCGAGGCGGCATCGGTGGTCATCGCTTTTATCCTGCTGGGTAAGCTGTTGGAAGAAAGGGCCAAAGGCAATACCTCATCGGCCATTAAGAAGCTGATGGGCCTGCAGCCCAAAACGGTAACGGTGGTACAACCCAGTGGGGCCGAAGTGCAAACGGCAATAGAGAACGTAGCGGCAGGCGATACCATCCTGGTAAAACCGGGAGAAAAAATTGCGGTGGATGGCATCGTTCTTTCGGGTGAGTCATACGTAGATGAGAGTATGCTCAGCGGTGAGCCATTGCCTGTATTGAAAAAGGAGAATGAAAAAGTATTTGCCGGCACCATCAACCAGAAAGGAAGCTTCCGTTTCAAAGCCCTGAAAGTGGGAAAAGAAACCATGCTTGCCCAAATCATCCGCATGGTGCAGGATGCACAGGGCAGTAAGGCGCCTGTACAGAAAATGGTAGATAAGATCGCCGGCATTTTTGTGCCCGTCGTGATCGCGATTGCCTTACTGACCTTTGTGGCCTGGCTGTTGCTGGGCGGCGATAACGGCCTGGTACAGGGATTGCTGGCAGCCGTTACGGTACTGGTGATTGCCTGCCCCTGTGCGTTGGGCCTGGCTACGCCCACTGCCATCATGGTCGGTGTGGGAAAGGGCGCTGAAAACGGCATCCTGATCAAAGATGCAGAGAGCCTTGAACGCGCAAAAAAAGTGGATGCGGTGGTATTGGACAAAACAGGTACCCTTACCGAAGGAAGACCGCAGGTGACCGGTATAAAATGGCTGCAGGACGACGATACTTCAAAAAACATCCTGCTCAGCATCGAAAAGCAGTCCGAGCACCCGCTGGCCGAAGCCGTTGTCAGCTATTTCGATGGGGTGAAGGCTGTGGGTCTTACCGGCTTCTCCAGCCTTACCGGCAAAGGCGCCCGCGCCGTATATGAAAATGAAACTTATTTTGTGGGCAATAAAAAGCTGTTGCTGGAAAACAATATTGCTGTTGCAGACAGCCTGCAGCAGCAGGCCGATGCATGGGCGCAGCAGTCGGAAACCGTTACCTGGTTTGCCGGCAGCCGGCAGGCGCTGGCTGTAATGGCGGTTGCCGATAAGATCAAACCCACATCGGTGCAGGCCGTGAAAGAGATGCAGGATATGGGCATCAGCGTTTATATGCTCACCGGCGACAACGAAGCGACCGCCGGGGCTATTGCCGCGTTAACCGGCATAAAACAATATAAAGCGGAGGTATTGCCGCAACACAAGGCTGATTTTGTAAAAGCGCTGCAACAGCAGGGTAAAACCGTGGCGATGGTGGGCGATGGTATCAATGACAGTACTGCGCTGGCAACGGCAGATGTGGGTATCGCCATGGGAAAAGGCAGCGATATAGCGATGGACGTAGCGAAGATGACCATCATCTCGTCTGACCTTACCCGCATACCGCAGGCCATCAGGCTGTCGAAACAAACCGTGGCCACCATCAGGCAGAACCTGTTCTGGGCATTTGTGTACAACCTGATCGGCATTCCGCTGGCGGCGGGCGTGTTATACCCCGTGAACGGCTTCCTGCTGAACCCGATGATCGCCGGCGCCGCCATGGCCCTGAGCAGTGTAAGCGTGGTAAGCAACAGCCTGCGTTTGAAAT
>JASGFZ010000346.1:0-2634 GCA_047605345.1 Flavihumibacter sp. | reverse complement strand
AAAGCAGTTCGGCGCCGATGCGTTCCGTTGCTTTTTATTACGGGCGACAAATACCCCCGGCAGCTGCTGAATTGTTACGATCCTCCCACGCTGCTCTACTACAAAGGCAGCATTGACCTCAACCAACCGAAAATGCTGTCGGTGGTGGGCACACGCCACCATACTGAATACGGTCGCCGGCAAACAGAAGCCATCATCGGTGAGTTGGGAAGCAGCGGCGTAACCATTGTAAGCGGTATGGCCTATGGTATCGACGGGCTGGCGCACCGCGCGGCCCTTCAATCGGGACTGCCCACGCTGGGCGTGCTGGCCCACGGGCTGCATACCATTTACCCGCCCGAACACCGGTCGCTTGCCGAAGAAATACTCGCAAAAGGTGGCGGTTTCATAACGGAATTTCCACCGGGATGCAAACCCGACCGTTTCAACTTTCCCATCCGCAACCGCATAGTAGCCGGCATTTCACCCGCCCTGCTGGTCATTGAAACCGGCAGGAAGGGCGGCAGCATGATCACCGCTGCACTGGCCGGCGGATATAACAGCCAGGTATATGCGCTGCCGGGCCGGCGCTCGGATCTGCGCAGTGAAGGCTGCAATTTTCTATTGCACAACCGCACGGCCGCACTCTTTTATTCGGTACAGTCTTTCTACGATATGAACTGGGCAGGCAGGCAGCGGAAAGCACAACTGGATATTCCTTTTGTACTCGACGAAGCCGAATCGATCATCGCCAACCTGCTGGGCGTCACGGAACCCTGTCGATCGACGACATCTATGTGCTCTCGGGCATGCCGTCGGGTGCCGCGGCAGGCGCCATTCTTTCGCTTGAAATGCGAAACATCATCCGCGTTTTGCCCGGAAAACGCTACCAGCGCTGCATTTGAGCGGATACAAAAAATTCATTTGGCGCGAATTTACCGGCTGCCCTATCTTTGCACATGGCAACAAGAAAGAAGTCTACCGATCTCCTTGATCTCTCGCACAAAATTGCTGGTGAAGGCCTGACCTTCGATGATGTACTGCTCGTTCCGGCCTATTCACAGGTACTTCCCCGCGAAGTAAGCATCAGGACAAAGCTCACCAAAAACATTTCCCTGAACATTCCCATGCTGTCTGCAGCTATGGACACAGTAACCGAAGCAAGCCTGGCTATTGCGCTGGCGCGCGAAGGCGGACTGGGTTTCCTGCACAAGAACATGAGCATCGAGAAGCAGGCCGAACAGGTGCGTAAAGTGAAGCGAAGCGAAAGCGGCATGATCATCGATCCGCTCACCCTGCTGGAAGATGCCATTATCGGTGACGCCCTGAAGCTGATGAAAGAAAACAAGATCGGCGGTATTCCCATCGTTGACAAAAAGAACAAGCTGGTAGGTATTCTCACCAACCGCGACCTTCGTTTTGAAACGGCAAAGACCCGCAAGGTAAGTGAGGTAATGACGAAAGAGCGGCTGGTCACCGCCCCCGAGGGCACCGACCTGAAAAAGGCCGAAAAGATACTCCAGCAAAACAAGATCGAGAAGCTGCCCGTGGTGCGCAAAGACGGTACGCTCGCGGGATTGATCACTTATCGTGATATCATCCAGCTCACCAGTTATCCCTACGCCAACAAAGACGGTTTCGGCCGCCTGCTGGTAGGCGCTGCCGTGGGTATTACCCGCGATATGCTTGACCGGGTATCGGCTCTGCAGCAGGTAGGCGTTGACGTAATCGGGTTAGACAGTGCGCATGGTCATTCGAAAGGTGTGATGGATGCCTTGAAAGCAGTGAAAAAGAATTTCCCCAAAGTGCAGGTGGTGGCGGGCAATGTGGGCACGGCTGCCGGCGCACGCGCGCTGGCCGAGGCAGGCGCCGATTGTGTGAAGATCGGCATTGGTCCGGGTTCCATCTGTACCACGCGTATTGTTGCGGGTGCGGGCGTTCCGCAGCTGACCGCTGTTATGGAAGCCTATAGCGCCCTTCAGCCCCTGGGCGTTCCGCTGATTGCCGATGGTGGTATCCGTTATACCGGCGATATGGTGAAAGCCCTGGCGGCCGGCGCCGACTGTGTGATGATGGGCAGTGTGTTTGCCGGTGTGGAAGAAAGTCCCGGTGACACCATTATTTACGAAGGCCGTAAATTCAAGGAATACCGCGGCATGGGCTCCATCGGCGCCATGGCGCAGGGATCCAGCGACCGGTATTTCCAGGATGTGGAAGACGATATCAAAAAGCTGGTACCCGAGGGCATCGAAGGCCGCGTGGCCTATAAAGGTTACCTGAAAGAAGTGGTGGCGCAGTTTGTCGGCGGCCTGCGGGCAGGCATGGGCTATTGCGGGGCGAAAGACCTCGAAACACTGAAAGCCTCGGCGCGGTTCACCAAAATCACCAATGCGGGCATGAAAGAAAGCCATGCCCACGATATCGACATCACCAAAGAAGCGCCCAATTATTCACGCAAATAGTGCAGAAAAGATATCCACCATTCCTGTGGGCCCTTTTATCGGGTATTATCTTATCGGTAGGTTGGCCGCCGGTGCCGGCATGTGCCTTGCTTTTTATCGGCTTTGTTCCGCTTTTTATCATACTGGAGCAGGGCATAAAAAGAGGCGCTTTTTTCGGCTACTGCTTCCTCGGGTTATTAACCTGGAACAGCAT
>JASGFZ010000345.1:0-2652 GCA_047605345.1 Flavihumibacter sp. | reverse complement strand
GGTTGCCGGTCGACAGCAAAGAAGTGCGGGCGAAGCTGAAAAAGCCTATTCTGAAGCCGAACAATTGCCAATTGCTGAATACCATCGTTTCGATATTTCCCGAAAGCCGCTGTGTGCCGAATGCGCTGTCGGTATTGAATTTTTCCAACCCCAATTCATTGTTCAGGTAAAGGTTGTCGTATTTGCGTTGGTTGCTGATGGCCGTATAACTGATGCCGGCCAGCTGCCGCAACCGGTGGCTGGAGAAATTGTACAGGCTGCTCATCCAGTTAATGGCTACCAGGAAACTGTTGTCGGTCCAGCCCTCGCGGTTGTAATTCAAGCCGGCCGCTGCTGTATAACTGAAATAGTGACCGTTGCGGAACATGACCGACCGGTTGAGCTCGGCACCGAGGTACAGGCGCGCCATCGAGTCGATATTGCTTCTGCCGATGGTGATGCGGCGGGTTACACCCACGGGCAGGTCTTCGGTGGGCCGAACCCATAAATATAATTGGTGCGTATATAATTCTGCTTATACCAGGTGATATTTCCCAGCAGGAAAGCTTTGCTGGCATACGGATAATAATAGGAGGGCAGGTTCGGCTGCCGGGTGAAGTGCTGGTTGTAATAACGCAGCGATACCAGTTTTCTACGGCGATTGTCGGGCTCGTAACGGCTTGCAAACCGGGTAACATGCGTACCAAAATTATAGCCCACCCAGATGTCGCCGAAATGGTAGGCATAAGAGCGGAACAGGCTGTCGGGTTTTTCAGTTCGGTTTACCGATTTGCTGGTGCTCAGCTCCAGTCCACCGGTCCACTTTGCATTGGGTGTATACAGTGGACGGTCGAGTTTTATCCTTGCGCTGCTTTCATATTCACGGCCCAGCGTGGTGCCTGTATTGATGCCCGACCAAAAGAATTCTCCATTGACAAAGCTTCCCGCGATATTGTATTTGCGGTACAGCATGCTGCTGCCTACAGGCGGGTGACGGTCGCTGTCGTAACGCAGGCTGTATTCCAGCCGCTGCGCCCAGCCGAACAAATTCGCGTCATAAAGCGTTCCCTCCATTTCAGCAATGCCGCTTGCCGTACCCTTTACGCCGATGGAAAATACATCTCTCACCTTCAATATCAGATCCACTTCATGATCGCCCACGGGTTCCAGCTCGATCCGCGCATCTTTGATAAAATCAAGCTGCCGCAGCAACCTTTCGTTGTCGGCTACCTGGAAAGGCTCTACCGCGCTGCCTTCACGGATAAAAATAAACTGGCGGAGTATATATGCCTTGGTGCCGGTCATCAGGTTATTGGCCAGCCGCGTTACCTTGTTTGCCATGCGTTTGCTGCTGTCGGTTACCTCTTCGCCAAAGCCCAGCTTTTCGATCACCAGCTTCCTGATTTTCCAGCCTGCATAAGCCTGGTAACCTGCTTCACTGTTTTGGGTGAATGAATTGTTTCCCGGTGATCGAACATGCAGGTAATTGCGGTAAATACCGGTGGCCAGCTTGCGCACCTGCGACTGGTTTGTACTGTCTTGCGCCGTAGACACGATGGCCGCCAGGAGGCATACCAGTAAGACAGGCAGCGTTTTCATCTGGTTTGTCCGTTTCCAGTCACCAGCCATTTTTCAGTCACCAGCTTTTCGAGCGCAAAGGGGCCGCGGGCATGCAGCTTTTGGGTGGAGATGCCGATTTCGGCGCCGAGGCCGAATACGCCGCCGTCGGTGAACCTGGTAGATGCATTTACGTACACCGCCGCGGCATCAACGAGTTGCAGGAATTGTGCTGCCGCTTTTTTGCTTTGGGTAACGATGGCTTCCGAATGCCTTGTTGAAAACTGTTGGATATGCTGTAAGGCCGCTTCAAACCCGTCAACGATCTTGACTGCTGCCGTAAGGCTGAGGAACTCGCGGCTGAAATCTTCGGGGCCCGCTTTCTCCAGCAGGGGATATCCTTCAAGCAGTTCGAACGAGGGGGCATCGGCCAGCAGCTTTACGCCGGCTTTGGCAAAAACGGGCGCCAGCCTGCGCAGGAATTTCTTCGCTGCCGCGCGGTCAACAATGACGGTATCCATCGAGTTACATACCGAAGGGCGTGAGGTTTTTGCATTGAAAACGATGTCAACTGCCTTTTGTATATCGGCCTTCGTGTGTACATATACGTGACATACGCCTGCGCCTGTTTCAATAACCGGCACCAGGCTGTTGCTGCGAACATATTGGATCAGGCTGTCCGATCCGCGGGGAATGATCACATCTATGCTGCGGTTGGCTTTTATCATCTCGTTTACCACTTCTCTTTCGGGTGGAAGCAGGGTTACGGCATCGGGATGCAGGCCTGCTGCCGTCAGTGCCATTTTGATGAGCCGCACGGCTTCCTGGTTGGTATGCCAGGCGTCGGTGCTGCCTTTCAGGAGGGCAACATTCCGGCTGCGTACACAGAGCGCAGCAATATCGAAAGTGACGTTGGGCCGCGATTCATAAATGGCGCCCACCACCCCCAGCGGAACGGTCACCTTGCGCAGCAGCAGCTTGTTGGGTAATTTCTTGCGCAACAATACCTGCCCGGTGGGGTCAGGAAGATCGGCCACGGTGCGAACAGCCGCCGCGATGGCCTCTATGCGGTCCTGTGTTAACAGCAACCGGTCGTTCCGGGGATTGTCTGCCGGC
>JASGFZ010000344.1:0-2675 GCA_047605345.1 Flavihumibacter sp. | reverse complement strand
GTCGGGTGTGGATCTCTGTTATGAAATCCATCCCGGCGAAGACCTGCACGATGGCGCCAGCTATGAGCTGTTCCTGGAAAAAGTGAACAACCACCCCAGGGCCTGCCTGCTGTATGACCCCAGCCATTTTGTGCTGCAATGCCTGAACTACCTCGACTATATCGATATCTACCACGAACGCATCCGGATGTTCCATGTGAAAGATGCTGAATTCAAACCCACCGGCAGGCAGGGTGTGTACGGCGGCTACCAGGGCTGGGTAGATCGCGCCGGCCGGTTCCGTTCGCTCGGCGACGGACAGGTCGATTTCAGCGCCATCTTCAGCAAACTGGCGCAGTATGATTTCAAAGGATGGGCGGTAATGGAATGGGAATGTTGCCTTAAACATCCCGAGGATGGTGCGGCGGAAGGTGCTATCTTTATTCGTGATCACATCATCCGCGTAACCGAAAAAGCATTCGACGATTTTGCCGGCTCGGGTTCAGATGAAGCATTCAACAAAAAAATATTGGGTATTTAATAAAACAACGAAAAATGAAAAAAGTCCTTTTAATGGCAGGCCTCAGCGCACTGATTTTTGCCTGCGGCGGATCTGACGGAGAAAAGAAGGCGGGAGGCGCCACCGAAGCGCCGGCAGCTGCGCCTGCAGCCGAATCTGCCGATAACGACAAAGCCATTGAACTCATTGCCGGCAGCGATTGCCTTACCTGTCACAAAGTGAACGAAAAAGTGATCGGACCCTCGTATATCGACGTGGCAAAAAAATACGAAGCGACCGATGCGAATATCAAATTGCTGGCCGACAAGATCATCAACGGCGGCAGCGGCGTATGGGGTGAGATCGCTATGGCCGGTCACCCGCAGATATCTGAGGGCGATGCACAGACCATCGTGAAATACATCTTATCGCTCAAAAATCAATAAGAAAGAATGAAAACAGCATTCATTTCGCTTGCCGCTGCGGCAATGGTGGTAACAAGCTGTGCTGCGCAGAAAAAAGCCGAAGGGCCAAATACACTCTCGGCCGACGAAGCAAAAAACGGCTGGCAATTGCTTTTCGACGGCAGTACACTCTCCAGCTGGCATTCGTATAAAGGAACCGGCGGCGTGAATACCCGCTGGAAAATCGACGACAATGCCATTGCGATCAATACAGAAAGCAAGGATCGCGGCGACCTGGTGTCCAACCAGGACTTTGAGAATTATCACCTCACGCTCGACTGGAAGATTTCGCCCAATGGCAACAGCGGTATCATCATTGATGCGCAGGACGATCCTGCCAAATACGAGTGGGTATGGGTTACCGGTCCCGAGATCCAGGTGCTCGACAACAACGGCCACCCCGATGCCAAAATCCACAAACACCGTGCATCAGATCTCTACGACCTGATCGCTTCCAGCAGCGAGCCCGTGAAGCCTGTGGGCGAATGGAACCATGTTGACATCATTCACAACCATGGCTCGCTCGAAATCAAGCTGAACGGCGTTACTACCGTCAAAACCACGATGTGGGACGATAACTGGCGCAACCTCATCGCCCATTCCAAAGTCAAGGACATGCCCGACTTCGGCAAGTTCCAGTCAGGCCATATTGCGCTGCAGGACCATGGCAATGCGGTGTGGTTCAGGAATATCAAGATTAAAAAACTGTAATTGAATTTGGTTTATGGTTTATGGTCTATAGTTTATGGTTGTTACAGGTTCAAACTTCCAACAACCATAAACTATAGACCATAAACTATAAACTTTTTACACGCGCTTCTTTTTAATTCTCCTCCTTCCTTTTTGTATCTCTCCTGCCGCAGCACAGCCTTCCGGCAAAAAAATACTGGTCTTTTCGGCCACACGTGCATTCAGGCATAAGTTGATTCCTTTTGCCACTACGGCCATTCAGAAAATGGGCGCGGCCAACCAGTGGGAAATAGTGGCCTCTGAACACACGGCGGTTTTCAGACAACAAAATAGGCTCCTTCCAGGCGATCATATTGCTGAATACCACGGGCACCATCTTCGACAGTCCCGGGCGGAAAGCATTGCAGGACTATGTACATGCAGGCGGCGGCGTGGTTGGCATTCATGCGGCTACCGATTGCGAACCTGAATGGCCCTGGTACAACCGGTTCATGGGCGCGCAGTTTGATTCACATCCCGAGCAACAGGTTGCTTCGCTGCATAAAACGGCATTGAAGCACCCGGCAACCGCCCTGTTGCCCGACAGCTGGTCGCGTAAAGACGAATGGTATAATTTCAAAAACTTCAACAACGAGGTGAAAGTATTGCTCACCCTCGACGAAAGCAGCTATAAAGGCGGTACCATGAATGGTTACCATCCGATGGCCTGGTACCAGGATTTCGAGTGCGGTAAAATGTTCTATACGGCCCTGGGGCATACCAACGAAAGCTGCAGCGAGCCGCTGTTGCTGCAGCATGCTGAAGCCGGCATCAAATCAGTGCTGAAATAGGGGTGTTGCCGGAAAACACTACCTTGCGCCCTTTAAAGCAATACCATGACCCTCAGCAAGCAGCTCCAGGAACGCAGTCAGAACACCTGCGAACTTTGCACCGACAACCAGGCAACGACGGCATATACAGTTAGTCCGCGGTCGGGCAACAGCCCCGACGACCAGGTAGCCGTTTGCGATACCTGCCTACAGGCCATGGAGAAAAACGAAAAA
>JASGFZ010000343.1:0-2689 GCA_047605345.1 Flavihumibacter sp. | reverse complement strand
GCGGCAGGAAAGGATATTGCCAACCCGCTCGGCGCCATTCTCAGCGCAGCAATGCTGCTGGATCATTTTAACCTGAAAGACGAAGCGGAGAAAGTGCGCCTGGCGGTAGAATGGACCATTCACAACGGATTTGTTACAAAAGATATAGACCCGGTGAACTTTTATTTTACAACCACCATCGGCGATATGATCGCCGACCTGATTGTAGATAAATCACCGTCGCAGCTGCATGAGGAGAATATCCAATTGCGCAAGTCAACGATTATTTAAAAAATCGTTCCAGTTCTTTTTTTTTCGGAGGCAGGTCGTTATATTCGTGTGCTGCACGATCACATGACCCAATACAGGAACATAGTACACCCTCTTTTCAGCGCGATTATCGTCGTGGTGGTGGTTGTCATTCCTGTTGTTCGGGAGGTGGTCTGATCTTGTAAATACATAAACACAATATTGACGGTCCGCCTCCAACCAGGCGGGCCGTTTTTTTGTACCTGCAATCAAACACCGTCAAATAAAAACAACATGGGCAACTACGTAAAAGGCAACAGTTATTACAACGAAAACACAGTACTCTACCTCAATGGAGAGATCCTGCGCGCAGCCGACGCAAAAACAGACCTGTACAGCCAGTCGCTGCATTACGGCTATGCCGTGTTTGAAGGCATCCGCTCCTACCGCACCGCCCGCGGCGAAACGCGCATCTTCAAAGCGGAAGAACACTACGAACGCCTGCGCCGTTCTGCCGAACTGGTACACCTGCCCTACGGTTTTTCTACCGAAGCACTGATTGAAGCCACCTACGAAGTGCTGAAGCAAAATAACCTGCAGGATGCCTATATACGCCCCCTGGTGTTCGCACCCGCCAATATGAGCTTTAACCCCAACACCGCTTCCAATATCACCATCCAGGCATGGGAAATGCAGCCCTTTCTCGGCGACAAACTGTTGCGCGTAATGAGCTCTTCTTACCAGCGCCCCAACCCCAAAGGATTTCATATCGAGGCAAAAGCTTCGGGACACTATGTGAATTCTTTACTCGCCAGCCACGAGGCCAAGGCAAAAGGATACGATGAGGCGCTGCTGTGCGACATGAACGGATGGGTTGCCGAAGGCCCGGGCGCCAATATCTTTTATGAAAAAGACGGGCAGCTCTTTACCCCCTCTGCCGGTAATATATTGCCCGGCATCACCCGCGCCACTGTGCTGACATATGCGCTGCCGAAGGCATTTCCGTTACCGAAAAACGGTCAGCGCCGAGCTGAAAGAAGCGGATGCCGCTTTCTTCTGCGGTACGGCCGCCGAAGTGATCGGCTTCAGAAGCCTCGACGATACGATCTTCCCCCTGCAGTGGAAAGAATCACTGAGCCATCGCATCCAGCAAACCTACAAAGCGTGGGTAACCGAAAATATTGCAGAAACCATTAGTTAAACAAGCATATAGGATATGTCAACGCCTTTGAACAAATACTCCCGCACCCTTACGCAGGATCCCACACAGCCCGCCGCCCAGGCCATGTATTATGGTATCGGCCTTACCGACGAAGACCTCGCCAAGCCGCAGGTCGGCATCGCCAGCATGGGCTATGACGGCAACACCTGCAACATGCACCTGAACGACCTCTCCAAAGTGATCAAACAAAGTGTATGGGACCAGGACCTCGTAGGCCTCATGTTTCACACCATCGGCGTAAGCGATGGAATGAGCAACGGCACCGACGGCATGCGTTATTCGCTCGTAAGCCGCGACCTGATCGCCGACTCCATTGAAGCGGTTTGCGGCGCACAGTACTACGACGGGCTCATCGCCGTACCCGGCTGCGATAAAAACATGCCCGGGTCCATCATGGCCATGGGCCGGCTGAACCGCCCGTCGATCATGGTGTACGGCGGCACCATCGCGCCCGGTCATTACAAAGGGCAGGACCTGAACATCGTATCGGCCTTCGAAGCCCTCGGGCAAAAAATTGCCGGTAATTTATCGGAAGCCGATTTCAAAGGCATTGTCAAAAATTCCTGTCCCGGCGCCGGCGCCTGCGGCGGTATGTACACCGCCAACACCATGGCCGCAGCCATTGAAGCGCTGGGCATGAGCCTGCCCTACTCTTCTTCCAACCCCGCGTTGAGCGAAGCAAAACAGAAAGAATGCCAGAGCGCCGGGCAAGCCATCCGCCTGCTGCTGGAAAAAGATATCAAGCCCCGCGATATCATGACCCGCGAAGCCTTTGAAAATGCACTGGTCACCATTATGGTACTCGGTGGCTCTACCAATGCGGTACTGCACCTGATCGCCATGGCCAGGAGCGTGAACGTATCGCTTACGCAGGATGATGTGCAGGCCGTGAGCAACCGGATTCCCGTGCTGGCCGATTTCAAACCCAGCGGCAAATACATGATGCAGGACCTGCATGAGCACGGCGGCATTCCCGCGGTGATGAAGTACCTGCTCAACGAAGGATTACTGACCGGCAGCTGCCTGACCGTTACCGGAAAAACCCTGGCCGAGAACCTCGCCGATATAGCGCCGATCAATTTCGAAACACAAAAAATCATTCTTCCGCTGGAACAGCCGTTGAAAGCAACCGGCCACCTGCAGATCCTTTACGGGAACCTGGCCACCGGCGGCAGCGTTGCCAAAATCAGCGGCAAGGAAGGCGAAAAATTCAAAGGACCTGCCCGCGTATTCGACGGT
>JASGFZ010000342.1:0-2770 GCA_047605345.1 Flavihumibacter sp. | reverse complement strand
TTATTGCCTATACCAGCAAAGGAGAACGGGTAATGGTGAACAACCCCACAGAAATGCCTGATCCCAGCCGGATCGACCGCATTGAAGAGCCTTTTATCAAGGCCCAGATCATCACCAAACCCGAGTACATCGGCAATATCATGACGCTCTGCCTCGGCAAACGCGGCATACTGATCAACCAGAGCTACCTGACCCAAACAAGGGTAGAGCTGATCTTCGAAATGCCGCTGACCGAGATTGTTTTCGATTTTTACGATAAGCTGAAAAGCCAGACCCGCGGCTATGCTTCGTTCGACTACCATCCGATCGGTTACCGCGAAGCGGATATTGTAAAAATGGACATCCTGCTGAACGCCGAAAAAGTGGATGCCCTCAGCGCCCTGATACACCGCAGCCGGGCCAACGATTTCGGCCGCAAGCTTTGCGAAAAGCTGAAAGAGCTGTTGCCCAAGCAGCAGTTCCTGATCGCCATACAGGCAGCCATCGGCGCCAAGATCGTGGCGCGTGAAAACATTTCGGCCATGCGCAAGGACGTAACCGCAAAATGTTATGGCGGCGATATCAGCCGGAAAAGAAAACTGCTGGAAAAGCAAAAAGAAGGTAAAAAAAGAATGCGCCAGATCGGCGCCGTAGAAGTGCCGCAGGAAGCTTTCCTGGCGGTGCTTAAGCTGGACGATTAGCCCTATATACCAGCTTTCTCCAGAAAGGGTTTCTGAAAACGCGCCATTGCAGCAACACATACGCGAGCAGGCTGCCGGTAACACCCGCCAGCAATTCAGCGAATGGTGACAGGTAGTATCGGCCTGCAACATAACGCAGTGCAGCCGCTATAGGTAAAATCGCAAAGCAGGAAACGACCTGCAACAGCATATCCCTGTTCAGGCGAAAGTGTCGGCGTGATAACCACATACCGGCAATCAGTACAAAGGCTTCGGTAAGCACAATTGCCCACACAGCCCCCTGCGTAAACCAGTGCGCGATAAAAACCAGGTTCAACACCAGCGACAATACACAGGCTGCGCCATAGAGATAAACCAGGGCCCTTTCCCGGTGATGAACCATCAATACCTGGATGGTAAAAAAGTCGTGAAAAGGAACGATCAGCCAAAGTAGTGAAAACCACTGGAGAAGGTCAACCGCCGGCAGGTACTGGTCGCCGGAGATGAACCGGATAACGGGTTCAGCAAAAAAGAAAAGCAATATGCCGATGGGGAGACTCAGGTGAAGGCTTATCAGCAGGCTGTCGGCCTGCAGCGACCGGTCTACTTCCGTTCTGAACAACCGCACAAAAAATACAACCGAGGCAGCCACAAAAACATTTAACCCGATACGCACAATTTTCGCGGCCACACTGTAATGCCCCAATGCCGTTACCTGCCCCATCCGCGCCAGCAGAATGGTATCAAGCGAAATATAAACGGCGCTGAGCAGACCCAAAAGCGCAAAGGGCCATAGTGCGGTCAGCAGGCGTTTAAACAGGGCGGCATTCCAGCGCCAGTGGCTGAACAAGGCACGCAGCTGCCATATGGTGGTGAAAGCAAGAAGGGCATAATTAACGGCAGAGATCACCACATAACGGGTAAGATGCTGCTCGTTCCTCACCAGCAAAAGAGAACTGACCAACACGTATAGCCGAAGAAAAAAAGTTCTTCTCACCAGGTAGGCAAATTTCTCCTGCGATTGAAAATACCAGTCGGCCTGGAACAGGTACACCAGTATTATAAATGCATACAGCGCAGTGATCTGCCAGGAACCGATTTGAATGGGTCGCGACAATACGTATAATATATAACCCAGCATCCCGATCAGCGCCATACAACAATTGATCAGCAGCAGGTGTAATACGGCGTTCGACTGGTTCACATCGCCCACGCTTGCTTTGCTTAACAGGCGTAAACCGTAATAGGGAACCCCGAAAGTGGCCAGCACCGCTACCACCGATAGCAGGGATTCGTAATAACCCAATATACCGTAACCCTGGGGCTGCAGGGTACGCGTCATATACGGGAACAGGATCAGCGGGAAAATAACATTGAGTGCGGTATTGGCATACTGCAGCCAGAGCTGGCGAAAAGGGATTTTATTTTTTACGGGCTCCAGAAATCAGTCTTGTTTCGGTTTCTCTTTGGGCTTTGCCTTTTCTTCATTACGCCGCGAGCGCTCTTCCAGCTTTTTTTCATCGATCCGGCCGTTCTTATCGCGTATGGCATCTTCAGCAGGTGCGTTGCCGAGGTAAGGATCCACCCGTTTGAACTGATCCGGCACATCGGTGAATACTTTTTTCACCTGCACCCATTTACCGGCTTTCCATTCAAAGCCTTCAAAATCACCATCGGGTATAAAGGTTTCCGGGCGTTCAGGCTGGTCGTTTTCCGATATCAGGTGATCGAAAATAACCATGTTTTTTTCGCTGTTGTAGTTGAAGGTGGTGCTCGCCTCTTTTTTGTATTCAATGTGAAAACGACTGGCGACGGTTGCTTTGCGGGCGCTGTCAGATTGTACCATAAAATAAGTTCCGCCGAAAACCGGCTCGCCCGACTGCGGATCAAAGGTGAGCACTTCCATCCATTTTCGGTTACTGCTCACCGTGAAACCGTCAAAGCCCAGCAGCGTATAATATTTTTTTCCCTGCCATTCCTTTTCAATGATACGGTAATAGAGGGCGCCGATCCAGTTGTTGCGCGAACGTACGGAGTCGTCCGGCTTCGCCGTGAACATCGACGCATCAAAAAGCGGGAAAAGCTTCAGCGATCCATCTTTTGTTTTCACC
>JASGFZ010000341.1:0-2817 GCA_047605345.1 Flavihumibacter sp. | reverse complement strand
GGTGCTGGCCAAAGAAACCGACCAGCCGAGCGTGGTGATCAATGCCGATAAATCGGTGCCGGTAGAAAATGTGGTGGCGGTGATGCGCGTTGCCCGCGAGCTGGGCGCCAAATCGGTGCTGGCGGTCGACAAAAACGGTGCACAATAATTACTGGTGCACCGCGCAAACCATCCTGTCTTTTCCCTGCATATCCTGTTTCAGCGTTACCTGCTGCAGGCCTGCCTTGCGGAACAATTCGCAAACAGCCGCACCTGCTTTTTCATGGATTTCCACAAATAACAAAGCGCCCGGTTCCTGCTGCAGTGTAAAACCGGCCAGGGCTTCATAGAATACCAGGGGATCTTCGTCAGGAACAAACAAGGCGCTGCCGGGCTCGTAGGCAGTTACCTGTGTTTGCATACTGTTCTTTTCACCGAGCGGTATATAGGGCGGATTGCTCACAATACAGTGTGCCGGCGGTAACAGTTTTCTGTCATCGGCCGATAAAAAATCGGCCTGCCTGAAGCTAACGGTGCCGCCCAGCCGCTGTTGGTTGGTGCGGGCAATTTGCAGCGCTTCGCCGCTGCTGTCGATGCCCATAACCGTTGTGGTCGGCAGCTTTTTTGC
The DNA here is from genome assembly GCA_047605345.1 of Flavihumibacter sp. GTDB lineage: Bacteria > Bacteroidota > Bacteroidia > Chitinophagales > Chitinophagaceae > Flavihumibacter. The sequence continues at coordinate 2,210 of JASGFZ010000341.1, read as the reverse complement.
CAGTGCGATGGCAATGCAACCCGAACCGGTACCCACATCGAGCACGCGGGTGCCGGCAGGCCAGTGACGCCCGGTAGCCGTCACCCATTCCACCAGCTCTTCTGTTTCGGGGCGGGGAATCAAAACACCCTCTTTCACCCAAAAAGGCAGGTGCCGGAACCAGGCTTCTTCCAGCACATACTGGATGGGCCGGTGTAACAGCAATTGCTTTTCATAGCCGGCCAGCGTGGTTATTTGGGCGGCATCCAACAGGGTATCAGCGGCTCTTTTTTGCGCGTGCTGACGAATGCCGGTCAGCTTTTCGAGGCACATACCCGCCATCAGGAAGGCCTCCCGCTCTCCGTAAAGCGGTGCCAGGCGGCTTGTCAGCTGATCTAAAGCGGTTCCTAACTCGTTGATAGCCATCCGCCAAAACTAAAAAATAGAAATCGAAAGCAGGACCGGCATTTTTTCCCGATTCCATAAACAGGATATGGCCCAATGGAGGCAATTTGCAGCTGCATGCGTTTTAAAAAAATCATTGGGAAGCTGCACCTCTGGCTCGGGCTCGCCTCGGGTATTATTGTGGTGTTTTTGGGTGTTACCGGTTGTATTCTTGCGTTTGAAACGGAGATCGAATCTTTGCAGTCGTTCAGGCACGTGAAGCCGGAAAACAAAGCGTTTCTGCCACCGTCTGCCATGCTGCATATTGCAAAGGCGGCGTTGCCGGGTAAAAAAGCGCATGGCGTTTCTTATGGCGATCGCGACCAGCCGGCTATTGTATCTTATTACGACCTCGATTATTATTACCTGGCTTTTGTGAACCCCTATTCGGGTGAACTGCTGAAGTTGAAAAATATGGAGCGGGATTTTTTCCGCATTGTGATCAACGGGCATTTTTATCTCTGGCTGCCGCCTGAAATCGGGCAGCCGATCGTTGCCACCGCCACACTGATCTTCCTGGTGATGCTGATCACCGGTATTATTTTGTGGTGGCCTAAAAACAAGTCGGCTGCAAAACAGCGCTTCTCCATCAAGTGGTCGGCCAGCTTTAAAAGAAAGAATTACGACCTGCACAATGTGCTGGGGTTTTATGCTACCTGGATAGCCGTTTTCTTTGCGATCACCGGACTGGTATGGGGCTTTCAATGGTTCAGTAACGGACTGTATTTTATTACCTCCGGCGGAAAACAAATGGTGCTGTTTGAAGAAAGCCTTTCGGATGTATCCAAAGCGCCGATCGCCGGTGCAACGGCGATAGACCAGCTATGGGATCGTTTCAAGGGAGAAGCAGGGCCGGGCAGGTCGGTGGAAGTGCATTTTCCTACAGCAGACAGTACGGCGGTAGAAGTGGCGCTGAATCCTGCAGCCGGTACCTACTGGAAAGCCGATTACCGTTATTTTGACCAGTACACTTTGCAGGAGATCGAGGTAAAGCATCCTTATGGCAAATTCGCCAATGCGTCGGTGGCCGACAAGATCATGCGCATGAACTACGATGTGCACACGGGGCAGATACTGGGATTGCCGGGTAAGATCCTGGCTTTTTTCGGCAGCCTGGTGGCGGCGAGCCTGCCTGTTACCGGTTTTCTTATCTGGCGCGGTCGTCGTAAAAAGAAACCCCTGCCGTCGAAATTGAAACCAGGGCTTACGTGCATGGAGGTGGCCGGGGGATAACCGGTTTATACCTGGAGCAGCCCGACGGTATACAACGTATTCACGGGCTTATTGTCCCAGAACAATTCGAAGTCGCTGAGCCCGGCGTCTTCATAACGCTTCATCAATGCAGCGCGGGTCATCGGTTTGGGCAAACCCGGCCGCAGTAAAGGCAGGATGTCTTTGAGCCATTTGCCTGCAGCGGGTGCTATGCGGATGCGTGTGCTGTTACTGAGCCCCTCGAATACCAGTTCGGCTACTTCCCATTGCTGTCCCTTTTTCGATTTTGTGGTGACCAGCAGGGTAGGGTCAACACCCAGCCAGATGATCTTCTGGTTTGCTTTCGATGCCACGGGCTCTTCTTCTGCAATGGCTTTTGCGATGAAATCGGGCGCCACGCTGGTGCGGGGTGTTTTGCTTTCAAACCACCGGTGCAGCGGGTAATCGAGGCAGGCGCCGTGCATGTAATTCAACAGTGATTTTTTCAGCCCGTAGGCGAACTGCGCATGATCGGCACCGGTAGGGTCGCTGTGTACGCGGTCGTTGTTGGCGAAGGCGCCGGTACCGGGGGTATC
>JASGFZ010000340.1:0-2821 GCA_047605345.1 Flavihumibacter sp. | reverse complement strand
TAAAGCTTTTGGAATTGATATGGAGAGAAAGTTCAAATGAGGAAATTGCGCGTGTCATGTGCATAAGCCTAAGCGCGGTCGAAAAACTGAAAAACCATCTAAAGAAAAAAACGGACGCAAAAACAAGCGTCGGGTTGATCAGGTATGCACTTGAAAGAAGGATTATTGTTATTCCCGACCGTTAGTGCTGCTTTTGTGACCCTGGCTTCTACGATAGCCATCTTTTTTTGGTACGGTTTAATAAAAAATAGTGCTTGATCATGTCATTGTTTCGGCGGAGGGATATTATTCATGTTCCGATGTAGGGATGTTGTAAAACATTTTTTATAGAAACAGAAGCGTTTCCGCAACGCCGTGGCAGTATTCAATGTTAGATTTGTAATCTCATCCACCCCGTTCATGTTTTTGAGCGCATCGATCACGTTCGGATGCCCCAGGATATCTTCAAACCAAAAAGCCGATACAATCATGGTGAGGCAGGCAGCCTGCGCAAACCAGCATATGCGTTCTTAACCCCGCACGCCTTCCTTGCAAGGCATATTTACCGGTATTAATGAATTAGTCTGTTTTCAGCAGCACCCGCTTTCCTGTTCTCGCCGACTCGCTGGCAGCTTCCAGTATCTTCACCACCAGCAGGTTGTTTTCGAGCGAGCTCAGGTCGTTCGGCTCCTTTATTTTTCCTTCGAGGTAATCGCGCAGGTACACCAGGTTGTCGGCGTATCGCGGCGCTTTCACTTCTACCTGCTCATAGCCTGATTTTTGCCGGCGGCGCAGGTGGTTGCCATCCTGCGCCTGCAAATAACCGTTTACCCCGAACACTTCCAGGTCTTTTATGGAATAAGGCCAGTTCCAGCTCGCTTCAATAATGCCCGTCGCCTGCGGATACTCGAGTACAATAACTGCGTCATCGTCCACTTTCGGATATACGCCGGGTTTAATGCGTTTAATGGTCGCCGTTACAGCAACGGGCGCCTGCCCCTGCATCAGCCAGGTCATCAGGTTGGCGCCATAGCAGCCGAAATCGCGCGAAGCGCCGCCCCCATTCCCCACAGGATCGGTGAGCCACGCAAGAAATTCAGCGCTGCAGCCGATCTCTTTCGGCCCTTCATGCCCGTCGTGCACTACCATTTTGCGGATTTCACCGATGTTTTTTTCGTGGTGCACCATTTCGAACAACTGCTGGTTGCTGGCATACCAGGTGGTTTCATAGTTGGTCAGCACTGGAACATCGTACTGCCTGCTTAGCGCTGCGATCCTGTTGGCGTCTTTCACCGTGGTGGCCAGCGGCTTTTCCACCATCACCGGCACGCGGCGCGGCAAACAGATTTCAACCACCGCAAGGTGTGCCGCGATGGCATTGTAAGCCAATACGGCATCGGGCTTTTTCCGGTCGAGCAACTGCGCGAGATTTGTATGAAACAGGGTATCGGGCAATGCGTACGATTTCTTATAACGGGCTACCAGGCCGGCATCGGTTTCCACAATGCCGGCGATGATCACTTCGCCGCGTTTCCACTGGTTCATCACCTGGTGGGCGTGGTCGTGGCTGAGACCGGCGATCACTACTTTCAACGGCTCCTGGGCCAGGGCCGGCATGCAACATGCACCGAATGCCGCCAACATAATGAACTTTCGCATCATACGATTGTTTTACCCTTGAAAGGTATTTATAAATCGACGTTTTATGATAGCACAAAAACCATTGGGCAGCCAGGGACTGGTTACGTCGCGGCTGGGATTGGGATGCATGGGCATGAGCGAGTTTTATGGGAAAGGCGATGATGCCGAAAGCCTTCGGGTATTGGACCGCGCCGTAGAGTTGGGCGTTGTGTTCTGGGACACCGCCGATATGTACGGACCGCATACCAATGAAATCCTGGTCGGCAAAGCCCTGAAAAAACACCGCAACAGCATAACCATTGCCACCAAATTTGGCATTACCCGCGAACCCGGCAGCCAGTCGCGCGGGGTAAATGGCAGCCCCGCATACGTGAAGAAAAGCTGTGAAGACAGCCTGCAGCGTTTAGGCATCGACGTTATCGACCTGTATTACGTGCACCGGCGCGATAAAACCGTGCCGGTTGCAGATACGGTGGGCGCCATGGCCGACCTGGTAAAAGCAGGAAAGATCCGCGCAATAGGGTTGAGCGAGGTGTCGGTTGACACGCTTCGCGAAGCGCATGCTGTTCACCCCGTAACGGCAGTGCAAACCGAATACTCGCTCTGGTCGCGCGAGCCCGAAGAAGGTATGTTGCAAACCTGTCGCGAACTGGGTATCGCCTTCGTAGCCTACAGCCCGCTGGAAGGGGCTTTCTGACGGGGCAAATAAAATCCCCCGATGATTTTGCACCCGACGATTACCGGCGCTTCAGCCCGCGTTTCCAGGGCGAAAACTTTAACAGGAACCTGGCGCTGGTGAAAGCGGTGGAAGATATGGCTGCCAAAAGCAACCACCACAGCGAAGCTGGCATTGGCATGGGTGCTGGCGCAGGGCGATTGTATTTTCCCGATTCCCGGCACCAAAAAGATCAAGTACCTCGAAGAGAATGCCGCTGCTGCCGATCTTGTGTTAAGCCCTGAAGAATTGTTGAAACTCGCAGGCATTTTTTCAGCCGGTGCGGCCGGTACCCGCTATCCCGCATCGGCGATGGGTTCACTGAATGGATAAGCTCAGCGGCTGTATTCATATTCCACCTTGCCCATCAGCTGCTGTTTCTTGTTGTAAACGAGGTCCATTTTTCGCAGCCCGTCGGGTGTGTACTGGTAGTACCATACCTGGTATTCGTTGCTGCCTTCGGGAACGATGGTGGTTTTTTTGAGT
>JASGFZ010000339.1:0-2828 GCA_047605345.1 Flavihumibacter sp. | reverse complement strand
CAATTATAATATCCGTTTTTGATGAAAAAGCTGCTCATAACAAGCCTGCTGCTCTGGGATTGTTTTACAGGCAATACCCAAACAAACACCGAAGCCGACCGGCTGCGGCAGGGTTTTGAAGCCTGGCGAAAGCACAGCTTTACTGAAAAAACATTTGTGCAAACCGACAAGCAGGATTACCTGGCCGGCGAGCTGATCTGGTGGAATTTCTTTTGTGTGGATGGCAGCTTTCACCGGCCCGGCGAGCTGAGCAAGGTAGGATATGTTGAAATACTCGATGCCGCCGGCAGACCGGTATTACAGGGCAAAACCGCGCTGAGCAAGGGCATTGGAAAAGGCTCTTTCTTTGAACCGGTGTCGCTGAGTACCGGCAGCTATGAGCTGCGCGCCTACACCCGCTGGATGCGCAACAACGACAGCCGTTATTTCTTCCGCAAAAAAATAAGCATCATAAACCCCTTCCGGGCACAGCAGTCGCCCGTATCGCTTAGCCAGGCCCGTTATACACTCACCTGCCGCCCCGAATCGGGCAGGCTGATTGCAGGTACAGCGGCGCAGGTTGCTTTTCTGCTGCAGGGGCCGGCCGGCAACAAAGCGGCGAACGGCTGGCTGGTTGATGAAAAAGGCGACAGTATCCAACCCGTTCAAAGCAACCAATATGGGCTTGGCAGTACGCGGTTTACACCCGAAGCAGGCCGGCAATACAAACTATCGCTGGCTTTGCCCAACGGCGGCGATGCAGTGAGCAGTCTGCCGGCTGTTCAAAGCAATGGCAACAGCCTGGCTGCGCAACCCGATAACAACGGCTGGCAGGTGGAAGTAAACGGTGACCTCAACGGAAAATCACGCTATCTCTTTCTGCAAAGCCGCCAGGCGATACAGATGATACAGGCGGTTGACGGCAGCGCCCGCTCACTGGCCATTCCCTGGAGTGTACTGGGTGAGGGTGTAAATCAGCTAAGCCTGGTAGACGGTTACGGGCAGGTGCTGGCCGAGCGGCTGATCTACCAAACACCCCGTTCCATTCCCGTCAGCATCAAAGGGCTTTCGCCCACCTACCGGAAAAGACAGGAGATTAGACTGCAGGCAGCGGGATTGACATCCGGCAATAACAGTTATTATACCATTTCAGTCAGCAAAGAAACGGCGCTTGACAAAACCCCGCCAACTGATATGCAGCGCTGGTGGTGGCTGGAATCGGACCTCAGCTTCGCCGATGGGCCGGCTGGTGAAATTCCGCTCAACGACCCTGTTCAGCTGGATCCCCTGCTGCTATTGTCAGAAGCACGCCCCTTCGCTTTCAGTATTCCCGCCCCGCCCGCATTTGCACCCGAATACGACGGGCAGCAGCTAACGGTCAGGCTATCGGATGCAATCACAGGCCGCGGGGTTGATTCCGTTCCCGTGCAATTGGCCATCACCGGCGGCAGGCCGCAGTTTTACATGACCACCAGCAGAAGCAATGGTATTTGCAGTTTCGATATACACGATTTTTACGGTAACGGCACACTTGTTTTTCGGGTAGACAAGCTCGTTAGATCAGGGTATAAATTTGAACCGGAATATGCTTTTGCGCCACCGCCCGTTATGGAAACCCAGCCGGCTGCCACCGCCTTGCCGGTCTCCCTGGCCCCTGACCTCAGCGCAGCCGGCTTTGCCTTGCAGGTACGCAACCAGTACACTGCCGACAGCCTCAATTTTTTCTATGTGCCGGTAGTGGACAGTCTTTCATTTTATGGCAAAGCGGCAAACAGCTATATGCTTGATAAATATGTCCGTTTCACAACCATAGAAGAAGTATTGCGTGAATACGTGCCTGAGGTGGTGGTCAGGCTGCGGCAGGGCAAGCAGCAGTTATTGATGGTTGACCTGAGCAACCGCAGCCTCTACAGCTCTGAACCGCTGATTCTCGTTGATGGCATCCCCTGTTCCAGCGAACAGGCGCTGGCCCTCGATCCCTTGAAAATAATGCGCCTCGATGTGGTTGACCGCCGCTATATTTTCGGCGATTATCTCTATAACGGCGTGGTCAGCTTTGTCAGCTACGACGGCAGCGCAATGGAAATGCTGAAACTGCCCGATGCAGGTGTTTTTGAGATGGAAGGACTGCAAATAGAACGCCGTTTCCACTCCGTAAACCATGCAGACCACAACGAAACGAACGAACGGATACCTGACTACCGGAGCCTGCTTTACTGGCAGCTTGCGGGTGCGGATAAAAACGGAGAAACGCAGTTTTCGTTTTTTACAGGTGATATTCCCGGCCGCTATAAAGTAACTATTGAAGGAACAAGCGGTGACGGGCGCAGCAGCAAAACCGTACAGTATTTTGAAATAACCGATAAGTGATGAAAAAAAACTTTCTGATATGGCTTCTGTTCGCCGGTATTGCCGGCGCCGCCGGCTGTAAGGAGAAATACAACCCACAACTCGCAACACCGTTCACCGGTTACCTCGTGGTAGAAGGTTTTATCAATGGAAACGGGCCTACAGAAATAACGCTTTCCCGAACGTTAAGGCTGGAAGACAGCAGCGACGTGCACAAAGAAACAGGCGCTGTGGTGATGGTTGAAGCAGAAAACGGACCCGCTTTTCAGCTGGAACAAACCCTTCCGGGCGTTTATACAGCCAGCGCACTGCCGATAGAGTCCGGCCAGGCCTACCGCCTGCATATTTACGCTAACGGCAACGAATACCAGTCGGCCTATGCCAAAAAAATCGCCACACCTCCCATCGAAGCCATGCCCTATACCAAAGAAGACGATGGTGTGCACATCCGGCTGCAGGCCGAAGACCCCGCCACCTCGTCCCAGACGATGGCGCCGGGG
>JASGFZ010000338.1:0-2852 GCA_047605345.1 Flavihumibacter sp. | reverse complement strand
GTTGCCTGTACTGTTGTCGGCAACGCTGGTGATGGCCCAGCCGAAGGCGATGGAAGGAGTGGCCAGTATCCAGGGTAAGAAACTGCCGGCAGCTGTGTTGGAAATTCCCTATTCCAGTGAAACCGTAGAAGGCGCGGTGGAAGAATATTTCGCCGGCAAAGGTTTCAAAGCAGCCAAATCGCGCGATTACCAGTTGTTCCGTAATGTGCCTATGGGCGACGGGGGTGAAAACTTCGATGTTTACGTAAAGGCAGAGAGGAAGAGCCGCCGGGAAAAGGAGTCGTCGGTCATATACTTTGTAATGGGCCATCCCAACGAAATACTGGGAAACCGTGCTGCCGGCGAGCGGTACGGGGTGGAGGAGGCCCGCGCTTTTCTGGACGATTTTACGCCGCAGCTGGAAGATTATAATATTCGCCAGGAGATCATTGCCGCAGAGGAAGACCTGAAAAAGATGGAGAAAAAGCAGGCGGGCCTGCTAAGCGACAGCACCGATCTGGCCAAAAGAAAACAGCAGTTGGAGGATAAGATCCAGCAAAATGGTACGGCGCTGCGATCGCAGGCGGCCGAAGTTGAAAAGCAGAAAACATTGCTGGAGGCAACAAAAGCCCGCCGTAAGCAGCCCTGATCAGTTGTGGTCGTGTACCGAAGGCACTTCGGTATCGGGTGCGAATAAAGGATTCCTGGTAAGCGTGCTGTCTGTAAGGGTTTGCAGGAAAGCAATCAGCAGGTCCTGTTCGGCGGTGGTAAGGGGTATGGTTTGCGCGTAATGGGTCATTACCTCCGACAGGCTGCCGAAACGGCCATCGTGCATATAAGGAAAGGTCAGCGCTGCATTGCGCAGGGAGGGCACTTTGAATTTTCCGTAGTCGGCGGGGTCGCCGGTGATGGCCATCCGCCCTACATCGTTGCGGGCCGGGTCTACCGGCAGGTTATCGTTCACATAGCTGTTATTGGTAAAAAGCGGTTCTGCGTGGCAGTTAGTGCAGCCCTTGCTGGTAAAGAGGCTGTAACCCGCGGCTTCGTTCACGTCGAAGCTTTCTTTTCCCGCCATCACCCGGTCGTATTTGGCATCGGCCGATACCAGCATCAGCATGAACTGGCTCAGCGCCTTTGTCATATTGGCGGTATTGATGGCGCCGTCGGGAAAAGCGGCTTTGAACAGCGCCGGGTAATCGGGGTCGGCAGACAGTTTGGCCAGCACGGCGGGAATGGTTTCAGCCATTTCATTGGGAGCGGTGATGGGTGCCAGCGGTTGCAGGTCGAGGTGTGTTATGCCGCCGTCGCGGTGAAAAGCCGTTTGCCAGGCGAGGTTGTTCAGGGCGGGGGCATTCCGCGTGGTAAACTGGTTGTTGAAGCCGTGGCTGAAATCGTGGTCGAAGTTGGCGAAGGCGGCGAATTGCTGGTGGCAGCTGCCGCAGGGAAAGTTGCCGTCTTTTGACAGTTTTCCGTCGTAAAATAGTTTTTTGCCCAGCGTAAAGCCGGCATTGGTGAGGGGGTTGGCGCTGAAGTCATACCGGGGTTCGGGCCACCCGTCGGGTACGTGGAAAACGATGGGTTCCGCCTTCCGGTCCTGCTGTTTGTTGCAGGCGGCAATGGCGATGGCCGTGGTGCAGAGCCCAAGGGTTATCCAGGCAAGCGCGTTTTTCACCGGGGCTGGTAGTTGACGGTACTGAAACAGCCCGCAAAATTATCGGCGATGCGGGCCGAGAGCTCGCCCGGCGTCATCACATTCGCCGTGTCGGTGATGCGCAGCGGATAAGCGCCGGTGAAAAAATTGTCCATCTGCACGGCGAGGTTTACGTGCAGGGTTCTACCGGCCGCGAGCAGCCCGTTTCCTTCCGGCTGAAGATCTATATGCAGTTCCCGAACGGCGCTATAAGGCGACCGGAAGCCGCCGATATGGTATTCGAATTTGCCACCGGGCTGGTGCGACGACGGCGCAGTTCCTTCCAGTTTCAGGAAAATATAACCGCTGTTCCAGGTCCAGAACATGCCCAGCTGGGGGTCAAGGGCGCCCGACTGAACGCCGCTTACATTGCGGGCGCTGTCGATCCCCAACTGGTAGCTGAGGGCGGTGTATTCGCCCGCACTAACCTCCATGTGTATGCGCAAACTGCCGGTGTCGCTGAAATCGGCCAGGTAGTATTGGTCGAACAACACACTGCTGCTGTCGGCCCGGGTGAGTTTGAACCGGCCGGTGTAAAACCTGAAGCTGGCAGGTGTGAACGTTTCGCCGTAGATATTCCGGTAGCTGGTATTGGGTTCGAAAGTGCTGCCATTCATTTGCGGTCTTATTGTAATTTCCAGCCACGAAGCCTGTTTGTTTTCAAGGCTGTTGTCTTTGGAACAGGCAGCAAGCAGGGTGAGGAGCAGCACGCTCAGCAACGGATATTTCATGTTATTTTCGGCGTTCAGCCTCAAGTTACACAAATTATGAGAGTGGTTATACAGCGGGTCAGGAAGGCGTCGGTTACGATCGGTGAAAAAATACATGCTTCCATTGAAGCGGGCCTGCTCGTTTTACTGGGTATTGAAGACAGCGACACGGCCGAAGACCTGGAATGGCTCTGCGCCCGGATCAGCCGGCTGCGTATTTTCAATGATGAAAACGGGGTGATGAACCTGTCGGTAATGGATACCGGCGGCGGTGTGCTGGTGGTAAGCCAGTTTACGCTTTATGCTGCCACTAAGAAAGGGAACCGTCCGTCGTATATAAGGGCTGCCGGCCCGGCGGTGGCTGTTCCTCTTTATGAAGCTTTCCTGGCCCGGCTGGCAGATGTACTCGGCCGGCCGGTGGGGGCGGGGGTGTTCGGCGCCGTTATGCTGGTATCGCTCGAAAACGACGGGCC
>JASGFZ010000337.1:0-2879 GCA_047605345.1 Flavihumibacter sp. | reverse complement strand
CACCACATGCACTACGGTAATACCCTTGTCTTTGAGCTTGCGCGTCCACGTGGCAGGATTACCCGCCGAGGTGAAAACAATCTTTACCTCCTCTTCCATGATAATAGCCATCAGCTCTTCGATGGCGGGATACAGCAACGGCACATTGACCCCGAAAGGCTTTTCGGTCGCTTCTTTACAGCGGCGTATATGTTCGCGTAGAATATCCGGATACATACTTCCGCTGCCCAGTAAGCCCAGTGCGCCGGCATTGCTGACGGCGCTGGCCAGCCGCCATCCGCTGGCCCATATCATACCAGCCTGCACCAGCGGGAAATCAATTCCAAAAAGCTTGCAAATGCGGTTGGAGGCGAACAATTTCTTTGTGTTTGGTGCAAAGAAAGTCAAAAATCAAAAGTTAAAAGTTAAAAATGGTCCCGAGCAGTGCCGGCATTCCTCACCTCCATCGGGTGCTACCTGACAAGTGGAAAAAGCCGGCCAGGTACATCAGGACGTCTGCCGCACGCTCAGCGACCCTTTTTTACTTTTGATTTTTGACTTGCCAGCGTTTACCGCCGGCCCAGATCAATCTCGGTATTGTCGCCGATGTTGAGGCTGCGGCTTTCACCGCGTACGCCGGCATCGGTGCCGATCAGCGAATGGGTCAGCACAATTTCCTTGAGGTCGGAGAAAGCGCCGATAATGGAATCTTTGATGATGGAATCGGTGATGGTTACACATTCACCGATCGTCACATTCGGGCCGATGATGCTGTTGGCGATATCGCAGCCACGCGCAATGCTGACCGGCGGCACGATGATGGTATTCTCGAACTGGCGGTCTTCGGCAATCGACTGACCCATTTTGCGCAGCAGGGTGGCATTGCTTTCCAGCAGGGTTTCTTTTTTGCCGCAGTCGAACCAATTCTGCACTTTAAATGAACGGAGGGCGGCGCCCTGCGCAATCATGCATTCCAGCGCATCGGTCAGGTTGTATTCGCCGTACGAAGTATGGTGATGGCGGATGTTGTTCTCGAGGCATTCCAGCAGCACAGCGGTTTCGCGGATCTTGTAAATACCCACCAGGGCCATATTGCTTTTGGGTATCTGCGGCTTCTCCACCACGCGGGTGATCTGCCCTTCATCGCTGATCTCTGCCACGCCGAAATCGCGCGGATCATCCACCCGTTTCACGCCCAGCAGTGAGTCGGGGCTCTCCAGCACCGCCCGCACATCGTACTCGCAAATGCTGTCGCCCAGCACAATGATGACCTCGTCCTGCCTGATCAGGTCGCGCGCAAGCCAGATCGCATGACCGATGCCCTGCCGTTCGTTCTGCTGTACGAAATGGGTTTGGAGATGGGGGTATTTTTCACGTACGAAATCCTGGATCTTAACGCCCAGGTAGCCGATGATGAAAATAAATTCCTGAACCCCGGCCTCTTCAAGCTGTTCAACAATAATGCTGAGGATGGTTTTTCCAGCCAGCGGAATCAGTGCCTTGGGTTGGGTATATGTATGCGGACGCAGTTTGGTGCCGGCACCAGCTACCGGAATGATCGCTTTCATCGGCCCGAAAATACCTATTTTTGCGGCAAATTTTAAAAAGCATGCAACAAGACGCCATTGTCTTCTCCCTGATACGCAAGGAACTGGAACGCCAAAGGCATGGCATCGAGCTGATCGCCTCTGAAAACTTTACTTCTTTGCCCGTAATACAGGCGATGGGCAGTGTGTTGACCAACAAGTATGCGGAAGGCTATCCCGGCCGCCGTTATTATGGCGGTTGCGAAGTGGTTGACCAGGTAGAGCAGCTGGCGATCGACCGGATTAAACAGGCGTTTAACTGCGACTATGCGAATGTGCAGCCGCACAGCGGCGCCCAGGCGAATGCGGCGCTGCTGCTGGCCATCCTCCAGCCGGGCGATACCATCCTGGGGCTCGACCTTTCCATGGGCGGCCACCTCACCCACGGCTCGGCGGTGAACTTCAGCGGAAAGCTTTATAACCCCCTGTTCTACGGCGTGGAAAAAGAAACCGGCCTGATCGATTACGCCATGCTTGAAAAGCAGGCCCGCGAGCACAAGCCCAAAGTGATTATCTGCGGGGCCTCTGCCTACAGCCGCGACTGGGATTATGCCCGCATCCGGAAAGTGGCCGATGAGATCGGCGCCTTTATTTGGTGCGATATGGCGCACCCCGCGGGGCTGATCGCCAAGGGCCTGCTGGCTTCGCCCTTCGACCATTGCCATTTCGTTACATCAACCACGCACAAAACACTGCGCGGCCCGCGCGGCGGCATCATCCTGATGAAAAAGGATTTTGAGAATCCTTTCGCGCTGAAAGACCCCAAAGGCAATACGCGGATGATGAGCAACCTGATCGACCTGGCGGTGTTCCCCGGCATCCAGGGCGGTCCGCTGGAACACGTGATCGCCGCCAAAGCGGTATCGTTCGGCGAGCTGCTCAGCGATGACTATACGGTGTATGCCAAACAGATCGTGGAAAACGCACAGGCGATGTCGAAGGCCTTTATCAGCCGCGGTTACCAGATCATCAGCAACGGTACCGATAACCACCTGATGCTGATCGACCTCCGCAATAAAAACATCAGCGGTAAAAAAGCCGAACAGGCTTTAGGCAAGGCCGATATCACCCTCAACAAAAACATGGTACCTTTCGATGATAAATCAGCCTTCGTTACCTCGGGTATCCGCGTGGGTGTTCCCGCCATCACCACCCGGGGCATGAAAGTTGAACACATGGAATTTGTGGTGAACGCGATCGACCGTGTACTGGTGAACGCCGACGACGAAGCGCTGATCGGCAACATACGCGGCGAAGTGAACGGATTTATGGAGCAGTTTCCGCTGTACCCGGAACTGGGGTAAACCCGGTTTA
>JASGFZ010000336.1:0-2882 GCA_047605345.1 Flavihumibacter sp. | reverse complement strand
ATTATAACCGGTCGCCATCCACCAGGTATAAGAAGGATCATACCCGTTGTAGAAACTGTGCACCGACTTCAGGGCATCCCGCAAATCATTGCTCATTTTTTCGACTGCATACCCCAGCGGGAGGTCAATCGTTTTATCTGCATCCAGGCCCCCGAGCTTTTGTTGCAGGAAGTTGCTCCAGCGCTGCACATTCGCCGCCAGCGAATCAGACTGGGGTACAGCGCCGCGGCGACGGGCTTTTTCTACCGTAAATACCTCTTTCGCAAAAGGCAGGTATTGTATGGCCAGCTCCGCTGCTTTCCGGTCAGCATCCAGCACCATCAGCTCCGACTGCAGGTTGCAGCGCAACAGCGTATAATCCACCTTACCTTCAAGACCAAGCTTACCGTAATTGAAAGCATCCAGCTTTTTGCTGTACTCTTTGTTGAAAGCAGTCATGCGCTCAATTCTTTCGGGCGATAGCTCGAGGAAATAAAACCGGTCGAGGCTTCCCTTATCAGCCCGGTAATTGATCAGCGTATTGCTGAGCTCGGAACCCTGGCTGGCGATTTCTTTCTGGTAATCAACCTGGGCAACGGCCGTAACGGCCATACAGGCAAGCACGCAGGTGAACGAAGCGATTTTTTGTTTTTGAAGCATGGCTCACAATTTTTCGAAAATAAACGACCCGTACACGGTGGGCCGTTTTTATTAAAATCAGGAAAATTTATTGGGCGTCCCACCAAATGCGATCGGTCATCCTGGCCGACTGCCCCGGTTGCGGATTCGAAATCAGTTCGGAGCGGGGATACAAAAACCTGCGCGGGATGTCTGACAGGGCATTTGGCACTTTGCTGATGGCCGGGTACCCGGTTCTCCGCCAGTCAGTCCAATTCTCCAGATTCAAAAAGTTGGCGGTCGATTTTTCCTCCATGATCAGGCGGATGCCATTACCGTCGGTAAGTGTACCGCGGTCGGCCAAAAAGGCAAGCACACTGCTGCTGGCCGGCGACAGCCCGAGCTTAGTGAAATTGGTTTTAACCGCTTCCTGGTAAACAGGCGTAGCGGCCAGGGAACCCGATGTAATAAATGTGGCTTCCGCTTTCAGGAAAAGCGCTTCTTCATAATTCACGATGTAGTTATACGAATTGGCACTGCCATACAGGGCCGCAGGAATCGAATAGTCTTCCAGGCTCCCGACACTGGGTGTACCGATCGGCCGGCCGGTATACAAGCCGGTTGCCGCTGCGGGCGCCACGATTACCGGCAGCCGCGGATCGTTCCGGCTTTTCAGCGTTTCTACCAGGTGCTCAGACAGCACCAATGTGGAACCGGGAAGAAATGTAAGGTACCAGGGGTTCTCGTTGCCCGCTGACCCGGGGTAACTGAATCTGAGCGCATCTTCACTACCGGTCATTCCCTTTTCCAGTGCTGCCAGCGCAAGTGTTGCCTGCTGGGAAGCAGTGTGCCCGGGCGCTTTGGTAAGGTGCATATAATAGCGGGCCTTTAATGTATAAGCCAGCTTTTTCCATTTGCCAAGGTCGCCGTTATAAAAGAAGTCATCTGAGTCCGGCTGCTTTTCACTGTTCATGTCCAGCTCGGCAATCGCCTCGTCAAGGTATTGCTGGATAAACGTATATACACTTTCCTGGGTATCGTACAAAGGCGTAAAATTATCGGCGCCTTTCAATGATTCGGTTAAGGGTATATCGCCCCAGAAATCGGTGGCCGTGGCCGTGGTATATGCAAACAGTATTTTGCCTATACCCACATAAGCATGGCTGCCATCGGCACCGGCCTTGTCGATCATCGCTTTGAGGTTATTCAAGGTGGTCGTGTACACAGTTGCCCAATCGCCATCTGATTCGCTGTTGATTACCTGGTAGGTACCCGTATTGGGAACGGGCTGGTTCAACGCCACCGCCTGCATAAAATGCTGCACCTGTATGGCATTGGTGCCCGCAAAGAGATAATGCGAAATAGCGGTTTCCACAGCCGGCAAAATAAGCGCTTCCTTCACGTTGGTAGGCCGGTTCGGGTCATTATTCACATCGATGAATTTCTTACAGCCCGAAATCGCTGTCAATGCGGCAAAAAGTATGATGAAATAATTTTTCATGCTGTTTCTTTTGTTGGGTTAGAACGAAACTTTCAAAGAGAAGTTAACGGAACGGGAGGTTGGGGTTGAAAACGAGTATATGCCCTGTGAACCGTTCGATGCGCCAAAAGAGCTAACCTCGGGATCTGCACCGGTAAAATGAGGGGAATAAATCCACAGGTTGCGGCCCGTAACCGAAAAAGTCGCCTCTTTTACAAAAGTTTTTCCCAGCAGCTTCTTTGGAAAATCATAGCTGAATGTAACGTTGCGCAGCTTCACGAAAGTGCCGTCCTGTATCACCGCTTCCAGTATGCTGTTCAACCGGCGCCAGTAATCCTGTCCGTGTACACTCACGTCATTTACCTTGCCGTCAGAGGCCCTGATACCGTCTACAACGCGGTCGCCACGGTCTTCTGTCACCTTCGGCGTACCGTAGAAATAACCGTAACCATCCACGTTATTCTGGATATCACCGCCGATTTTTACATCAAAGAAGAAGCCGAAAGAAAACGCACCATAACGGAAGGTGTTGCCGATTCCACCCATCCAGTTGGGTGTAATATTTCCTACGATACTGTCAGCATCGGCGCGAAGCGGCAGGCCGTCATCGCCTACCAGTAATTTCCCGTTGCCGGCACGTGCAAAACGGCCGCCAAAAATAACGCCATAGGGCTGTCCTTTGATCACCTCTGTAAAGCCATTGCCCAATTGCAGGATAGGTTCAGCAGCCTCATCATTGATGGCAAGTACCTTGTTCCTGATCCGGCTGTAATTGACAGCCACATCCCACCGGAAACGGCTGTTG
>JASGFZ010000335.1:0-2885 GCA_047605345.1 Flavihumibacter sp. | reverse complement strand
AGCGGAACCTGCTGCAATGATTCAGTATTGCCTTTAGCTGCCCTGGCCTGGAACCCCAGCCTTTCGGCGGCTTCCAGCAATCCCAGCACATTGGTGCCCCGGCTGTCGGTACCTGCGTATTGCCTGATCCGGCTAACGGGCAGGTGTAACCGGTAATGAGCAGCTACGCTGGCGATACAGGCGGCGCCACAATCGGTAATATCCCGCTGCTTTATCTTAACTGCCCGTTTCATAAGCGGCATTGTCGGGGTCTGAACGGCGCGGATTCAGCCAGTCGTCCAGTTTATCGAATAAGAGCTGCCACAAGGTTCTGCGGGCAACAAAAAAACTTGCCTGGAAATTCAGGCCTTTACGAAGCCGGCCGGTATAGCCGTTTTTGAGCTGTAAGGTGGTGCTATCGAAACTGCAGCGCAGCTTGATGACTGCCGTGTTATTGACAATACTGAAATCTTTGTCAATATGGGTGATATGGCCGGTCATTTCACCGAAATAATTATAATTAAAGGCTTCGAGCTGGTACCTGACCGGTTGCCCTGTGTGCAGAAAGCCGATGTCGCGGCTTTTAACGAAGCACTCGCCGATCAATCCGTTTTCCGGAGAAATGATGCAGATAAGCTGGTTGGCCGCCAGGTAGCTGCCGGGATAAATGTCGTTTAATCCCTGGAGTGTGCCGCTGGTGGCGGCTTGTATGCTGAGCAACGACGCGTCTGACAGAAGCTGCTTTTTTTGTGTTTCGAGCTGCTGGATGCCGAGCTGGTATTTGGCCAGTTCCTGCTGCCAGGTGGCCTGTTGTTCAAATAAAAGGGACTGATACTGTTCTGAAGCCTGTTCGTTGCGGTGTTTTATATCGTAAAATTCTTTGGGCGAGATGATCTTTTCAGCGGCAAGCTGGCTGTTCAGCTGCAGCTCGATCCGGGTTTTATCTTTCAGTCCTGATTTTTCCTTTCGCAAAGACAGGTGGCGGTTGAATTGCTCTTTGTAGACTTGCGATAGAAGCAAAGGATAAACCGTTGCAGCAACTGTTTTGTTTTCAGTCAGCAATTGCAGGTCGTGCAGGTATTGCTTGTATTCACTGCATTCCCGTTCGATGGCTGCCAGTTTGTCGGCGGTATGCAGGTCCTTGATCTTCAGCAGCACCTGGTCTTTGCGTACAAAATCACCTTCTTTCAGAAAGATGCTGTCTACCCTTCCGCTTACCAGCGACCTGACTTCTGTTCGTTCGGTAGCCGGCCGGATCACCCCTGTGCTTTTCACAAAAACATCGGTGTAAACGAACCTGGATGCCGGTAAGGCAAAAGCAATCGATGCCATGATGAGCAGGTAAATCACATGATACCTTTTTTTAAGCGAGGGCAGGTAACTGATGATGCTGTTCTGCAACAGGTCGGCTTCAGGTATCATGTAAACATTGTTTTTCTTGCGGCAATGGCCGGTTAACAAAATAACCGCAACGGCAGCATCGAAAAAACCGTTATTTCACCGTTTCTTTATGCAGCGAAAAACACTAAGTAAGCCTGAAAGCGATCTTCTTTTTTTCACTGCCATTCAGGATCAGGCTGATGGCCTGTTCGCCTTTATAATAGGTACGGGTGGTAATAACCCTGAAAAGATGTTTCTTGCTGTAGTGCACACGGGCGCGGCCGGCTATTTCGCGTTCGCTGATCTTGAATACTTTCCGGTAATGGGTGCCGTTTTTCAGGCGAAACCAGATAGCATATTCCAACCGCAGGCGCTGTGCCCGGGCTGTATTATTGGTGACCGTAAAGTCAATTTGCAGCGATTTTCCTATCCGTACGCTGTTGCTTTTAACCTGTATATCTGACAGGGAAAAATGTTTTTCCTTCAGCCGATACAGCGACAGGATGGCTGTATGGCCCTGCTTAAGCAGGCTGCGGCATCCGTGTTTGATGATGGCGTCGGTGGCGGCGCTCTGACCCTGCCATTGGCGGGCAATGGCAATAACCACTGCGGGATTGTCTTTGGCGATGTCATTCAGGTGGTTGGCTACACTGCGCCGTACGTAGTCAGACGGATCGTTCTTCAGCAGCTGCAGTATCGGCAATGCGGGGGAAGGATCTTTTTTTAAAGCAGCCAGTGCAATGCCCCAGGGCAGCCTGGGCCGTGACCCTTCTGAAGCCAGCCGGCGTACATGATGGTTCGGGTGCCGCGCCCACTGCTGCATGGCTTCCATCATTTTTTCGGGATAGCGCTGTATAAAGGGCCGTATGGCAAATTCGCAGCTGCTGAAAGGGGTGAGGATCTCAAAGGCCCTGATGGCTGCGTCGGGATAGTCCAGCCCGTATTCTTCCACATAATGCGGCAGGAACATAAATTCCATACTGGCACCAAAAAAGGAGGCCGTTTGCAGGGCGGTGACCAGCTCTTCCAGTAAGATGGCGGCGGCGGTAAAATCATCGGGCATATAAAAACGCAGTGCCCGCGCGCTGTGTTTCATCCGGTCTTTCAGCTCCATGGCCGGCCATTCTTTCAAGAAGATACGCTGCTGGTAGCGCTTACTGTCGAATCCCGGAATGACATGGGTAGCCACCTCCCCGAAGCGCTGGTAAAATGCGGTTGAATAACGGTCTTTTAATAGCATGCGTCAAAGCTAAAGAGGGGTTGCTGACAACATTATGTCAGTAGCTTTCGTCGCGGTTGCGCCAGCGCCGATTCGCTTTGATACCGGCATTGCGTTTTTTTGCTTCCAGCCTTTTTTCCTGCACGGCTTTGCCGGGCCTGGTGGCGATCCTTGCTTTTTTGGGCTGGAGGGCCTGGTGTACCAGCGCATTCATTTTTTTGATCACGACGGCCTTGTTGCCCAGCTGGGTTCTTTCGGTTTGCGATTTGACCAGCAGCTCACCGTTTGCCGTGATGCGGTTGGCGAG
>JASGFZ010000334.1:0-2925 GCA_047605345.1 Flavihumibacter sp. | reverse complement strand
TCCATGTAGTTCTGGTACATGATTCCCGGCGCTGTGGTGGTGCAGGCATCGGTCTGAACACCGGTAAGCGAGCCATTGGTGGCGTCGGCCTGGTTGGGGGTATCTTCAATATCGTCCGATCCGGTACAGGCGCCGTCGTCATCGCCCCAGATATGATACAGGTTAAAGAAGTGACCGGTTTCATGCACCAGTGTTTTTCCTCCGTTGAAATGGCTGTTGGTTGATCCCGGCAATGAAATGGTTGAAATAACAATGCCCTGGAACCGCATTTCATCCACTCCCGGAAAAGAACCGATACCCAGTATCCCGTTCTGCAGGCTGGTGATCCAGACATTCACAAAGCGGGTGGGATCCCAGGCGTCGGCGCCCCCCCTGGCCGACAGTTTAACATCGTCTGACTGGGCGTCGAAACTGCTGCGGGTAGTCGTATAACGAACAATGCCGGTTGACGGCAGGTTGTTGGGCGTACGCTGTGCAAGGCAGAAAGCAATACCGGTAGTGCCAACGCGGCTGCGGAAGCCGGCAACCAGGTCGCTCTGGTCATTTTCGGCGGCGAAAGCCTTATTCAGCACCACCAGCTGCTGCTGGATCTGCGCATCCGTCACCGCCGAAGGATTCTGCAATACGATATGAAAAACCACGGGCAGCGTATAACTCGCCGGGCCGGTTCTCAGCATCGACCGCTGGTTGATCCGTTCTCTGACTGTGGCGGCAAAAGCTTTCCTGCTCGCTCATATGGGTACGAAACCGGGCCGCTCCTGAGCTTCTGCCGGACATGGATCGGTGGCGCAGCGGGCGGCTGGATACGGAAGTCGGCCCAGCAGCATACTGCAGAGGAAGGGGTCGTTAAAACGGATACACACTTGTACATGGGTGGAACGAACTACCAAAGTACAATTTTCCCTTCATATACACATTCAGTGGCGTAAATAGGCGACAACTTTCTGCCGGAGCTGATCGCTCAGCGGCACCATCGGCAGGCGCAGGTAGTTTTCTATCAGCCCCAGTTCGGCCAGGAAAGCCTTCACCCCTGCCGGGTTGTTCTCGGCAAAAAGCAGGTTATAGGCTTCGAGCATTTCATCGTTCAGCTTTTTGGCCGAAACAAAGTCGAAGGCAAGGGCCGATTTCACCATTTGGGTGAATTTTTTCGGCAGGCAGTTGGCGGCCACGCTGATAACGCCGTCCATACCGAGCGACATCTGGGGCATAACCAGGTCGTCGTCGCCGCTCACCACCAGGAAATGATCGGGGCGGTCTTTCAGTATCTGCATGCATTGCGGCAGGTTGTTGGCGGCTTCTTTGATGCCCCCGATATTCGGCACTTCATGGGCGAGGCGCAGGGTAGTGGCGCCGTCGAGGTTGCGGCCGGTACGTCCCGGCACATTATACAGCAGGATGGGTTTGGGCGATGCTGCTGCCAGGGCCTTGTAATGCTGGAACAGCCCTTCCTGCGAAGGCTTATTGTAGTACGGCGAGGCGCTGAGCACCGCGCTGGCTTTTTCGAGCGGAAAATGGTGCAGGTCTCTGATCAGGGCATGCGTGTCGTTGCCGCCGATACCCACCACCACGGGCACCCGGCCATCCACTTTATCAAAGGTGAATTTCAGGATATCTGTTTTTTCTTCCCTGCTGAGCGTGGGTGTTTCGCCGGTGGTGCCGAGTGAAACAATATAATCGACCCCGTTAATGATTACATAGTTGATCAGCGATTCAAGGGCGGTATAATCGATATTGAATTTGTTGTTGAAAGGTGTTACCAGGGCTACACCGGTACCCCTGAGTGTCTGTCGGAGAGACATATGAAAAAGTTTGAAGTTTGCTATTTATGGTTGGGTTACGGGAATTTCGTCCCAGAAACCCATTTTGCTGAATTTGTCAATGCGTTGCTGTACCCGCTCTTCTGCGGGTACCTGTTTTATTTCGGCCAGGGTTTCTTTCAGCGCTTTTTTGAGGTTGGCGGCTGCTTCGTTGTAGCTCCAGTGCGCGCCGCCGAAGGGTTCGGGAACCACCCGGTCGACCAGTCCGAAAGCGTGCATGTAATCGGAAGTAAGCTTCAGTTCTTCGGCCGCTTTTTCTTTTTGTTCCCACGACCGCCAGAGGATGGAAGAGCAGTTTTCGGGAGAGATAACGGTGTACCAGGCATTCTCGAGCATAAGGATCCTGTCCCCCACCCCGATGCCCAGGGCGCCGCCGGAAGCGCCTTCGCCGATCACCACGCAGATCACCGGTACTTTGAGGCGGATCATTTCATAGATATTACGGGCGATGGCTTCGCCCTGGCCGCGTTCTTCCGCTTCCATACCGGGATAGGCGCCGGGGGTATCGATGAGGGTAATAACGGGTTTGTTGAATTTTTCGGCAAGCTTCATAAGGCGAAGGGCTTTGCGATAGCCTTCGGGGTTGGCCATACCGAAATTGCGCTGCTGGCGCATTTTGGTGTTGATGCCTTTTTGCTGGCCGATGAACATAACCGTTTCGCCGTCGAGGGAGGCGAATCCGCCCACCATGGCTTTGTCGTCGCGCACATTGCGGTCGCCATGCAGCTCCACGAAGTTTTCGGTCATTTTCTCGATGTACTTCATGGTATAGGGCCGGTCGGGATGGCGGCTCAGCTGTACCTTTTGCCAGGAGGTAAGCTGGGAAGTGATTTCCTTTCGCTTTTCGAGCACCTGGGTTTCGAGGTCGGCGATAAGGGGCTTGACATCGAGCTTACTGTTTTTTTCGGCCGAGAGCCTGAATTTTTCTATTTCGTCAAACAGCTCTTTAATAGGTCGCTCGAACTCAAGGAATTGTCTGTTCTTATCTGCCGGCATATAGGTATTTGTCGTATTCGTTTGCGTTGGCCGGGCACCCTGGGGTGTTCCGGGATTTTGTAAAATTAAGGGTTGAAAAAAATTACTGAAAAGTTTTTGTTGGAAGGGGTTC
>JASGFZ010000333.1:0-2930 GCA_047605345.1 Flavihumibacter sp. | reverse complement strand
CCACTTCCACCAACACTAAATCCCTTCCGGCCGGCACTGTTGAGAAGCCGGCAAAAAAATACGTGTCGGTAATATTGCCGGGCAACCCGCCTGCAAAATCGGTTTCACCGCCTGCCGCCCGACCCGCTCCCGCGCCTTCTTTCACCACCACCCTGCCCACCCCCGAAAAGCTTTCTGTCAACTGGTCGCGGCAACCGCGCCGCTCATTCAGGCCCTACCTTGCGGGCGCTGCATTATTGCTGGGCTTATTAACGGGTATTTATCTTTTCAGCCGTCGCGAACCGGTTCCCGAAACAGCGCCGCCTGCAATAACTGAAAACCAGTTCGCCAGCTATGCTTCCCATGCCGCCACTTTCAAAAACCTGCAAACGGTAAGCGCGCTTGCATTTGCCGTGCTGAAAAAAGACCTGGCAGTGCAGGCCGATAACCACCGGACCAGCCTTTTCGGTGGTGTGAAAGCACCGCAAATAACGATTACCAACAACAGCAAAGCGGTTATCGGCGATATCCTGCTGCAGGTTGATTACCTCGCAAAAGACAAAGCGATCGTTGACGCAGAAATCCTGCATATCCCTTTGTTACCGGCCGGCGCTTCGCAACACATCGAAGCTCCTTCTTCACGCAGGGCCGTGGCAATACAAACGCGCATCGTGTCGGTAAATGGTTTTAAAAGTGCAGGGCCGCTGGAGTAAGAGCAGCGGTTATTTTACCTCTATTTCTTTTTCTGAAAGCAGGTTATAGCGGGTATCGCGTAAAACCAGCTTGTACTTGCCGGGGAAGAGATACAGCCAGTAATAACCATCTTCATCGGCAATATAGGTTTGGTCGGCGGGCACCAGCACCTGGAGGTTTTTCTCTTTGGTTTCATCCAGGTAATAGGCCTGGGCAAGGAAAAGGTTTTTTTCCGTTGGCCTGACGGCATACATCCGGCGTTTGCCATCGAACGACAGCCATTGCGGCCGCCGGTTTTTCCAGGTGGTTGGCGGATGAATCACCTGCAGGTCGTACTGGTCGGCTTCCAGCAGGCTCAGGGGCTTACCGGCAATGCTGGCAATAACGGCCGCATCATTCCGTTTTTTCTGCTGCCAGCGCCGGTAAAAATAACGGCCGTATTCAAATGCGCTTCCCTCTCCCATTTCAACCTGGTCTATCGTAAGCGGATCAATACCGGTAAACCGTTTAAAGAAAACGGCCATGGGTGTATAACCCGATCCGCTGGTTTCACTGATGTGCGCGCCGGTTGCAATCACCAGTATTTTGGCGGCGCTGTCGTGCTTGAACAGGCTGGCAAGGGTTGCGGCCTGGATGGCATCGCGGCCCGAACCGCCGTGCTGGCTGCTGTCTTCATAAGGCAGCAGCACATAACCCAGGGACAGTGCTTTGCGGATCAGTTCACCAGTAACCGGTTCTGCCGCCTGGTAACCGGTTCTTAAATCGAGGCTTTGCGTATTTCTGTCTGCCCGGCTGTTCAGCGATTCCATCGCGAGATAGCGGTAACCAAGTTGGTGCAGGCCTTCCAGCAGTGAAAGGCTGAAGGCGGTCTGTTGCGCATAAGCCGGCGATTCGTTGATCATCACTACCCGGCCGCCGGCTGCTTTTTGCAGGATCAGCCCGGCCGCCGGCACCAGATCGGGTGTACGCAGGGTGTCTACATACCGGTCGATATCCCTGTAAGCGGCAGCCGGCAGTGAATCATAATAGGCCGATGCCAGCCGGATGGCGGTAGCGTGATCGCCGGCAAAACGAAAAACGACCGCTGTACCTGCTACATCGAGGTTGGCATGTTTGCGTGCATCGTCGGGCAGGCTCAGCAATGGCTTGTACAAAGGCTGGAGATAGTTCAAACCGGTTTTTGCATACAGGGGATTACGCCCCGCGGTGCTATCGGTGTAGTGTTTTTCCTGCAGTTGTTTTTTCAGCAATTGCAATGGGGGCGACCATTGCGCTGCTGCGGTAAAGCTGATAAACAGCAGTATCGCGAAGCCGGTGCATTTCATGCTGCAAATAGAAGGCAATGGCTGCAAAATGCTTGTTAGCGATTGTTTAAATTGTGCTGCGCAAGAGGCCGGCCAGCTCGGCCATGCCTTCGGTAGCGGGTTTGATGATAGCAGTGAACGCACCGCGCACCGGCGGCATTTTACGGTCTACCAGGAAGATGGGCGCCTGGTCCGGAACATAATCCACCAGTCCCGCGGCAGGATACACCTGCAGGGAAGTGCCCACCACCACAAAAATATCGGCCTGTTTTACCAGTTGCACGGCTTCTGTTATTTTCGGAACGGGCTCTTCAAACCAAACGATATCAGGCCGCCAGCGGCCCCCGTCAGGCGCCTTTTCGGTAATATGCATATCGGTACTGATGCGGCTGCGGATCCCTTCATCCTGCTCGCTTCTTCGGCTCAGTATTTCCCCATGCAGGTGAAGTATATTTGAAGAACCCGCTCTTTCGTGCAGGTCGTCGATATTCTGGGTAATAATGCAAACGTCAAACTCTTTTTCCAGCCCGGCCAGTATAGTATGGGCGCTGTTGGGCTGTGCCGCCATCACCGACCGGCGGCGTTCATTGTAAAAGCGCAAAACCAGTTCGGGGTTTTTCGCCCAGGCGCGCGGCGTGGCTACTTCTCCCACGTCATAGCCTTCCCACAAGCCGTCGCTGTCGCGGAATGTTTTCAATCCGCTTTCGGCGCTTATGCCGGCGCCCGTCAGCACCACCAGTTTATTTTTCGGCATCTTATTTTTTTTCGCCGGCCAGCTGCATTACCTGCTTCCACTCCTTATCGGTTACCGGTTGCACGCTGAGGCGGCCGAGGCGCACCAGGGCCATTTCACCCAAGGCCGGGTCAGCTTTTACAGCCGCCAGCGTAACCGGGTGCTTCAACCTGCGAACAGCTTTGATATCTACGGTAGACCAGGTATCGTCTGCTGCCGTA
>JASGFZ010000332.1:0-2986 GCA_047605345.1 Flavihumibacter sp. | reverse complement strand
AGCAGGGCGCCCTGGCGCACGGCGACATCGAGAAAAGAACCGGCGAAAAATTCGACCGGGTAACGGTGTACCGCACCCTGCAGGCCTTTCTGTCGAAGGGCGTCATCCATACCATTCCCACCAACGACAACAGCATTCGTTACGCGCTGTGCAAAGATGCCTGCGAAGAAGGCCACCACCACGATAACCACGTGCATTTTGTATGCAATGACTGTGGCAATACGACCTGTCTTGAAGATGTTACTGTTCCCGACATCAAATTACCGGAAGACTATGCGCTGAACCAGGTGGAAATGATTGTGAGTGGAACGTGTAAGGAGTGTAAGAAAGGATGAGATTTATGGTTTGTGGTCTGTGGTTTATGGTTGGTTGGAGGTGTGAGGTGCTGCCGCGTGGGCGTGGGGGCGGGTTTTGTTTTTGCCGGCAGGTTTTGGGGGTTGGTTTTTGTTTCACGCAGAGACCGCTAAGGAGCAGAGCGCGCAAAGGGTTGTGATAAATAAAAGGTGGTTGTTGGGATTTTGTTGGCGGCAAGGTCTTCCTGTTTTCTTTTAATCAATTCATCTACCTGCAGCCATACGTGTTTGTTGTTTTTCCGGAAGCCGGTGTCAACCAAAAGAACAGTTTTAAGCAAGTCGCCGGGATATAAACTGCCTTCAACAAAAAGGTCGGCTGTTAAATACTCCACCGCCAAAGCAACCAGGTACTGAAGCGAGAAGTTTTGGCCTATCATTAATCTTACATCATCAATGCTGAATTGATGAAGCGGCACCTTACACAATTCAAGGCAACGTTTGATCATATCTGTTGGCGCATCGCCGGGGTTTTGCCAAAGTTTTTCTTCTCTAAAACTTCAATGGTTTTGTATCGCCAGTTATTTTCCAAAGCTGCTTTCAGTTTAGTCGTTTTGTTTTCTTAGCTGTGTGAGATAGTTAACGTATAGCCGGCAACCGAAAAACAGGTGACCATTACAAATCACTCCCCACATATAAACCCCTTTGCGCGCTCTGCTCCTTAGCGGTCTCTGCGTGAAACAAAAGCCACCCCCAAGACCTGCCGTCAAAAATAAAGCCCCGATGTAGACACACCGGGACTTTTGGTTAAGGCTCTGATTAGTAGCTATTTTAAAGAAGATTTTTACTTCTAAGGGTTTTCATCTACAAATATATTGTCTTAAATCAGTAAATACAAAATATTTGAATACCCTGTTCTGGTTATTTTTCAAGCATTTTCATCTGGTCCCTGACAAAATCCATCAGCATTTTGACCCGGGACGGTCCAAGATCGAATTCCAGGCCGGCAGCACGGTACAATTCCGGAAGGGTACGGGTACCTCCTAACGCCAGGGCGTTACAGTAATTGTTCAGCGCAGCTTCTTTATTTATTTTGTATTGCATCCACATTCCAATCGCACCCAACTGGGCAATACCGTATTCTATGTAATAAAACGGCACTTCAAACAGGTGGAGCTGGCGTTGCCAGCTGTATTTCCGAAACATTTCCAGCCCTGAAAGATCAATAACACCTGTTGAAAATTCATCATTTATTTCAATCCACCGGCTCAACCGCTCTTCTGCCGTATGCGCCGGATGCTCGTACACCCAATGCTGGAACTTGTCAATGATGGCGATCCAGGGAAAAATAGTAATCACTCTTTCAAGCTGGTGCTCTCTGGCCCGGATTAATTCTTCTCTTTCATCGAAAAAACTGTGCCAATAATCCATACTGAACAATTCCATGCTCATGCTAGCCACTTCGGCGATCTCCATCGGGTATTCCTTGAAGGCGCTTAACGGCAATGGATGGGCGAGAAAAGAGTGTACGGCATGGCCGCCCTCATGCACCATGGTGGTCACATCGTGCATCTGGCCGGCGGCGTTCATGAATATAAAAGGAGCGCCGGTTTCGGCCAGCGGACAATTATACCCTCCCGGCGCCTTGCCTTTCCGGCTTTCGAGGTCGAGCCGGCCCATTTCCTTCATCTTTACCAGGCAGTCGGCAAAAAAGGGCCGCAGCTCCCGGAAACAGGCAATGGTTTTCTCCAGCAGCTCGCTGCCGGTTTCAAAAGGCCGCAGCGGCTGTACGCCGGCCGGCTCTGCTTCGGTATCCCAGGGGCGCAGGCTGTCGAGACCGAGCTTTTCTTTTTTCTTCCGGTAGATATCCGCCACCAGCGGCAACACATGCTGCTTTACCGATTCGTGAAAGGCAAAACAATCCTCCTTGGTATAATCGAACCGGCCCATCTCCGCAAACTTGTAATCGCGGAAATTGGCGAAGCCCGCATTCAGCGCCACCTGGTGGCGTTTGGCGACCAGGTCGCTGTATAAGGTGTCGAGCGTTTCGCGGTCCTGGTACCGTCTTTCCTGGATCTTGCGGTAAGCTTCTTCACGTTTTGCGCGATCGGGGTGTTCCAGGAATTTGGCGGCCTGCTGCAGGGTATATTCTTTTCCTTCCAGCGTTACCGTCATTTTTCCCGAGATCACACCGAACTGCTGGGCCGTTACACTCAGCTCGGCCTGCAGCGGAATGTTTTCGGGCCTGAACAGGTCGATCGATTTTTTAACGCTTCGCAGGTAGGTGAAAAAGGTTTTCTGGTCAAGCTCTTTCGTAAACGGCGAATCCATCAGCTTCCGGTTCAGCTGGTCGGCCAGGGGCTGGATCTTCGGCTGGATTTCCATCACGAAAAAAGTGAAGGCCTCTTCGAGGGATTTGTTCTCGGTATCGCAGGTCATCCTGATCTGGCGCCAGCAGGCGTCTTCGCTTACCACCGCTTCCAGCTCGCTGCTGTCGGCCAGCCATTTTTCGAGATCGGCCTTCGTATCGATGCGGCGGTCGATCAGGTCGTTGAAATAAGGTGCCAGCGCTTCCCAGGTGGTAATGCTGAAACCGGCCGGCAGGAACTGCCGGGGCTTTTGACGGATATCTGCAGTAGCTGCAACCATTAGTCTTCTTTTTTCTTTTTAGCCGCTTTTTTAGGCTTTTCTTCTTC
>JASGFZ010000331.1:0-2994 GCA_047605345.1 Flavihumibacter sp. | reverse complement strand
CGCGCATGTATATGGAAGCCACATACATGCGCGGCATCCGGGTTGGCTTTGTGCCCACCAGCCTGCTGGCCATGGTAGATGCGGCCATCGGTGGCAAGAATGGCGTGGACGTGGGCGTGTACAAAAACCTGGTGGGCATCATCCGCCAGCCTTCTTTCCTGTTCTTCGATGTATCGTTGCTGCAAACACTGCCCGAAGCCGAATGGCAGAACGGCTTTGCCGAGATCATCAAACACGCCTGCATCAAAGACGCGGCGATGTTCAAAGAGCTGGCCGGCCATACGATCGACTATTACCGGAAAAACAAAAAAGCCGCGGCGGCACTGGTAAAACGCAATGCCCTGCTCAAAACAAAAGTGGTGCAGGGCGATGAGCACGAAACGGGCGACCGCAAGCTGCTCAATTACGGCCACACCCTCGGCCATGCGCTCGAGAACCAGTATGAATTGTCGCACGGCCAGGCCGTAGCCATCGGTATGACTTATGCCGCCGATATTTCCGTGAAGGAAACCGGCTTTAAAGACGCCGGAAAAGTCGTTTCACTGATAAGCCAATATGGGCTGCCTACCTATGCCGAATTCGATGCACAAAAGGTATTTGAAGTGCTTAAGCACGACAAAAAACGCGAACGCTCCGGCCTGCACTATGTACTGCTGGCCAAAATAGGAAAGGGGCAGGTGAAGACCATTCCCCTTGAAACAGTGAAACAAATTATACAAGAACTTAACTAACCCTTTTCATGATCGTTCGTATCGATCCGTCTCCATTATCTGGTGAAATCCAGGCCCCCGCTTCCAAAAGTTCCATGCAACGCGCCTGCGCCGCAGCGCTGGCGGCAGCCGGAACCAGCCGCATTAAAAATCCCGGTCATTCCAACGACGATGAAGCCGCCCTGGGCGTGATCCGCGCATTGGGCGCCAACGTCAGCAACGACGGGCGCGACCTCATCATCAAAAGTGCGGGTGTGCATGCCCGTAAGGAAGAAGTCTTTTGCGGTGAAAGCGGCCTGGGCATCCGCATGTTCACGCCCCTGGTGGCCATGAACAGCACCCCCATCCATATCACCGGCGAAGGCAGCCTGCTGAAAAGGCCGATGGATTTTTTTGACACCGTATTGCCGCAGCTGGGTGTAAGCATCCAGAGCAACGAAGGCAAATTGCCCCTGACCGTGCAGGGACCGCTGCAACCGAAAGACATTACGATCGACGGTTCGCTGAGCTCGCAGTTCCTTACCGGCCTGCTGGTCGCCTATGCCGCTTCGGGCGCCGATGGGGTAACCATCACCGTTACCAACCTGAAAAGCAAACCTTATGTAGACCTCACCCTGTCGGTGATGGAAGCATTCGGTTTACCGGTACCGGAAAACATCGGCTATGAACGTTTCGTTTTCAAAGGAGGAACCATCAACCCGAATGCAGAGCGCACCTACACCGTTGAGGGCGACTGGAGCGGTGGGGCCTTTCTGCTGGTAGCGGGCGCTATTACCGGTAATATTACGGTGCGTGGGCTGGATGTGCAATCCACGCAGGCCGACAAAACCATTTTGCAGGCGCTTACCCAATGCGGTGCGGGCATCAGCATCGAAGCCGGCCAGATCAGCCTGCGTACCGCTTCGTTGAAAGCGTTCCAGTTCGATGCCACCGATTGCCCCGACCTGTTCCCGCCGCTGGTGGCCCTCGCCGCTTATTGCAAGGGCACTACGGTGATCCAGGGTGTGAGCCGCCTGGTGCACAAGGAGAGCAACCGCGCCCTTACGCTGCAGGATGAGTTTGACAAGATGGGGGTGGAGATCGAATTGCAGGACGACCTCATGCTGGTGAAAGGCGGCGGAAAAGTGAAAGGTGCCGACCTGTTTTCGCACCACGACCACCGTATTGCGATGGCCGGTGCGGTAGCCGCACTCAAGGCAGAAGGTTATACCACTATTGAAGATGCCGAAGCCATCAATAAATCCTATCCCGATTTTTACGATCATATCAGCCTGCTGGGTGCCAAGCTGAAAACAACCAAATAGCCATGAACGCATTCGGAAAATTATTCAGGGTTACGATAATGGGAGAGAGTCATGGCCCTGCCGTAGGCGTGGTGATAGACGGCATTCCCGCGGGACTGCCTTTGTCTGCCGATGATTTTTCGGTGGATATCGAGCGCCGCAAAGGCGGCATCCAGAAGGGAACCACACCGCGCAAGGAAGATGATTTTCCGTTGTTCCAGACCGGTTTGTTCAACGGCCATGCCACCGGCGCGCCCATGACCATCTTCTTCGAAAACAAGAATACCCGCTCGGGCGATTATGAAAAGCAGCGCGCGGTGCCGCGCCCGGGGCATGCCGATATGGTGGCGCACCAGAAATTCGGCGGCTTTGAAGATTTCAGGGGTGGCGGCCATTTCAGCGGACGCCTCACCGTGGGATTGGTGGCAGCCGGCGTGGTGGCCAAGAAAATATTGCAGCCGGTCACGGTGAAAGCCAGCCTGCTGGAAGTGGGCGGCGAAACCGATACAGAAAAAGGGCTGCAGAAAGCAATCGATGCCAAAGACTCTGTAGGCGGTATTGTTGAATGCCGCGTAAGCGGATTGCCCGCCGGTGTGGGTGAGCCGTTTTTCGATTCGGTTGAATCGGTGCTGGCGCATGCAGTGTTTGCTATTCCCGCCGTAAGAGGTGTTGAATTCGGTACCGGTTTTGCGGCGGCAAAAATGTTCGGTGTAGAACACAATGACCCGATCGAAAATGCTGAGGGCAAAACCAAAACCAATCATGCCGGCGGAGTGGTGGGAGGTATTACCAACGGCAACGAGCTGGTGTTCAGGATTGCCATCAAACCCACCTCATCTACCCCCAAAGAGCAGCTTACCCTGAACTGGGAAACCAACCAGCAGGAAACTTTTTCGGTAAAAGGCAGGCATGATCTCTGTATCGCCCTGCGTGTTCCGGTGGTGCTGGAAGCGGTAACGGCCATGGTGCTGGTGGACCTGCTGGCCCGGGTGAATGCCGTC
>JASGFZ010000330.1:0-2999 GCA_047605345.1 Flavihumibacter sp. | reverse complement strand
TCGCCCCCGATCCAACTGTACATCCGGATCCGGTCGCGCGCCTTGCCGCCCAGCAACTGGTACACCGGCGCGTTATAATATTTGCCCTTGATATCCCACAGCGCCTGGTCGATGCCTGCAATAGCGCTCATCAGTATGGGACCACCGCGGTAAAAACCCGAGCGATACAGCTGGTTCCAATGATCTTCAATGCACAAAGGATCTTTCCCCAGCAGGAACGACATCATTTCTTTCACGGCAGCGCCCACCGTACCGGCCATTCCTTCCACCACCGGTTCACCCCAGCCGACGATGCCCGCATCCGTTTCTATTTTCAGGAAGAGCCAGCGGGGCGGCACCTGGAAAAGTTCATAAGACCTGATCTTCATGGCAGTATTATGATACAGCCGCCATTAGCTGGCGGCTTTTAACGATTAGATTTTCGAGGGATGACTGGTCGTGTGCGCCTGCTTTCACCAGCGCTGATCCTATGCCGAACGCGACGGCACCGGCCGCTTTGAAAGCGGCAATATTGTCGATGTTCACGCCACCGGTAGGCATCATGGGAATATGATCCAGCGGCGCCTTGAGGTTCCTGAAATAGGCTGGGTCGGCAGCCGGGAAAACCTTGATGATTTGTCCGCCGGCGCGGTGTGCCGTCACGATTTCCGTAGCGGTATAGGCGCCCGGTAAGCTCAGCACACCCGAAGCAAGTGTTTGCCGGATGGTAGCCGCATCTGTATTGGGCGAAATGATGAATTTTGCGCCGGCATCGATCGCCGCACGCGCTGCATCTACGTCAAGCACGGTACCTGCGCCAATCAGCATTTTATCAGGCCGTTTACCGAACTGTGCATTGAGCTGTGCAATGCCTTCGAGGGCACGGGGTGAGTTGAGGGTTATCTCCAGGAGTCTTAACCCGCCTTCGTAAAGGGCTTCTGCTACGGGAAGAAGGGCGTCGAAATCAACCCCACGCAATATGGCAATTACTTTTTTGTTGTAAATCGTTTGCAGGCTGTTCATGCAACGAATGTACGCGAACTGTTACTTCTTTAATTCGGCCGACAAATATTGTTCGAGGGCTGCCACCATGCTGGGTGTTTGGGGCAGCGGGGCCTTAATATCCAGCCGAAGGCCGGCGTCTTCCACGGCCTTGCTGGTATTGCTGCCGAAGGCGCCGATACGGGTGCCGTTCTGCTTGTATTCGGGGTATTTATCCATCAGGCTTTTTACGCCGCTGGGCGTGAAAAAGCAGATGATATCGTAGTCGTCGCCACCCATCACTTTTTCCAGGTCGTTGGCAATGGTGCGGTACATGAAGGGGGTAGCGTATTCGCACTTATGCGATTTCAGCCAGTTGACGATCTCGTTGTCGGGTTGGTTTTCCGACACGGGGTAAAGGAATC
Organism: Flavihumibacter sp.; assembly: GCA_047605345.1. Classification (GTDB taxonomy): domain Bacteria; phylum Bacteroidota; class Bacteroidia; order Chitinophagales; family Chitinophagaceae; genus Flavihumibacter. The sequence continues at coordinate 1,614 of JASGFZ010000330.1, read as the reverse complement.
TTTCGTTTTCCTTGTGCTTATTCACCACATCGAACATGCTCTTGTTGCTGCCGTCGGCGCCATAGAACACTTTGCGTTTGCGGTAAAGAATAAATTTCTGGAGATACAAAGCCACGGCTTCGGTAATGCAGAAGTACTTCGTATCCTGCGATACAGCTACTTTCAGTTCTTCGCAGATACGGAAAAAATGATCGATGGCATTGCGGCTCGTGAAGATAACGGCTGAATACAGGCTGATGTCCACTTTCTGCTTACGGAACTCTTTGGCCGACACCCCTTCCAGCCTGATAAAAGGATGAAAGTCGAGTGAAATGCCGTACTTCTTTCCAAGCTCAAAGTAGGGTGATTTATCACTTTCGGGCCTAGGTTGGGTAATCAGGATTTTTTTTATTGCCGGGACTGGTATTCCCTTCTTCGCCTCGTTCTTTAGCATTTGTTGAGCTAAATTTCTTAGGTTAATAAACTTTCTACACCAACTTCAACAACACCTTATAAATCAAGAGTAAAGGTGCTACTTCGAAAGCGCAAAGGTACAAAAAAAAGTGAAACCGGCTTGTCTTCACTTCCCGGTTGATATATCCGTATGAGCTGATATACCGGTACAGGAACACCCCGATCACCACTACATACGAAACGGTCATTGAAATGGTGACCAGTCCGGGGGCCGCAAAAGCCGCCACCATCAGCAACGGCAGCAGGAAAACAGCCAGCACCTTATTGCACAAAAACACGATGAATATATATGTATCAACCGTTTGTTCGATGCGGAGGGTCCAGCCCAACATTTTGAGAATGAAGTATTTACCGCAATACAAAAGGATAAGCCCCCCCACGCAGTAACCATACAGGAGCCAGAAATTCAACCCGTCGAGCCGCCCCGAGCCTTTCTCGTGCAGCACAAAAGCCGCGTATAAACCGCCGGTACCTACAAACAACAGGTTCAGCAGCAATGAAGGCAGGGGCGTTTGTGCCAGCTGCTCGCGGATCTGCTTCTGCTTGAGCGAAGCGCGGAAAAAAACCGTGAAAATGTGATTAAAATAGCGGCTGAAACCGAAGCGAACCAGGGCCAGCAGCAGGAACAATCCGAATATAACATAGAACACGGCTTCCTTGCCTTTACCGGTATAGGGCTGGATAGTGCGGTACACGGGTTTTCCGCCGAAATTGAAATAAGCGTTGCTGCGAACCAGTTTAACAGACGGCAGGCTATCCCACACAACCGCCGGCTGTTGTACAGGCTTAACAGCAGCAGTGCGCGCCAGGCTATCAGTCCGCAGGCTGTCGACAGCCTGTTGCGCAAACAGCGGGGAAACGGTAACCAGGAAAAAGAGTAAGATCAGGAATCGCCTCATCGGTGTGCGCAAGTTAAAAATAATTAACGTAGCCCAGGTGAATCTTGGTCTGTTTCAGGTCAAAGGAATTGCTGTCTCTTTTTCCGGCGGCGAGCGACAGGTTGAAAAACCCGGCGGTGGTTTCGAAAGCCATGCCCACACCCGCCCCGATAAACCGGTTATTACTATTGCCCATGCTGCTTTTGTTGCCCGTAAACCCGAGGTCGGCAAACGCAAAGAAATAGGAATTCATATTCACCAGGTAGCGGTATTCAAGGGTATT
>JASGFZ010000329.1:0-3007 GCA_047605345.1 Flavihumibacter sp. | reverse complement strand
CTCACCCATACCTTCCGGCAAACCGGCAAGGTGGTTGTTGCGATCAGCCTTGACCAGATGAATGCCTTTGCGGGTAATATGCTGCAGGTGGAAAACAAAAACGGCCAGCCCTTGCTGGTAATGAGCCGGCAGGCATATGAAGCACTGACGGAAGGCCAGGTGCAGCAGCTTGCTGCATACAATCCCATTGTTACCGCCCGTTTGGATACCATTGAAAAAAATGGCGGCGGCAGCGCCCGGTGTATGATGGCCGAAATCTACCTGCCCGAAAAAAGCTGACTGTCGATGACGGGCAGGTTTTTATCAAAGCTGCCGGGGTCATATCCCAGTGCCTGCCGCGCTTTGCTGATGTCGAAACCGGTGCGTAAGGGCCGTTTCGCCGGCTGGCTGAAAGTGGCGGCGGTAACCCGGCTGATCAGGCGCTCATCGAACCCATAATACCGGGCGATGGAAAGCGCCATCTGGTAGGGCGTGGTATAATCGGGACCGCTCAGGTGCCAGGTACCTGCGGCGCGTTGCCTGATTACCAGCAGCAGGCCCCCGGCCAGGTCTTCCACCCAGGTGGGCGTACGCCATTGATCGTCGACCACCTTGATGGGTTTCTGCTGCTGAAGACTGTCTTTTACCCAGCTGTAAATATTCGACCGGCCCTGCTCTGTTGCCGGACCATATACCAGGCAGGTTCTGACAATGGCCCAGGGCATCTCGGCCGTTTGCACAAGGGCCTCTGCCTCCAGCTTGGTGGAACCGTACCAGCTGATCGGGCTTTCGCTGTCGGTTTCGTTGTACATGCCTTTTTCGCCGTCGAAAACAAAGTCGGTCGATAAAAAAACAAAGAACCCCGAAAAAGCTTCTGCATCCATCAGGAGCCGGGCGGTGGCCTCCACATTACACACATGCGCTTCGTTCTGTTTCAGCTCACAGTCGTCGGCCTGGGTCATGGCGGCGCCGTGAACCACCACTGCCGGCTGCTCCTTTTCCAAAATAAGCTGCATCTCAAACGGATGGGTGATGTCGGCGGCGTAATAAGTCAGTGCAGCATGTTCCAGGTTCAGGCGGCAGGGCCCCTTACCCACGGCAATAACGGCATACCCTTTTTGCAACAACAAACGAACCAGCGATTTCCCCACCAGGCCGTTCGCACCGGTGACCAGTATTTTTTCCATTATCCGAACAATTGCGGTCAGCAAATCAATTTTACAGCAATCCGTCGACGGCAAAACCGGTTCCCCTGAATACTAACAACTGTAAGCAATGGCAGCAGTTGCCCCGCTTTTGCGACCAACAGATTTGGAGGCAAGTATAAGGAAAAACAGAGGAAGAGATTGCCAACTGATAATCAGGCCAATTCCTTATTTTTGGCCGGCCAAACGAAGCTTATGCCAAAATGATTATGTTAAACCAACCAACGAAATTCTAATGAGCGACAGAAAGGTCACGAAAATAGGCGTGTTAACGTCTGGCGGCGATTCTCCCGGTATGAATGCGGCTATCCGCGCAGTGGTGCGCACGGGTCTATACTACCAGCTGGAAGTATTTGGAGTAATGCGGGGTTACAGCGGTATGGTAGAAGATGATATTTTCAAAATGGAATCGAGGTCGGTAGCAAATATCATCCAGCGCGGCGGCACCATTCTCAAAACAGCCCGCTGTAAAGAATTCTTTGAATACGAAGGGCGAAAAAAGGCATACGAAAACCTGAAAAAACGGGGTATCAACGGACTGGTCGTGATCGGCGGTGACGGCAGCTTCAACGGCGCCCTGAAATTCAGCCAGGAATTTGACATTCCCTGCATAGGTCTGCCGGGCACGATCGACAAAGACATTGCCGGAACCGATTTCACTATCGGCTTCGATACCGCAGCCAATACGGCAGTGGAGGCCATCGACAAAATCAGGGATACAGCCGATGCGCACGACCGGCTTTTCATCATTGAAGTGATGGGACGGGATGCCGGATACATTGCCCTGCACAGTGGCATTGCCACCGGAGCGGAACATATCCTTATTCCCGAAAAGAAAACCGATATCGAAGCGGTGGTAGACAGCCTCGCCGAAAAAGAAAAACGCCGCAAACTGGTGAACCTGATCATCGTTGCCGAGGGCGACGAATTTGGCGGAGCCGAAGAAGTGGCCAAACACGTGAAAAGCAAACTGCCCAATGTAGATACCAGGGTTTGTATTCTCGGACATATACAACGCGGCGGCTCTCCCACCTGTCTCGACCGGCTGATCGCTTCGAGAATGGGATTCATGCCGTAGAATCATTGCTCCTGAACCGGCACAATGTGATGGTAGGCATCCAGAACAACAAAATGCACTATACACAATTGGAAAATGCCGTTAAGGCCAAACAAAAGATCAACGAAGAATGGATGCGCATCGTTAAGATCCTCGCCTCCTGATAGTAACCCGGTAAATCAATAACAGAATTATGACAAAACGCACTTCGAAATACCTGTACGAGCAAATGGATAATGAGGCAGGCCGCCAGCATGCTTTCAAGAGAACCAAGATTGTAGCCACGGTTGGTCCGGCCTGTGATACTTACGACAAACTGCTGGAGCTGGTAAAAGCCGGGGTGAATGTGTTCAGGCTTAACTTTTCGCACGGCACACACGAAGACAAGCAAAAGATCATTGACCATATCCGCAATATCAATAAGACTGAGCCTTATAACGTTGCGATCCTGGGCGACCTGCCGGGCCCCAAGCTGCGTGTAGGCGAAATCGCCAACAACCTGCTTCCTGTTAAAGAAGACGATATACTCACATTTACCAACACGAAATGTGTGGGTACCATGGAAAAAATATATGTGAGCTATCCGAACCTCCATGCCGATGTAGTGGTGGGTAACCGCATTTTCATCGACGACGGGAAAATTGAAGTGGAAGTGGTGGAGATAACCGCCGACAACGATGTAAAAGTAAAAGTGACCCTCGGCGGTAATATTTCTTCCAAAAAAGGCATTAACCTGCCCGATACCAAAATATCATTGCCGGCGCTT
>JASGFZ010000328.1:0-3008 GCA_047605345.1 Flavihumibacter sp. | reverse complement strand
CATCAAATGGGGACGCAAAGATAACGGCTGGCGCATTCGCTCCAAGTTTTTTTTACTTCTTTTAATTGTTAAAACGACGAAACCCGCTGCCAGCACGGGTTTCCGGTCAAAGATTTTTTTGCAGCTGCAAAGGATACAACACCTGCTCAAGAAACAACCCATGCCCCGGCACCGCAAAATCGGCCAGCGTACAATCCTTTTTTTCAATGATCTCACGGAAACCATCAACCGATAATTTACCTCTTCCCACTTTCAGCATGGTGCCTGTTAACCCGCGCACCATACCGCGCAGAAACCGGTTGGCCCGCACATGGAACACAAAACCTTTTTCATCTGCTTCCCAATGGCTTTGCTCAATGCGGCACAGGAATGTTTTTACCTGCGTATTACGCTTGCTGAAACTGGTAAAGTCGTGGTAACTGAACAATGTTTCAGCCGCCGCCTGCATGGCGCCTATATCAAGCCTGTAGGGGAAATAATAAGCCCGCCCATAGGTAAACGGATCTTTCGTCAGCGAGATGTGATAAGCATATTTACGGCTCACCGCATCAAAACGGCAGTGTGCGTCATCAGCAACGGGATACAAACCTCTTATCGCAATATCGTGGGGCAATACCGCATTGAAATTATACAGCAGCGAGGGCGGCAGCTCCCTGTCAATATCGAAGTGAAAAAAGTTCTGCAGGGCATGCACGCCCGCATCGGTACGGCTTGAGCCGGTCAGCGGCACGTGTGTGCGTAATATCTTCTCCAATACCTGCTCTACCTCGGCCTGAACACTCGGCGCATTCTCCTGCCGCTGGAAACCGGCATAACGGGTACCCATATACGCCAGCTCAAGAAAATACCTGCTCATGTTCGCGATCCTTTTTTGTTTTGGGTAACCGGTGTTTTGATGATATTCACTTCGATCGTGTCTTTTTTACCGAAATCATCCACTTCGTAAATCAGTTTCCAGCCCGATCCCATATCGGTTTTAAACAGACGGCGCACCCCACTCCCTTCTTCTTTTTTTGCCGGCGCCGGCTCGCTGTTACTCTTCCGTGAAAAAACGGAAAGAACACCGCCTTTTTTCTCCGCAGCCGGCGGGGGCGCCGGGCTGGTGACGGGTGGTTTGCCTGCGGCAGGCGGCGTGCTGTCTGCCGCCACGGCAGTGATTACAGGCACCGGCGGCGGCCCGGCGGTATTCGTTTGCGCGCGCGCCACGGCACCCGGCAAGGCCGGCTGATAATAGAGAATAGAGCTGTCGTTCACCACCTGCGATAACCGGTACGCAAAGGGATCGTTTCGCTTTTGCAAATGCGCCAATTGCTGTTCATCGCGCCCCAGGCGCCGGATACTTACGTTCTGATTTTTCTGTACATCGATCAGGCGCCAGCCGTCGGTTGCGTTTTTTACCAGGTAACTGCCTTCGGCAAGTGTATCTTTTACAGTGAACTGGAAAACGGGCTGGGACTGTCCCTGAAAGCCAACAACAATATCGCCGGCCCACTGCCGCAAAGGGGCCAGGATGAGAAAATTCCCCGGCGAAGAAAGCACCAGGCTGTCGTGCGTACGCACATAGAACGCCCGCGAAGGCTCCGTTTCCATATAGAGATAACCGCCCTGCGCCCACGCATCCGCACAGCCAAAAAAGCAAATCATCGTATATAACAACGCCGCTCTCAAATTGTGTACATAAGTCACAAAACTAATAAAACCAGTCATTTAGCGCCGTTCCTACTTTTTATGAGAACAGTAGAATCTGAAAAGCTACATTTACAGCCGCTAAAAAACACAACCTCAATGAAAAAAAGCGTTATCTGTTCCCTCCTGTGCCTGACAGGCCTGGCGGCCCTGGCGCAAGACGCGCCCGTTGCCGATCCTTACCGGGCAGCCGCCGAAAAAATCAACGACCTGGTGCATACCAAACTGGATGTATCATTCGACTATGCAAAAGCCTGGATGCCGGGGAAGGCATGGATCACCCTGCAACCGCATTTCTATCCCACCGACTCCCTTCGCCTCGATGCCAAGGGCATGGACATCAAAACCGTAGCGCTCGTAAGCGGCAGCAAAACAGCGCCTTTGAAATACGAATACGACGGGCTGAACCTGCGCATAAAGCTGAACAAAACCTATACGCGCAACGAGCAGTACACGGTGTATATCGATTATGTCGCCAAACCGAATGAAATAAAAGTAAAAGGCAGCGCGGCGATCAACGACGCAAAAGGTTTGTATTTTATCAATCCACAGGGAACCGAAAAAGACAAGCCCACGCAGATCTGGACACAGGGCGAAACCGAAGCAACTTCGGTATGGTGCCCCACCATCGACCGCCCGAACCAGAAAACCACCGAAGAGATCAGCATGCGGGTTCCGGATAAATACGTAACCCTCAGCAACGGCCTGCTCGTAAAACAGCAGAAGAACAGCGACGGCACCCGCACCGATTACTGGAAAATGGACCTGCCGCATGCCCCTTACCTGTTCTTCATGGGGGTGGGCGATTACGCTGTTGTTAAAGACAAATACAACGGAAAAGAAGTCAGCTATTATGTAGAGAAGCAATACGAACCCGTTGCCCGGAAAATTTTCGGCAACACACCCGAAATGATGGCTTTCTTTTCAAAGATCACCGGCGTTGAATACGTGTGGCCCAAGTATGCGCAGATCACCGGGCGCGACTATGTCAGCGGCGCCATGGAAAACACCACTGCCACCCTGCACCAGGAAAGCGCCCAGCAGGATGCACGTGAACTGGTCGACGGCAACCGCTGGGAAGACGTGATCGCCCACGAGCTTTTCCACCACTGGTTCGGCGACCTCGTTACCGCCGAAAGCTGGAGCAACCTGACCGTCAACGAATCGTTTGCCGATTACAGCGAAACCCTGTGGAACGAACACAAATACGGTAAAGATGCCGGCGATGCCGCCAACTACAACGGCATGCAGGCGTACCTTAACAACCCCGATAATTTCAGCAAACACCTGGTGCGTTTTCACTACGCCGATAAAGAAGACAT
>JASGFZ010000327.1:0-3011 GCA_047605345.1 Flavihumibacter sp. | reverse complement strand
GTGGTTGCTACACCGTAAATACCTGGCCGTATTGCTGTTGCCATGGATAGCGCTGGTTCCCGTTTTATTCGCCAGCCGCGGATCATTGCCCCTGCGGGCACTAAACACCATAACCGGTGTGTGGCTGCTGCTTTTTGCCGCAACGTTGTTCCTGGCAGGCGTACGCCGCAAAGAAGCCGGCGATGGCGCTTTTCCCCGCCGCTGGAAAACGATCCTGGTGCTGTTGTTCGCCACTGCCATCGTGTACAATGGTTACCTGACCAATCTGTTGCAGGGTTATTTCTTCAACAGGCTTGTAAAAAGAAACATTTCGTGGATCAGGGAAGGAGCCGGTGAAAGAGCAGCGTTATTGCAGCGGCCGTATGCTGAGGCGGTAAAACCGTTGTACGATTCGTCCTGCATACCCCAAAAACAGATCATATGGGAATACGTAAAAGAACCGCCCGTATTGATCGGTAACTACGAGGATTTTGAAAAGTTTAACGAACAGGGAGTCGTTAATCTGTACTATCGTTCGGTTTCCAGGTAAGCCAAATCCCTGTACATTTGGGCAGCCAATTTCATACATGAAGATACTTGACTGGTATATTTTCAAACAGTTTATGGTCACTTTCCTGTTTACGATAATGACAATTACCGTCATTGCCGTGGTGATTGATACCAGCGAAAAAACAGATGATTTCGTTAAGTCAGGACTTTCCTTCTGGGGCATCATCACCAAATATTATTTCGGGTTTATTCCCTTCCTGATCTCGATGATCTTTCCCCTTATCGTGTTTATTGCAGTTATCTTTTTTACCTCGAGAATGGCAGGCAGGTCTGAAACAATAGCCATTCTTGCAGCAGGTGTACCTTATAACCGGATGATCCGCCCTTACCTGTTCGGTGCCGTATTGCTGGGCCTGCTGCTGGCCTGGGCAAATGCATTCGTGATACCGCGCGCCAACCAGCTGTACAGCAATTTCAAGACGGTGTATATCGACCGGAACAGCACCTATACGGCGGGTAATACCGGTAACCGGGATTATTATTTCAGGTCAGATACCAACAGCTTTGTCGGCATCAAATATTACGATACCCTGAATAAATCGGCCAGCGGTGTTTTTATTGATAAAATACGCGATAACCAGGTGTTTTACAACCTGCGTGCCGATTATGTGCGCTGGGATACGGCAGCCAGGAAATGGCGGGCAGAAAATGCGGTGGAACGAACCATTGATGGCCTGCACGAAACGGTTACCCGGCACAAATCGATATTGCTGAATATCAATATGAATCCTTCCGAATTGCGGCGGGACGAGTATATGAAAGACAAATTCACCACCCCCGAGTTGCTCGACTTTATCAAAAAAGAAGAGAAACGCGGTACCGAGGGGCTCAATCCTTACAGCGTTGAACTGCATCGCCGGTTTGCCACACCGGTATCGGTCATTATTCTGACCATTATGGGTGTTACCGTGGCAGCCCGGAAAACCAGGGGTGGCAGTGGTTTGCATATGGCCTTTGGTATAGTAACGGCTGCATTATTCGTGGTAATGGATAAATTCTCGACGGTCTTTAGCACCAAGGGGAATTTCCCGCCCGTACTTGCCGCCTGGCTGCCCAACCTGTTATTTATGCTGGTCGCGGTTTATTTATGGCGGAATGCACCTAAATAGTTTTCATGTTGTTTTAATGGATAAACACTTAATTTTAGAGATTGTAGAAACGTTTGTTATCAGCAGCCAGTTTCACTTAAATCGAATCAAGTATGGAGGCCTACAAAGTTAAATTCAAGGACGTCGCAGATAAAGCAGGAGCAGAGATCAAGGAAATATTGAAAGCGCACGGTACAAAAAAAATCGGGGAAGTCAGTTTATCGCAGGTGTACCAGGGTATGCGCGGAATAACGGGACTGGTGTCGGAAACGTCGTTGCTGGATTCGCAGGAAGGTATCCGTTTCAGGGGAAAAACCATACCTGAGCTCCAGGCAACCCTGCCGGCGGCGAAAAACGGGCATGAACCGCTGCCCGAAGGGCTTTTTCACCTGATGCTGATGGATGAGCTTCCCACAGTGCAGGACGTGGAAGAAATGACGGCACGCTGGCAGCGCCGCTCTCATGTTCCTACGCATGTTTTCAATACCATCGACGCCCTGCCGCTGTCCACCCACCCCATGACCATGTTTGTGGTAGGCGTGATGGCCCTCCAGACCGAAAGCGCTTTCGCGAAGGAATATGCCAAAGGCATGAACAAAAAAGATTACTGGGAATATGCCTTTGACGATGCGATGGACCTGATTGCCCGGTTACCCCGCATTGCCGCTTATATTTATCGCCGGAAATACAAGAATAATGACCATATCCAGCCCAACGGGATGCTCGACTGGGCCGGGAATTTTGCCCATATGCTCGGTTACCAGGATGAAGGTTTCAAAGAGCTGATGCGTTTGTACATGACCATTCATGCCGATCATGAAGGCGGGAATGTAAGCGCGCATGCCACTCACCTGGTGGGTTCTGCCCTGAGTGATCCTTATTTGAGCTTTGCCGCCGGCATGAATGGGCTGGCCGGTCCTCTGCACGGCCTGGCAAACCAGGAAGTGGTAAAATGGATCTTCGAGATGCAGGAAAAACTCAATACCGAAGTGCCCAGCACCGAACAAATCACCCAGTATGTACAGGAAACCCTGGCTTCGGGTAAGGTAGTGCCTGGATATGGACATGCCGTATTGAGAAAAACGGATCCGCGTTTTGCGGCGCAGATGGAATTTGGTAAAAAGCATATGCCTGACGATCCGCTGTGTAAAACGGTCTGGAATATTTATGAAACCGTGCCGCCGATCCTGCAAAGCCTGGGCAAGATCAAAAACCCCTGGCCCAATGTGGATGCACACAGTGGCGCCCTCCTTGTACATTACGGAATGGTGGAATATGAGTTCTATACCGTGCTTTTCGGCGTAAGCCGGGCGCTGGGTGTTATGGCCAGCCTGATCTGGGACCGGGCCCTCAGCTTCCCGATCAAGCGCCCCA
>JASGFZ010000326.1:0-3070 GCA_047605345.1 Flavihumibacter sp. | reverse complement strand
GAAAGCGGGCATGCTGCAACTGAATGGCAAAGTTCTCCATCCCTGCATCAAAATCATGGTTACCCATCGTGCAGGCATCATAACCCAGCATGGTCATGGCTTTCATTTCAGGCTCACCCCTATAGAAATTAAAAAAAGGCGTGCCCTGGAAAATATCGCCTGCATCAAGTAAAACTACGTGACCGCCTTCGGCGCGCACCGCCTCAATGGCTTTCGCACGCGCGGCCACACCACCCAGCCCCTGGTTGCGGCTGCCATCCATGGGAAAAGGCTCCAGCCGGCTGTGTACGTCATTGGTATGCAATATCGTCAGGCGCTGATCGCGCGCTTCGGCTGCGCTCGCCTCCTCTAACAAGGCATCACCTGCCAATACGGCACCTGTTGCAAGCGTGGAACGTTTTATAAAGTTTCTTCTATTGAGCATAACGTACCCTGTTTTCAATGGTAGCATTCAGTTTTTCTCCCTTTTCGTTCAGCATCGAAAAATAATGGATCAATGCATCACGCACCAGGTAGCCTTTGTTTTCCTGTGGAATGGATTGTAGCATGAAGCTGTCGTCTCCGCCATTGGCCACATAATCGCTGTTGGCAATGGTGTAGGTTCGCTGCGGGTCAAGCGGCGCTCCGTTCACCATCACACGGGTCGCTTTGTTGTTTTGTATAACAAAAGTCAGGCCCTTTACCGGCCATCCGCCGCGCGCGGCGATATTATCCAGAAAACGTTGCAGTACGGCGCCGCTCACCGACTGCAATACCAGCAGGTTGTCGAAAGGCATCAGCTCGAAAACAGTATTCAGCGTTACCGGTCCCGCAGGCACCTGCGATAACCTTATGCCGCCATAGTTCACGAAAGCGGCATCGATCTTCTTACCGAATATCCGCTCGGCTTCGAAATAGCTGGCATCAGCCATCAGGTTGCCCAACGGGCCTTCAGGCATTTTTTTTTCGAGATTGGTCGCCGCAACGGCAATCACTTTTTCCATCACTTTCTTAACACTGTCGGCATAAGGCTGCACGAGGGCGGCCACCGCAGCGGAAGACGGTGCTTCGCGTTGAATACGGAGCTGTTCGTACTGAAGCGACGACGCCCGGTAATGTGTTTTACAACCTGGTGATACAGCCAGCAAAGCGACGAGGAAATACAGCCGAAAATGGATCGTAGGGCGGTCATATGGCAAAAAAGGTACGTAAAAATAAGCAGGCTTATGCAACAAATACATGACTTAACTTTGACGCCTGAACATGCAAAAGAAGATTACGCTGCAGGTGAGCCCCGCCGAAGCCGCCGACCCGGCTGCGCTGAAGCGGCTGATCGCAGCCTCCGTAAACGAAAAACCTTCGGCTATTACGGGTTTCCAGCTGATCAAACGCTCCATTGACGCCCGCAGCCGGGCGGTAAAGATCAATCTCACGGTAAATGCCGGTATTGCAGCGCCTTTCCTGGAAGAAAAGCTGCCCGTGGTGGAATATCCCGATGTGCGCAGGGCCAAACACCAGGTGGTGATTGCGGGTGCGGGGCCCTGCGGACTATTCGCCGCCCTGCGGCTCATCGAAGCGGGCATCAGGCCCATTGTACTGGAACGCGGAAAAGATGTGCGCGCACGGCGGCGCGACCTTGCCCTGCTCAACAAAGAAGGCGAGGTAAACCCCGAAAGCAACTATTGCTTTGGTGAAGGCGGCGCCGGTACCTATAGCGACGGAAAACTCTACACCCGCTCCAACAAACGCGGCAGCATCGACAAAATACTTCAGGTATTAGTTCAGTTCGGCGCCGATCGTATTATTACGATTGATGCACACCCGCATATCGGCACCAATAAGCTGCCGCAGATCATCACCGCCATGCGCCGCCAGATACTCGATGCAGGCGGTGAATTTCATTTCGGCGAAAAAGCGGAAAAATACGTTATCGAAAACGGCCGGTTCAGGGCCGTAATAACGGCAACGGGTAACCGATTTGACGGCGAAGCGCTGGTGCTCGCTACGGGCCACAGCGCACGCGATGTATTTGAAGGATTGCAGTTGCAGGGAATAAAGATCGAAGCCAAACCCTTTGCGCTGGGCGTACGCGTGGAACATGCGCAGCAGCTGATCGACAGCATCCAGTATCACCAGCCTGTTCGTTCTGAATTCCTGCCGCCGGCATCTTACAGCCTGGTACAGCAGATCAGTAACCGGGGCGTGTTTTCCTTTTGTTTGTGCCCCGGCGGTATTATAGCGCCCGCCGCTACCGCAGCCGGCGAGCTGGTGGTAAACGGCTGGAGCCCGTCGAAACGAAACAATCCCTACGCCAATTCGGGTATGGTAGTGGCGATAGAAGAAAAAGATTTTGGCAACAAACTGGGTGCGCTGTCGGCCATGCACTTCCAGCGGCAGGTAGAACAAAAAGCTTTTGCCGCCGGCGGCGGAAAAATGGTGGCGCCCGCCCTCCGGCTGACCGATTTCGTTGACCGGCGCTTGTCTGACAGCCTGCCGCCCTGCTCCTATCTGCCCGGTGTGCATGCTGCCCCGCTGTGGGAAGTATTGCCGCCCTTTGTGTACAAAAGCCTGGCCGAAGGATTTAAGTTGTTCAATCAAAAAATGAAAGGTTATCTTAGCCGGGAAGCTATTGTAGTAGCTACAGAATCCCGTACCTCCTCACCCGTACGCATTCCCCGTGATCCCCATACTTATGAACACCCGCAGGTGAAAGGCCTGTACCCGGCCGGAGAAGGCGCCGGTTATGCCGGTGGCATCGTGAGCGCCGCGATCGATGGTGAAAAGCTGGCAACAGCCATCGCGCAGGTGCTGGTACGGCAATAACCGCCCGTAAAACAATATTTATTCTGTTAAATAAAACCGCATGGCTTTACTGGAGGTTCAGGGATTGAAAAAATACTACGCTACACAAAAAGCAGTGGATGACATCAGCTTCCGCATCGATGCCGGTGAAATATTCGGGCTGCTGGGTCCCAACGGCGCGGGCAAAACCACCCTGCTGCGCATGATCACCGGTATTTTTTACCCCGACGAAGGCAATATCATTTTTGAAGGCAAACCCTTCGATCCTGAAACCGACATCCTCCGTATC
>JASGFZ010000325.1:0-3124 GCA_047605345.1 Flavihumibacter sp. | reverse complement strand
CGATGTTTATTTCAATGATGCGGCAGTAAATTTTAACATCGTGTACATGGCCATTGGCATCGTTGTACTGGTAGCTGTTTGAATAAGAGTCGTTATCGAACCGGATAGCGGCCTTGTACTGGGCGGCGTTGGCCAACGCCTGCTGATAGGTGACGGTGGTTGCTTCCGCACCCTTCGGCCAGTCGTAACCATAGCCCGCGATACCCAGAATAATTTTGTCTGACGGTATATCGGCTGCAGTTTGATCGAGCATTTTTTCAATCCAGCGCTGGCTGCCTACGGCACCCGGGGTGCTGGTGCTATAATGCTCATCATAAGCCATCAGCACCATATAATCATTGTGCTCGGCCAGCTTGCGGTAGTTGAAATCACTGTTGCCTGCCATTACATCCTGTGTAACCAGCAATCCCCTGGCGTGGAATTTAGCCGCCAGCGCCTGCTGGAAGGCAACGATCGGTTCGTCGCTGTTTTCCCTGAACTCTTCGAAGTCGATATTGATGCCCTGAAAATGGTATTTCTCCACCAGGTTCAGCAAATCATTGATGAGCCGGTCTCTTTTTGCCGGGTTGTGCAGCAGGCGGTGCAGTATATTTCCGTCAAATGTTCCTTCACCTAATTCATCATTGATATTATTCACCAGCGGAAGGATCTTTATTTTGGCCGATTGCATAACAGCCAGCGCGCTGCTGTCGATCTTCACCTGGAGGGTGTCGGTACGCGGGTCAATGAACAACCATTCAGGAAATACCATATTCAGCTGGTCGATGTTTTTTTGCAGAGAAAAAAACGCCTGCGGATCCCAGTCTACATAAAAAGCCGCCCGTATAATTCCCGGCTTTGCCTTGTGCCGGGAAGCAAGCTGGCTGTTCCTGTTGCGGGCCTGAAGAAAATCATTAAACCCTTTGTATTTCCTTAACTCTTTTGCAGAAAGCGTTGCCGGCAGCACGGGATGCTGCAGGGGGTGTTGCACGCTGTCGCCGGTATTTAAAGAAGGCAGCGGCGTGGCAATACCGTGCCGCAGCGTCAGGACGGCAACGGGTATCATTAACAAAATGATAAAAGCCAGAAAACGCGATATCCATTGAAAGCTTCGCCACCGGCGGTTGGAATCTGTGGTAAAAATCTGTTTGTCTGCCATTGAAAAGGTTTGATACAGCAAAACTACCTCCGGGTGCGGGGGCGATCAGGGTTTTGTCGGTCAACAGGCAAAATCTGTCGCCGGAAAAACTGATCCCGTTTCACCGATTGAAAAACCCGCTTTGCCGACTCAAAAAACAGGGCGGCCGATATGTTTCCTGTTGCGCGCGGCAGACAACTACCTTCAGGCAGAAATCGATCATTAACCAATTAAAACATTCAATATGAAAAAGATGATTTTGGCCGCTGTTACCTTTCTTGCAATAGCCGGCGCCAGCCAGGCCCAGGTAGCAGTTGCGCCCCTGCAGGGCAATACCCATGCAATTGCTGCAAACGGACAAACCGGAAAGCTGAACAAGCAGGCAAAAAAAGAAATACACAAGCTGGAAAGAAACGAGGTTTCTGCTTTGTCAAAAGATAATTTTGCGAGGGACTTTCCCGGCGCCAGCAACGTGGTTTGGTCGCATGGCAGCTATTTTGACGAGGCCACCTTTGTGCTGAATGGCGTGGCTACCAGGGCTTATTACGATTATACCTCGAACCTGGTGGGAACAACAACCGGCAAAACCTATAACGATCTTCCCGCCGCAGCCAAAAAACAAATCAACAAACAATGGCTCACAAAAGGATATACGGTTGACGGAGTGATTATGTTCGACGACAATGAAGACAACGATACCGATATGATGCTGTACGATACACCTTTTGACGATGCAGACAATTATTTCGTAGAGTTACACAACAGCCAGAAAAAAGTTGTGCTGCAATCCAATTTGGAAGGGCTGGTAACTTTCTTCAAAGAACTACATTAAACGCACGGTTATATTCTACCGACAGGGTTAAGAAAGAGGCGGGTCAGTTTTTCTTGCTGAATCTTTTTACAACAAACGGCAGCGTGAGCCCCTGCCCCAGCAGTGAAAAGAGCACTACGGCTATGGATAAGAAGATAATTTCATTACGCATGGGAAAATCGGCCCCATCGTCCAGGGCAACCGGTAAGCCGATGGCAATGGCAAGCGAAACAATTCCCCGCATGCCCGACCAGGTGATGATAAAGCTCGTTTTCGAATCGAACAGTGCGTCTTCGCTGATGCGGCGTTTGCCCTGGAAGGCCCGCTGCAGGTTGAATTGCTGCAGGTACACCCGCGCCATCCTGATCGCCAGGGCAGCCAGTGAAATGATCAATGCATAACCCACATAGGGCCACACATCTTCCCTGTGCATCATTTTAAGTACCTGTGGAAACGAAAGACCGATCAGCAGAAAGATAAATCCGTTGAGCAGAAAGATGATGATGTCCCAGAAATGCCGCGATTGTTCTTTGATCTTGTCGGGAAATTTTTCACGGCTCAGCCGGGAAGTGCCCAATCCCAGCATCACCACCGCAATTACGCCTGAAACATGAAAATGCTCAGCCACCAGGTAGGTAACAAAAGGGCGTCAACAGAACAAAGCTTATGACCGCCTGGTCGTTTGTTCTGAAAAACCGCAGAACAACGGCCAGCACCTGGGCGGCGACAATACCAACCAGGAAACCGCCACCCAGCACCAGCCAGAATTGCAGCAATGCCTTCCAGGTCACAAATGCAACGCCGGCAACGGCCGATACCGAATACCGGTAAGCCACCAGCGCCGACGCATCGTTTACCAGACTTTCACCTTCGAGGATGGTAATCGTTTTATGCGGCAGGCCGAGCCCCCTGGTAATGCCCATGGCCGCCACGGCGTCGGTGGCCGACAAAATGGAACCCAGTACAAAAGCCAGCGGCCAGGTTATGCCCGGAATCAGGTAATAGGCTACCACCGCAATACCGACGGTGGTTAGAAAAACCAGCCCGATGGCCAGCGTACTGATGGTATTGATATGTGTTTTAAAGTCTTTGAACGAGATATTGAAAGCGGCGTCAAACAGCAGGGGCGGCAGAAAAAACAGCATGATGATTTCGGGGTTCACTTCCATTTCAGGCATCGAGGGGCTGCAGCCGAT
>JASGFZ010000324.1:0-3128 GCA_047605345.1 Flavihumibacter sp. | reverse complement strand
GCAGCGCGCCGGCCTTGTTGAAATCGGCCGCTGCTTTCAATGCCACGGCTTCGGAACAACCGGTAGAATCGAGCGGTATCCAGGCCACACGCACATAAGAGGCGCCGAGGGTTTTGGCGGTTTGGCCCACTTCATCGGTTTTTCCGGTCAGGTCCTGATAGCTAACACCATAAGAAGAGCAGGTGAGCCCGCGCTCATCCAGCAGGGCCCGCAGTTCGGCGGCTGTTT
Organism: Flavihumibacter sp.; assembly: GCA_047605345.1. Lineage (GTDB taxonomy): Bacteria > Bacteroidota > Bacteroidia > Chitinophagales > Chitinophagaceae > Flavihumibacter. Next base: position 2,900 of record JASGFZ010000324.1, on the reverse strand, counting down.
TCCCGAACAGGCTGGAAAATTCGATATCGGTGATGCCCATGGCTTTGACGGCATCGAGGGTACCCGGCACATCTTTGGCGAACGCATCGCGAAAGCTGTAAGACACAACACCCGGGTTGATCTGCGCCTGCAAAACGGTTACTAACAGGCAGGTATAAACGAGCAGGAAAAATTGCTTCATGGTGGGATGGTTTTACTATATGGTGGGCTGCCAGCCTTTTTCATAGTCGCGCGCCCAGAGCTTCATGGCAGCGGGGTTGTTTATAATATGGCCATTAGTGGTATCGCATTGCAATACCGATCCGGTTCGGAAAGCGATATTCCCCAATTGCGGCAACAGGGTGGAAACCTGTCCTTCGGTGATGGGCGAGGTAAGGGTGGCCTTGCCGCGAATGCTGTCGGCAAAATTGATCAGGTGCAGCGCATCGAGGGTTTCACCCATGCCCACATTGGTGGCTTCTATTTGCCCTACATTGCTTTTTACTTCTCTTACCAGCTTTCCTTTTTCGTCGTGAATGCGGTAATCATCACCGCCGGGAATAACCAGGGTGCCCTGGGTGCCATAAAAGATCACGCCGCGGGTGCTGCCTTCCTCCGGGTAAATATTGCAGCTGCGGCTTTCCCAGGTGATGGCGGTGTTGTTGGGAAACTCGTAGGTGATGGTTTGCGTATCGGGGGTTTCCCAATCGTCTTTGAAATGGAAACGGCCGCCTGCAGAAACCACCTTCGATGGAAAGGCGACACCCAGCCCCCAGCGCATCACGTCCAGTTCATGGGTGCCGTTGTTCAGCGCTTCGCCGGTGCCCCAGTTCCAGAACCAGTGCCAGTTATAGTGAATGAGGTTGTCTTTGTACGGCCTGCGCGGTGCGGGCCCCTGCCAGAGCTCATAGTCAAGGTTCGCGGGCACCGCCGCCGGCCTGCCTGTGCCGATGCTGCCACGGTTATTGCTGTACCAGCCCTTCGCGAAATAAGGGCGGCCGATAGCGCCGTCTTTCAGTTCCTGCATGGCGCGCTGCACACCGGGAAAAGAACGGCGCTGGTTGCCCATCTGGATCACGTTTTTGTATTTGGCGGCTTTCACCAGCAGCTCACCTTCGGCGGGGTTGTGCGAGCAGGGTTTCTCCACGTACACATGCTTGCCTGCTTTCACTGCCAGCAGGGTGGCGGGGGCATGCCAGTGATCGGGCGGCGCCACCACCATGGCATCGATGTCTTTTGACTCGAGCATCTTACGTACATCCGTAAACGCTTTTGGTTTTTTGCCGGTGTTCTTTTCAATAAGGGCAATGGTGCGCGCCAGCACGGTGGCGTCTACATCGCAGATAGCGCCTACCTCCACATTCGGTATTTTGGCGAAGAGCGAGGCCAGGTATTCCCCGCGGCTGTTGGTGCCCATTACACCCACTACTATTTTTTCGTTGGGCGATCCGTTGAAAGCGAACAAAGGAAAATCGGCCATCATCAGCGCCGAGCCGGCCATGGCTGTTTTACGCAGAAAATCACGGCGGGAAGCAGTCGTCAACTTTGGCATCGGTTATAATTTGCGGATATAAATATTTTTAAAAGCCACCCGGTCGCCATGATCCTGTAACAAAATACGACCGGCCTTTACCAGGCCGAAGCCGGGAAGGTCTTTGTATTTACTGATGGCTATCAGGTCTTTGAAAGCCTGGCTGCCACGTTCGTACTCCAGGGTCTTTTTACCATTGAGCCAGTGTTCCACATGGCTGCCTTTCGACACAATGCGTGCGTGGTTCCATTCCCCGATCGGGTTTACCTGCTTATCGGCGGCGGCGGGAATCAGATCATAAAGCGAGCCGATGGTGCGGTTGCCGTCACGGCCCAGTTTGGCGTCGGGGTGGCGGGCATCGTCGAGCACCTGGAACTCGAGACCGAGGGCCGAACGTGGATTTTCCGGAACAGGCTGGCCGGGATCCACAAAATACTTGATACCGCTGTTGGCGCCTTCGGTGAGGCGGAAATCAACCAGCAGCTCGAAATCGCCGAACAGCGCGCGTGTAACGATATCGCCGCCGTTCACCGATTCTTTTCCGCCCGATGGCTGCACTTCGATGAGGCCGTCGTGGATCGACCAGCCGTGATCGGGAAAATGATCCAGGAAAGCACCTTTCCAGCCGGCGGTATCCTTCCCGTTGAACAGCAGGGTCCAGCCCTGCGCTTTTTGCCGGGGGGAAAGGGTATTGTCCTGGGCAGGGGCGGGCAAGGCTCCCAGCGCCAGCAGGCAAATGATAATCATTCTCATACCTGAAATGTAGCTAAAATTTATCATTGTCGTCAGCCGGAAATCGGTATTTTTCAGCTGTCGGATCGGGAAAGCAATTACCGGTGGCAGCGTTGGTGAGACGACATACACCGAGGCCCTTTAGTATCTTCCAATCTGCATCAGCACATTTTTAATTTCAACAACAGCGTGAATTCCTGCAATAGGATACTGTTGTTATAAAGTTTGAGCAACCTGTTTATGAGTGGCGCCTTGCGCTTTAAAAAAAAGAGTAACTTTTGCGGAAATTACTACCCGCCGGTATTGTCCGGCCCCTGGCATATTCTTTTATTCTTTTAGGATATCACTAAAACTTCTTTTATGAGAGATTGGCTCAGAACCCTTCTTGCCGGCTATGGCGCCTACAAATGGGGCGGCGGCTGCCTCGGCACCATCGTAGTTTTCTTTATTATTTACTGGCTGCTGGGTTATGCCCACTGCTAAAAAACGACTGGTCGGGCACTAAACGATTTTGAAAAAAATCATCCTCATTATTACAACGCTGCTCGTGGCGGGTGGCGCCATCGGTTACTGGTATTTCAAAAAATACCTGAAAAGCAAAGATTTCAGCCAGTCGCTGCGCGAACGGCTCACCGCGCTCGTTCGCGAAAAGAGCAAT
>JASGFZ010000323.1:0-3135 GCA_047605345.1 Flavihumibacter sp. | reverse complement strand
GACCCGGCTGCACCATTGATCAGCAGCGGACAGGGTGCATATTTCGACTGGCCGAAACCTTCCTGCAATACACGCATGATCTGCAAACAGGTATCGAGGCCAATAAAATCGGCCAGCTGCAGCGGACCCATGGGGTGCGCCATACCCAGCTTCATAATGCTGTCGATTGAACGGATATCGGCCACGCCTTCCTGCAGCGTGTATATCGCTTCGTTGATCATCGGCATCAGTATCCTGTTCGAAACGAAACCGGGATAGTCTTCGGCCGGTGCGGGTATCTTGCCGATCTTTTCGCACAGCGACAGGATGGTTTCGGTAACCGCTTTTTCAGTAGCCAGGCCGTTGATCACTTCCACCAGCTTCATCACCGGCACGGGGTTCATGAAATGCATGCCGATCACTTTGCCCGGCCGGCCGGTGGCAGCGGCGATGCGGGTAATCGAGATCGACGAGGTATTGCTGGCCAGCACGCAGTGCGCCGGTGCATGTGCATCAAGCAGTTTGAACAGCTGTTCTTTGATGCCGAATTTTTCTGAAACGGCTTCCACGCAAAGATCGGCGCCGGCTACCGCGGCGGATATATCACTGAAGGTGCTGATGCGCGACAGCAGCTCCGCTTTCTGCCCGGCGCTGATAATCTCTTTAACCACCTGTCGTTCGGCATTGGCGGCAATCGTTTTAACGGCCTTTTCGAGCTGGGTTTCGCTGGTGTCGACCAGGTGCACCGTAAAACCATATTGCGCAAAAACATGTGCGATACCATTGCCCATCGTACCGGCGCCGATCACGGCGATCTGTTGAAACATGAGCCTTATTTGCGGGTAAAAATAAACTACTTCTTGTTCTTGAAATCGCCCCGTTTCCAGGCGCGGATGAACTCGGCCCAGGCCACCGGGTTCATAAGGTTGATAGGCGGCGTTTGGCCGGCATAGGTGTATTTATAGGCCTGCCTGCGCAGGGTATAGTTCGCCGCTTCTTTTCCGTCGGCAGGAATGATCGACATCAGGGCGCGGCGGGTTTCTTCGTCGGTATTCTTCCGGGCAATCTCCAGGTTGTCGTCGGGAAGCGCCGTATTGACGAAGTCGCGTTCAAACTGTTCGCGTGTAGGCCGCGGCCGGATGATCGTAGCCGGCAGGTACTGCGTGTCGGTTACCAGCAGCTGGATCAGGCTGTACTGGTTGCCTTCCAGGTTTTTGGGAATTTCGGCCAGCTTGGGCTTATAACCCACACTGCTGAACTCAATGATGTCTCCTTTCAAAACAACGATCGAGAAAACGCCCTGCTCGTTGCTGATGGTACCCCGTCCGCTGCCTTTGATGGAAACGCTTACTGAAGGAATCCCCTGCAGGCTGTCGGCCGTCATCACCACGCCGTACAACTGAACCACCGAATCTTTGATCTGCTCAAACTGGGCGTTGGCGCGCTGACATATTAGAAAAAGGCTTATAGCAACAAGGGGTAAAACGCTCTTCATTAGGCCAAATATAAACCTTAGGCCAATTAGGGTCAACATTTTACGGCCTTCATTGGTTAATTTTGCACTAAAATTCCCCTGCAATGACTATGACCCGTGAGCAAATTATGAATGCGTTGAGCAATGTGCAGGAACCCGATCTCGGCAGCGATATCGTAACGCTGAACATGGTGAAAGACCTGGAGATAGCCGGTGATTCCGTTCGCTTTACCCTGGTGCTCACCACACCGGCCTGCCCAATGAAAGACATGATGAAGAACGCTGCTATGCATGCCATCCGCCTGCTCGTTAACAAAGAAGCGAAGGTTACCGTAGACTTTACGTCTAAAACGAGTTCTGTACGTAAAGACAACGGTGCGGTTCTGCCGAAGGTCAAAAATATCATCGCGGTAGTGAGCGGAAAAGGCGGGGTGGGCAAAAGCACGGTGGCGGCAAACCTCGCCCTGGCCCTGTCGAAAGAAGGCGCTGCAGTGGGCTGATGGATGCCGATATTTACGGACCCAGTGTGCCGATTATGTTCGGCGTGCGCGGCGAACGGCCCCAGATGACCCAGCAGGGCGACAAGGGTATGATCGTTCCGCTGGAAAAATACGGTATAAAGCTGATGAGCATCGGCCTGCTGGTGGATGAAAAAAATGCGGTGGTATGGCGGGGACCCATGGCCAGCTCGGCCATCCGCCAGTTTGTAACCGATGTGGTATGGGGCGAACTCGATTACCTGATCATCGATATGCCGCCGGGTACGGGCGATATTCACCTGACGCTGATGCAGCTGGTACCGGTTACCGGGGTGGTAGTGGTCACCACACCGCAAGACGTGGCCCTGGCCGACGCCAAAAAGGGTATTGCCATGTTCGGCCAGGCGCAGATCAATGTACCCATCATCGGCATCGTGGAGAATATGAGCTATTTCACTCCGGCCGAGCTGCCGGGCAGCAAATATTATATCTTCGGCAGGGAAGGCGGAAAACGACTGGCGGAAGAATATGATATTCCCTTCCTGGGGCAGATACCGATTGTGCAGGGCATCAGGGAAGGGGGCGACAAGGGCATCCCGGTGATGGAATCCGACGACAGGGTCACCCGCGCAGCCTTTGAGCAGTTTGCCGGACTGACGGCCCGCAGCATCGCCATGCGAAATGCGAACCTGGCAGCCACCCGCGTGATCGAGGTGGTGGCCTGATAACGATATGAATAAAGCCTTATGGCTGATCGGCCTTTTATTTCTTTTCGGCTGTAAAACACCGCAGCCGGCCCGGCAGCCGTTGCCCAGGTTCGACTGGCAGGGGCATCGTGGCGCCCGCGGCCTGGCGCCTGAAAACACCATTCCCGCCATGTTACGTGGTATCGATGCAGGGGTTACTACCCTTGAGCTGGATGTGGTGATGACGGCCGACGGCCAGGTAGTGGTATCGCACGATCCCTTTTTCAATTACCAGATCAGCACCAAACCCGACGGCAGCTTTGTTACCAAAGAAGAAGCGCCTTCGCTGAATATTTTCACGATGGATTATGCCACCGTTAAAACCTATGATGTGGGTTTGCGGGCACCCAACGGTTTTACCCGGCAGCAGTTGATGCCCGCTGTAAAACCCCTGCTGAAAGCGCTGATCGACAGCGTGGAAGCTTATGTGAAAGCAACCGGCCGGCCGGCGCCTTTT
>JASGFZ010000322.1:0-3151 GCA_047605345.1 Flavihumibacter sp. | reverse complement strand
ATCGCTGATGGGCGCCGTTACGATCCCCGAACGGCACAGCGTATGGAAAGACGAAGACAAACGCATCCTGGAGAAAGCAAACGGCGGCGTATCCTATTTCATTTCGCAGTGTGTATTCAATGTTGACTATGCCAAAGAAGTGGTGGCAGCGCTTTGCGACACCTGCAAAAAAGAAAACCGGCCGTTGCCCACCCTGCTTTTTACGCTCACCGCCTGCGGCTCGGCAAAAACACTGGCTTTCGCAGAATGGCTGGGCATTCATATTCCTGCCGGCCTGAAAAACGAATTGAGCGCAGCCGGCAATATGCTTGACAAATCGGTAGGCGTTTGCCTCGACATAGCTACCGAACTGTCGGCCTTCTGTACCAAAGGTCCGTACCTTCGGGTTCAATATTGAAAGTGTGGCCATCCGTAAAGAGGAGATCGAAGCTTCTGTTTATATGGTCAACAGGATCGGCGATATGCTGCACCGGCAGGGTATTCGCAAGCGTACCGCCTCTCCTGTTATTTAATAAAAAGGACATGCGCTTTATACGGGAAAAACTAACCCTTCCAAATGGCGGCAGCAAATTATTGCTGCATTCCTGCTGTGCACCCTGTTCGGGTGAAGTGATGGAAGCCATCATCGCTTCGGATATTCCGTTTACGATCTTTTTTTACAATCCCAATATTCACCCCCGAAAGGAGTATGATATCCGTAAAGACGAAAACATCCGGTTTGCAGACAAGCACGGCATTCCTTTCATCGATGCCGACTACGATGCAGACGACTGGTTTGCCCGGGCAAAAGGAATGGAGATGGATCCCGAACGCGGCCGGCGTTGTACCATGTGCTTCGACATGCGGTTTGAACGAACCGCGCTCTACGCTTTCGAAAACGGCTTTGACACCATCTGCAGCTCGCTGGGCATATCGCGCTGGAAAAACATGTACCAGATAAATGAATCCGGCGTGCGGGCCGCGGCACATTACGAAGGCATCAGCTACTGGACCTATAACTGGCGAAAAAAAGGCGGCTCCAGCCGCATGCTGGAGATCAGCAAAGAGGAACAGTTTTACATGCAGGAATACTGCGGTTGCGCCTATTCGCTTAGAGACACCAACAAATGGCGAATGGAAAACGGCCGGGAGAAAATCCGGCTGGGCGAAAAATTTTACGGAAAAAACGAAAACCCCGGTTAAGATCAATCAATAATGCTCGCTTATCTCACCAGAAGGGAACGGTTCAATGCCGCCCATCGCATGTACAGGGACAACTGGACGACCGAAGAAAACTACCGCGTATTCGGGAAATGCGCCAATCCTAATTTCCACGGGCATAATTACGAGCTTTTTGTAACGGTGAAAGGCAATATAAGCAACGAGCGCCCCTACCTCATCGACCTCAAAGAACTGAAGGTTATTATCCATGACCATATCATTGAAAAGCTCGATCACCGGAACCTCAACCTCGATGTGGATTTCATGAAAGGTAAAATGGCGACTACCGAATTACTCTGTGCGGAGATCTTCCACCAGCTCCGGGCGCCGGTGGAAGCCTGTGCAGGCGTATTGCTCCATTCAGTGAAGCTGGCGGAAACCGAAAACAACTACGCCGAATATTTTGGCGAATAGCCGGCTGCTGTAACATATTTCCAAAAGAATGATGCAAAATAGGCAGGCAGGGCGCGTCGTTTTTCTAATTTTACGGCCTATCCTCACTATTAAGCGATTCACTCATGAAAGTATCGAGCATCCTGCGCAGCTTCGCCCTGTTCCTGTTTTTCCTGACGGCCGGTAAAGTACAGGCCCAGGAAAGAAAAGCGCCTGCGTATCCCCTCATCACCCATAACACCTATTTCAGCATCTGGTCAACAACAGATCAGTTGAATGCATCGGCAACCCAGCATTGGACGGGCGCGGAACAGTCGCTGTTGGGGCTTATTAAAGTTGATGATAAGGTATATCGCTTCCTCGGAAAAGAAGAAACCAATTACCGTACCGTGCTGAATGCATCCGATGAGGAGGCTTATGCGGTGAAATATGCAGAAACACAACCGCTGGGAAACTGGATGGCAAAAGATTTTGACGACGCCGGCTGGAAAACCGGGCAGGCCCCCATTGGCGACAATGAGAAAAAAGTGAAAACACTATGGCAGTCGGACGATATCTGGGTGCGACGGGCTTTCGCCATAAATAACCCCGAGCGCATCCGCCAGCTGTTTCTGAAGCTGAACCACGACGATAATATAGAAGTATTCCTCAACGGAAAAGAAATCTACAGAAAAGAAGGCTGGACGAATCGTTTTGACTACATCCCGCTTAACAAAAGTGACCTGCAAACGGGAAACAATATCATTGCCATTCACCTGGCAAACAGCGCGGGCGGGCGTTACCTCGATTTCGGCCTGGCAGACAAACTGGAAGCAAGCAGTGCAGCCATAGCTGCTGCTGAGCAAAAAAACGTGGAAATCACCGCCACCCAAACCATCTATAACCTTGGCTGCGGCGGCGTGGACATGACATTGACTTTCACCTCGCCCCTGCTGCTGAAAGACCTGAAGCTGTTGTCGCGCCCTGTATCCTATATCACGTATGCAGTACAGGCAAACGACGGAAAAGAACATGCTGTACAGGTATTTTTAGGCGCCTCTTCCAGCATTGCCGTGTATGAGCCCACGCAGGAAGTGGTGGCAACGCAATATAAATCGGGCAATCTTGCTGTGCTGAAAACAGGCACCGTTGAGCAGCCCGTTCTGCAAAAAGGAGCAGACGACATGCGGATCGACTGGGGCTATTTTTACGTAGCCGCTCCCGCCTCTTCGGGAGCCGTTCAGTTTATCACGAAAGGAAGCGAGGCCGCTGCCGCCTTCCAAACAGGCAGCAAAGGCGCGACCGACCTTAAGGGGAAAATGCTGTCGCTCAACACCGTTATTCCTTTCGGAACCGTTGGTAAATCGCCCGTAAAACGGTTTGTTGAATTGGGCTATGATGAAATCTATTCGGTACAGTATTTCAACAACAACCTAAGGCCCTGGTGGAATGATTCAGGTAAGGAAACCATAGAAGGACAGCTGGCGGGTGCAGCCACGGAATATGAATCCGTTATCAAAAAATGTTCGGCCCTCGATAAGGAGATCTATGAAGCGGCTTTGAAAGCAGGCGGCGCAGC
>JASGFZ010000321.1:0-3173 GCA_047605345.1 Flavihumibacter sp. | reverse complement strand
TACAGGGGCTGACGGAAGCCAACCACCTGCTCATCACTGACGCGGGCGGAAGACCGGTCTTCCAGGCACAGAACTACAGCAATAATAAAAACCTGTGGAAATTGTCGCCCGGCATCTATTTCTACCAGCTCAGGCTGCACGATGCAAAAACCGGCTACAGGATATACAGCGGAAAACTGATGGTTACCGATTGAGTACCTCATTTCTGAATAAATTCCAAACCATAAGGCTGTCTCTTGCGAGACAGCCTTTTTTTGGCGCCCCCCGAAAAGCTAATGTCTTACATTTGATTCCGAATACACACTCGAATATGAATCAATTTATAGATCAGCAGGTACGCACCTACAGGGCCCGCCTGGATGAGCTGGCCAAAGATGTACACGACCTGACCGTCATGATAGGGCACAACGAGCTGGCCGCTACAGTCAGCGCATTGCGCAACCGGATCAACGAACCGTATATGTTTGTGATCGTCGGCGAAGTGAAGGCCGGTAAATCAAGCTTTATCAATGCCCTGCTGGACACCGGAAAAGAAATCGCAAAGGCAGCCCCGCAGCCCATGACCGACACCATACAGCAAATCGTATGGGGTGAAAAGGAAGCGGTAACTGTGCTCAACCCCTTTCTGAAAAGGATAATGCTGCCCGTTGAAATACTGAAGGAAATAGCCATTGTAGATACCCCCGGCACCAATACCATTGTAGAAAAACACCAGGAAATAACAGAATCCTTTATACCCGGCAGTGACCTGATCGTTTTTGTATTTGAAAGTAAAAACCCCTACCGGCAAAGCGCATGGAGTTTCCTGGATTTTATACATAAGGACTGGCAGAAGAAAATCATCTTCGTCATGCAGCAAAAAGACCTTATGAGCAACGCCGATCTTGCCGTGAACATGAACGGGGTAAAGGAGCAGGCAGAGAAAAAAGGGCTTTTGCAACCTGTTGTTTTTGCCGTCAGCGCTAAGGAAGAACTCGACGGCCACAGGGAAGAGAGCGGCTTTAAAGCCGTTCGACAATATATTGCAGAAAACATTACCGGCGGCAAAGCGCCTTATCTCAAGCTGCAGAACAATCTTTCCACGCTTGAGAATATCAAAAGCAGGATCGGTGAAGGTATAGAAGTAAGGAGAAAACAATACGAACTGGATACTGCCTTCAGAGCCGATATAAAAGGTTCACTCAACGAGCAGGCATTGCGCTCCAAAAGCCAAGTAGAGATACTGGTGAAGATCCTGCTCAATGCCTACGATAAGGCAACGGGAAATGCCACGGCTGAACTGAACGAAGGACTCAGCTTCGGCTCCATGCTGAAACGCTCCTTCTCGTCTATTTTCAGTAAGAAGGAAAGCATGAAAAGCTGGCTGCAGGAGGTAGCGCAAAAGCTTGAACACGACCTGAACCAGGAATTAAAAAAAGGACTGGACGAAGGCGTGGGCGGCGTAGCCGACAGCATCCAGCAGATGGCCAGGATCATTCAGCTGAAAGTACAGCATTCACAAACAGTATTGAAAGCCGATCACGAGGTATTCAGTGATATTGCAGAGAAGAGAAATCATATCATGTATGACCTTCAAACCAAATTCACCGATTTCATAGAACGGTCCGACAGCTTTAAAGACCAGTCGCTCTTTCCCGATCAATCGAATGTTTCCAGCGGCATCGCCACCGGAAGCGGTATAGCGGTAGTGGGAATCATCATCGCCGCTGTTACCAAAATAGCCGCCTTTGATGTTACGGGCGGATTACTGACCGCTATCGGGATCCTATTTGCCGGCGCCACCTCGGTGCTTAAAAAGAAAAAGGTAATCGACAAATTCAAATCCGAAATAGCAGACAGCCGTGTTAAGCTGGATACAGAAATAAGGGAGCAGCTTTCCCAATACATCGCCCAGCTGAAAACCAGGATCGATGACAATTTCAGGAGCTTTGATACCATGCTCGAGCTGGAATCAAAACAACTGGATAAGACAGTTCACACGTTCAGCGCATTGAACCACAAGTTCAGTTCGCTTGAGACCATAAAGGGCTTTCCCCTGGACCACAGCTAAAGTTTTCCTTGCGGAAACAGCATAGCCGCCGCCTTTTCCCGTTTGTCGACCAGTTCCACACACATCGCCAATTTTGAATTGTCGCCTTCCGCGCTGAAAGTAATCGCTTTTCCGTCGGTAGTAAAGCTGGCATGCGTGCTGTGCGCAGCTGCATTGATGATGCCGTCTTTTCTCGCTTCCCGGATCAGGTGCATATAAGTCGACTTGGGAAACAGCTTCCGGAACAGGCTTCGTGCACCGTGCTGTACTTTATGCGCCGGGGCAATGTATATCTCCAGTTTGCCCAACGAATGGGTTTTAACTTGCTTTACCATAGTTTTCTGTTTTTGATGCGTCTTTGTCTTACCTCGTGCAGTGTTTCATTTGTATGATGGTTTAGCCGGTTGACCTTGGAAACGCCGATGCGCTGCGCGTGGTAAATACCGGAGTGCCCGCTGAAATAATAAGCGGTGAAACAGGCCACGGCATAATACAATGCATTGTCGGCCCCAAACAGTTCCACGCCCATCAGGGTGCAGGCGATGGGGGTATTGGTCGCCCCGGCAAATACCGCGATAAAGCCAAGGCCCGCCATCAGGTCAACCGGTGCGCCGGTCAGCATAGCGATCGTATTACCCAAAGCAGCGCCGATAAAAAACAAAGGGGTTACTTCGCCGCCTTTAAAGCCGGTGCCGAGCGTGATGGCCGTGAACAGCAATTTCCACAGCCAGCTGAAATAGGTAGCGCCACCCGGTGAAAAACAGCTGACAATGGACACTGCTTTCGGATCCGGGTTGGTTACCCCCAGGCTGAGGTAATCCCCGGTACCCAATACGTACGTAAATGCTATGATAAGAAGTCCGCCTGCTGCCGGTATCAGCCATTTTATTTTGATCCAACGATTACTGTAGTTTTTTATGGTGTGTGAAACTTCGGCAAACATATAACCCGCCAGCCCGAATGCAACACCTGCCAGTATGGCTTTGAACAGCAAGGGGAAATCAAAATGAAAATAACGCAAAAAAACAGCGCCCTCGTTTACATAGCTGATATGGTAACGGGTATGGTGGATGCCCCAGGCAGCGCAAACCACATCGGCAAACACACTGGCAATAAAGCATGATGCACTGATGCCCTGCTTTAT
>JASGFZ010000320.1:0-3186 GCA_047605345.1 Flavihumibacter sp. | reverse complement strand
GCTGATTCAGCGCGGGAGGTGCTTATCATGGTCAGCGAAAGGCCGTTGACCGGTTGCAGGAAGGGGGCGAGAAAAACCCGCCCCGCTACACCAAAACCGATCAGCCCGGTATTAATCAGGGGAGCCGGCATATCTTATTTTGCAGCTTCTTTTGATGAAGCAGTGTCATCACGGAAGAAAAACAGGAAGTACAGTAAAACCGCCGCGGCAATGCCCGCCGGCACCAGCCAGATCTGCTTCCACTGGTGGCCGCCGCCGGCTATCACATAATGCTCGGCTACAAAACCCGACACCCAGGTACCGATAAACATCCCCAGCCCGTAGGTGGCGAAAGTGAAAAGCCCCTGCGCGGCGTTTTTGATCGCCGGGCCCGCTTTTTCTCGGTGTACATATAACCGGTTACGAAAAAGAAATCATAACAGATGCCATGCAGAATGATACCCAGGTAGAGCAGCCATGAATTGGGGTTTTCATAACCGAAGCCAAAGCAGATGTAACGGATCACCCAGGCGCACATACCGAGCAGCAGCATATTTTTTACCCCGATGCGGTTGAACAGGAATGGAATGGCAAGAATGAAAAGGCCTTCGGAAACCTGGCCGAGAATCATTTTTCCGGCGGCATTGTTCATACCCACTTCATTCAGGAAGGGGTTGGCAAAACCATAATAGAAGGCAAGCGGGATACAAACCAGGATAGCCGCGATAAAGAATATGAGGTAGGCATTGCTCTTGAACAATACGCCTGTATTTTTCAATATACCCGCACCCGCTTCATCAGATGCCCCTTTGGGTGGTGTATGCGGCAGGAAAAAGCTGAACAGGCCAAGCAGCGCCGAAACACCGGCCGCCAGGTAAAAGCTGTTGGGTGATTTCTCAAAACCCAGTGCACCCACCAGTGTACCGGCCACGATCCAGCCAATGGTACCGAATACCCTTATCCAGGGAAACTGTGTGCCGGGATCGTTCATCTGGAAAAAAGCGATGTTGTTTGACAACGCAATGGTCGGCATATACAACAGTGAATACGCAAGTATGACCCAGTAAAAAACCTGGTTATTCGTCACCTTGGTAGCCAGTACCAGTAATATGGCGCCGGCCAGGTGCAATACACCCATTATTTTCTGGGCCGAGAAATACCGGTCGGCGATCAAACCCACAAAAAAAGGCGAAATCATAGTAGCTATCGCCAGTGCGCTGAAAGCGGCGCCTATATGAATATCGCTGCTCTGGAGCTGCGCCTTCATATAGGTACCCATCGTTACGTACCAGGCGCTCCAGATAAAATACTCCATGAACATCATGGCAGACAAACTGATTCCTGTAGACTTTTTCATGTTGGGAAAAATACTAATTATACTTGGATTGAAAACATTTCGTTAAAAATTCACCCTTCGCATGCGGGGCGCCAGCAAATGCATCAGCAGCCAGGTGACCAGGTAAGCAAAACCGCAGATCACAAACATGATCGAATAGCCTTTTTCAATATTGCCCAGCAGCTTGTAATGGTCAAACAGCCTGCCCGCCAGGTAAGCGATCAGCATACCGCCCAGTGCACCGGCCATGCCCCCCATGCCGGTAACAGAAGCCACCGTTTTTTTCGGGAACATATCTGAGGCAGTGGTAAAAATATTGGCCGACCAGGCCTGGTGCGCAGCCGCAGCCAGCCCGATAATGATCACGGCCCACCACATATTCACAGCACCCAGTTTTTGCGCCAGCAGCACGGGCAATGCAGCCAGTGCATATACCAGCATGCTGGCTTTGCGGGCCCTGAATACCGGCTGGCCGTTTTTGATAAGGTACATCGGCAGCCATCCACCCACCACACTGCCCACGGCCGACATCACATACACCAATGCCACAGGAAACGCTACCGCTGTTTGGTCAATGCCGTATTGCGCTTTCAGGTAAGCAGGCAGCCAGAACAGGTAAAACCACCAAACGGGATCGGTCAGGAACTTGCCCAGTATAAAGGCCCAGGCCTGCCTGAACCGGATGATCGCCAGCCACGATACCGGCTTCTCCACCGGTTCTTCGGTAACCGCTTCATCGGCATCACTGTTGATATACGCCAGCTCGTTTGCTGTAATGCGCGGATGTGCAGCCGGCTTCGCATACCCACGCTGCCAGCAGAACAGCCACACAAAACCCACCGCACCGGTAATGATGAATGCCCATTGCCAGCCCATCGAGGCGGCAATAAAGGGCACGGTCAGCGGCGCCAGGATGGCACCCATGGCAGCACCCGAATTGAAAATGCCGGTGGCATAGGCCCGTTCTTTTTTGGGGAACCATTCGGCAATGGTCTTGATCGCTGCGGGAAAATTGCCCGCTTCGCTGAACCCCAGGGCTGCCCTTGCCGCCACAAAGCCGCCGGTGGAGCGAACGGCGGCATGGCCGATGGCAGCCAGGCTCCAGAGCAGGATAGACCAGGCATAGCCCGCTTTCGTGCCGAGGTGGTCAACCAGTTTGCCTGCAAGCAACAGGCCGATCGCGTAGGAAAGCTGAAAAGCAATAACGATTTGGGAGTAATCGGATTCGCTCCAGTTGAATTGTTTTTCCAGGTCTGATTTCAGCAGGCTGATCACCGCCCGGTCAAGGTAATTGATGGTGGTGGCGAAAAATACCAGGGTGCATATCCCAGCGGAGCTTGGCGGTTGGTGCAGACATGTTTTATTTTTATACGGCATGGCGCTACTTCATCCCTGAAGTATCGCTTCTATCGTTTGACTGGTGGCGTCACCCTGTTCCTGCAGCTTGCCGATCGCGGCTTTGGCGGCAAAGCGGATGATCTCCCCTTCGGCCCAACTCCGGCAAAAACCCAGTATCAGTCCGGCCATAAAGCAATCGCCGCTGCCCACTTTATCCACTACCGATCTCACATCGAATACCGGCGACACATATTGCCGCCCCGGCTCATCGAGGCTCGCAAAATACCGGATACCGCCGGGCGTATCGAAACGAAACGTATTCGCCGCAAACTTCACCCCGGGAAACTGTGCAAACAGGAAGGCGGCACTGCTGCGGGCATGATCGAGGTACTTGCCATCAGACGGATCCGTGTGTATGTCTTCATTCACCGGCACGCCCAGCAGGCTGTGCATGCTCCAGATATTGCCCATCACCAGGTCGCAATACGAAACAAGCGCGGGCATCACCGATACCGGGTTTTTACCGTATTGCC
>JASGFZ010000319.1:0-3190 GCA_047605345.1 Flavihumibacter sp. | reverse complement strand
CAACCAACCGGTCAAATCGCTCGACAATATCGCCGTCGGTATCATCGATGATATACACAATCTCAGTTTTAAAGAAAAGATCGCCCCGACTGTTATCTACTGTTCCGAAAACACATCCTACGGCAATATCCTGGTAAAGGTGCTGCCGGGAAAAGAACAGCAGGTTATCGCCGGCATCAATAAAACCTGGAACCGGTTCTTTCCCGACCGCTACCTTGATATGCGCTGGACAGACGAAACGCTGAAAGAACAATACAGGCAGGAAAGCAAGCTGCAGCAATTATTCAGTTTCTTCAGCATATTATCCATTGTACTGGCAGCCATCGGCATTTTAGGATTGATCAGCTTTGCCGCGCAGCGAAGAACCAAAGAGATCGGCATTCGAAAAGTGCTGGGTGCTTCTGCACTGACGATTACCCGTTTGCTTTCTGCGGATTATATACTGCTGGTACTGCTGTCGCTGCTGATAGCCGGGCCGGTTGCGTGGTGGCTGATGAACCGCTGGTTGCAGGACTATGCCTACCGGGTAAAAATAGACGCCCCGGTATTCCTGGTGGCCGCCGGCATTACGGGCGCCATTACATTGCTCACGATCAGCTACCAGGTGATCAAAGCGTCATTCGCCAATCCCGTGGATAGCCTGCGGTCAGAATAAGAGACCGGGAAAAATACCCCCTTGCCCCTACTGCGCCGATGGGTAACATTTGGTATCTTCCCCTATCCCTCACCAAACCTTCGTACATGCAGCTATCCATCCGGTCGCTTACAAAGACCTATGCCAATGGCGTTAAAGCCCTGCAGGGCATCGACCTCGATATTCAACAGGGTATGTTCGGATTGCTTGGCCCCAATGGCGCCGGAAAATCATCGCTCATGCGCACCATCGCTACCTTGCAGGAAGCCGACAGCGGCAGCATTCTGCTCGATGATATCGATGTATTGAAAGAGAAAGAGCGGATTCGCCGGATGCTCGGCTACCTGCCGCAGGAGTTCGGCGTATATCCCAAGATCAGCGCCGAACAGATGCTCGATCATATCGCGCAACTGAAAGGCATTCACCACCACGGCGAAAGAAAAGAACTGGTTGCCGCCCTCCTGCACCGCGTCAACCTGTACAGCGAAAGAAAGAAAAACCTGGGTACGTTTTCCGGGGGTATGAAGCAACGATTCGGCATTGCGCAGGCCCTGGTCGGCAATCCGCGGCTGATCATTGTAGATGAACCCACGGCAGGCCTCGACCCCGCCGAACGAAACCGGTTTTACAACCTGCTCAGCGAAACCGGCGAAAACACCATTGTGATCCTTTCCACCCATATCGTGGAAGATGTGCGCACCCTCTGCCAGGAATTTGCCATCATCTGCAAGGGGCGGCTGCTGTACCGCGGGCAACCCGATATCGCCATTGAAAGCATGGCCGGAACTATTTACAGCAAAACCATCCCCAAAACCGCCATAGAAGAATACAGGAACCGGTATAAAGTGATCTCGGTGCAACTGCGCGGCGGACAGCTGTCCATTCGTATCTACAGCGAACTGCCGCCGGGCGATGGCTTCGAGCCGGCCGCACCCGTACTGGAAGATGTGTACTTCACCCACATCGCCGCAGAAATGGACCTCATCACCATTTGACCACACAAACCAACTGTATGTTCCGGCAGATTTTCCTCTTTGAAATAAAATACCGCCTCAAGCGGCCCGCCACCTATATCTATTTCTTCATCTTCTTCTTATTCGGGCTGCTCGCCGTCGGCACCGGCTCATCGCCGGCTTCGGAAAAAGTATTTCACAATGCGCCCTGGACGCTCGGCGAGGCCAATACCACTTTCAGCATGTTTATGCTGATCGTTTGCTCGGCCATCATGGGCGTGCCGCTGTACCGCGATATCGAGCACCAGACCCGCTACTATCTCTTCTCGTATCCCATCACCAAGGCCGGTTATTTCTGGGGAAGGTTTCTGGGTTCATTTGTCTTTGTACTGCTGATCGGCACCGCCTTTAACTGGGGCGGCCTGCTGGGCAGTGTTGTCGGTCCCGCCCTGGGCTGGGTGCCCGCCGAACGCATCGGCCCCAACCACCTGTGGAATTATTTCCAACCCTATTTTGTATTCAGCATCATCAACCTGCTGTTCCCTTCGGTCATCTTCTTTTCACTGGTGGCGCTTACCCGCAATGTGACGGTCATTTACAGCGCCAGCATGCTGCTCTTTATCGGTTACCTGCTCGCCAGCTTCCTGGTTAGCGATATCGAAAACCACCGGCTGGTAAAGCTGCTGGACCCCTTTGCGCTGAATACTTATGAGCTTGAAACCCGTTTTTATACGCCTGCGGAGAAAAATACCCTGATCCTGCCCGTTACCAAACCGGTGTTGTATAACCGCCTGATCTGGCTCACGGTCAGTATACTGATCACCGTATTCTGTTACGCAAGATTCAGTTTCGAAAAATTTTTGCAACCCGAAACGGTCAAAGAGAAAAAGAAAAAAGCAAAGGAACCCGAATACGGGAACAAAACCATACCGGCCGTTACAAAGCAATTCGACAGCCGGCATTCACTGCGCATCTGGTGGGACCTGGCGAAAATTGAATTCCTCAATGTAGTGCGCGACAATTATTTCCGCGCCATATTACTGGGTGGCACCATCTTTCTTATCATCGACTCCTGGCTCGGTGACAAGATTTACAGCGTTCCCAACCGGCCGCTCACCATGCTGATGATGGATTACAAGAGTTATAATTACACCGTCTTCATATTCATCATCCTGCTGTTTTATACCGGCGAAGCGGTACACCGTGAAAAAACGACCCGCTTCAATGTGATCAACGATGCCCTGCCGGTACCGGATAAGGTGTTTTATTTCTCAAAGATCGGCGGACTGATCGGCACAGCCCTGCTGCTCTGCCTGGTGCCCATGCTGGTGGGCATGGCCATCCAGACCATCAACGGATTCACCATCTATAAACCCGGCATGTACCTCACCGAGATGTTCCTGCTCACTTTCCCGGGTTTTGTACAGATGATCCTGCTGTCGTTTGCCGTACATACCGTCATGAACAACAAGTTCGCGGCGCATGGCGTTACCCTGCTGATCTGGGTGAGCATGTTCCTGATGCGCACTTTCGGACACATGAACTACAACCTGTTCTTTTATTTTTATACGCCGGGATACCTGTGGACAGACATGAACGGGTT
>JASGFZ010000318.1:0-3205 GCA_047605345.1 Flavihumibacter sp. | reverse complement strand
TGTCGGCTTGGTCGACAAGGCGCCGCACCAGAATGCCGCGATCGTCTACATCAAGGTTGGTGGGGTTCTGCAACATTGGTTCGGCGGCAAAGGGCGTTACTTCCAGACCGTCGGCTATATTGAGTCCGCGGAGCGCATTTTCGGGAAGGTGCTTCTGCTGTTCGGTCAGTGAATCGGCGGCGGGCTGGTTCCCGCTGCTTTTATCGGGCTGCCTGCAGGTGAATAAGAGCAGCAGCATGCATGCAAACGTTACTAATCTGGGCATACATTAAATGTATGAATTTTAGCAGCGTAAAGAGACGAGATCATTAATGGCATCGCCGGCCGTCGCGTAATGAAAGCGGAAGCCCTGCTGCTGCAGGCGTTCGGGAAGCACCCAGCGGCTTTTCAGCAACAATTCCGTTTCGGTGCCAACAAGCCTGGCGCCGAGTTCCAGCAGCCATTGAGGCGCATGTAGTCCGATGGAAATACCATAGCCGCGACGGAGTGTTTTCATGAAGCCGTGGTTGCTGAAGGGACCGGGCGCGGTGGCATTGTAAATACCGGTGCCGTTTCCGGCAGCCAGCCAGTCGACGATTCGTGCCAGGTCATGTTCATGAATCCAGCTCATCATCTGGAGGCCATTGCCCTGGTGACCGCCAAGTCCGCATTTCACCAGGTTGAGCATACGCGGGAAAGCGCCGTCGGAACGCCCGAGTACGATACCGGTGCGCAGCGCGATCTGCCGGGTATGGGAAAACTGGTACTGAAAAAATGCCTGCTCCCAGGCGTTCACTACGTCTATGGAGAATCCGTACCCTTCGTCGCCGTCGGCTTCAGACTGCGGCCGGTCGTGTGCCGAGCGATACCAGGTGGCCGAGCTGGCATTGATCCAGCATTTCGGCGGGTGCAACAGTTGCTGCACCGCCTGCCCAAGTGCATGGGTGGGCCCGGTGCGGGATTCGATGATCTGTTTTTTATTAGTATCTGTGTAACGGCAGTTCACGTTCTTGCCGCAAAGATTGATGAGCAGGTCTGCGTTTTCCAGGGTCTCCATCCACGGGCCCTCGTCTTTTCCGTTCCATAACACATAGGTGAGCGGTAGTTTTTGCGAGGGGATGTTCCGGCACAAAACAACCAGTTCGCGGGTCATGGGCAGGAAGTAATTGCTCAGCAGCACGCCCAGGTAACCGTTACCGCCGGCGATGATGATCTTATTGTATTTCATACGGTGATGGTTAAACAATGATGAACAATAGCATCACCCTGTACAGCACCCAACTGGCAGACAACACTGGATTGACCTGGAGCAGGCGGCAGCGCCGGATGTGCTCCAGCAGCATCAACGCGGCTATCAGCAGAAAGCTGCCGGCAAAAAAAGCAACGGGGGCATGCAACAGGTTACCCATCAGCAGCAGGGGTAGCAGCAGCAAGGCGCCTGCCAGCGAGATCGTCATCATATTACCGAGGTACTGCCAGGTTTTTGCAGGATTGGTATAGTGAATCACGAGCGCCTGGAATGGTATTTGTCCGGCACATATCAGCCATTCACGATACCAGGTGCCGGGAGGCAGCAGCGGTTCCAGCGAAACGCTGTAACGGCCAAGTATAAGCGAAGTGATCAGCCAGGCGGCTGCCAGGTAGGCGATACGATAAGAAAGCCTGAACCGCGGCTGCACCGACGCGCTTTGTTTTCTTGTATCAACAGGCATGATCACACGCCGGTTATAGGAAATGAAAGCATATGATTTGCGGGCCAGCCAGCGGAAGGGCTTCCACCTGAACAAAGGGGCAAATACCGGGAATGAGTGACCAATCACGGTGAACAGGCTGTCGATACCATAGGAAACGGCGCCTGTTTCGGTGTTAACGAGGGCTATTTCGTCGGCCGCCCGCTGCGGGTCGATCAGCGGGCAAAATGCGGCCGGAACCTGCTGGTACGACTGCCTGCCCTCGTCGCCAAGCATGCCGGCTTTCACAAAACCCCGGGTGTAAGCCTTACACATCGGGCATTCCTCGTCGTACAGAATAATATGGTTGCGAAGCGTTCTCATACAACAGATTTTCAACACAAAAATACAATATTTTCAATATTTTCTGAAAATTAAAACAATTATTCTTCCTCACCCGTCGGGTGGCACCCGACGGGTGAGGAATACCCGCAACTTCCACCGGTTGTCCATTTACTGCAAATTATTCCTATTACCCGTCGGGAATACCCGTCCGCTAATCCCGTCGGGAATTCCCGACGGGTAAAGAGTGCCGCATTCACCCGTCGGGTGGCACCCGACGGGTGAGAAGAACTTTCGTAATTTGCCGGCATGCCCACGAATATCAAATGCCCGCATTGCAGCCACGAGTTTCCACTGGAAGACGCGCTGAACGACGAGCTCAAAGAAGCGATCGAAAAGGAAAAGAATGACCTGCGCCAGCAGATGGTTGATTATAAAAAAACAAAGGACGAAGAGCTGAAGCGCAAAGACCTTGAATTCCAGCTAAAGCTGCGGGAAGAGCTGAAAAAGCAGCAGGAAGAGACCGAAACCGCTATCCGCAAATCCACCCGGGCCGACTTCGAAACCCGCCTGCAGGCGCTGCAGGAGGCCAACCGCGATCATGAAGAGAAGCTGAAGCTGGCACGCCAGAAAGAGCTGGAATACCTGCGCCGCGAGCAGGAGCTTAAAAACCGGGAAGCAGAGATAGACATCGAGCTGCAGAAAAAACTACAGGCAGAACGAACCAGGCTGGCCGAAGAATTACGGCAGATCGAAGAGCAGAAACTGGCCGTAAAAGAAACGGAATACCAGTTGCAGCTAAAAGAGCTCAAAAAACAGCTCGCCGACCAGAAGGCGCTCGCCGAAGAAATGCGCCGCAAGGCAGAACAGGGCAGCACCCAGCTACAGGGCGAGATCCAGGAGCTGGCGCTGGAAGAAATGCTGCGCGCCGCCTTTCCGTTCGACCTGGTGGCGGAAGTGGGTAAGGGTGTGCGGGGCGCCGACAGCGTGCTAACCGTTCGCAACCAACTGGGGCAGGAATGCGGTCGCATTATTTTCGAAAGCAAAAGAGCCAAGAACTTTTCAAAAGACTGGGTGGAAAAGCTCAAAGCCGATATGCGCAGCCAGGGCGCCGACCTGGCGGTGCTGGTTACGCAAACCATGCCCGACGACCTGCCGCAGTTCGGTGAGAAAGAAGGTATCTGGATCTGCAATTTCAATGAAGTACGCGCCCT
>JASGFZ010000317.1:0-3207 GCA_047605345.1 Flavihumibacter sp. | reverse complement strand
CCAGAGCGTAGGTACTTTTATCGATGACGCCATCCAGTAAATACTGTCTTTCGGTGCGGGTTTGTTGTTGTAGTAAATGCCGTGTTTCGCGGGCCATACACCGGTGATGATACTGGTGTGTGAGGGATAGGTCATCGATGGAAATACGCTGTTCACGCCTTTTGCATAAGCACCGTTTTGCAGTATCGAACGTAAATGGGGTGTATGCCAGCTGCTGTCGAGATAAAAATCCGGGCGAAAACCATCGATGGTGATCAGAACCACCTTTTTGGCAGGTTGCGCCATGGCCTGGATTTGCAACAGGCATCCTATTACAACGAGTATCTTTTTCATATGTTGACGACTGACCCCAAAAATAACGGGTCTGCCGGGCAAATGAGCAGCCGGGTGTTAAGTAATCGTAAACGATGAAAGCATTTTGATATTACCGCCTGCCTGCCTATCTTACTGTCATCAATTGATTGAAGTGAACCTTATTGAAGAACAGGTGCTGGCGCTTGCGCCCGACGATGCATCGAAAAAAGCCGGGAAAGACCTTGCCAGCCCTGCCAGGTGGGTAACGCGTGGGAGAAATAAAGATGCTGCCTGGGGTGAGTGCCAGGGCAGCGGCAGCAAACCCTACCAAACAGCCATCGACCTGCATAATATTGCATTTAAATGTTCCTGCCCCAGCCGTAAGTTTCCGTGTAAACATGGTATCGCCCTGGGCCTTTTGCTGGCCCGCGATGCCGCTGCTTTCACTGAAGGGGAGGTTCCTGCCTGGGTAAGCGAATGGATGGGTAAGCGCGCGGCACGGGAAGAGAAAAAAACGGAAACAGCTGATAAACCTGCAGACGAAGCCGCCAAAGCCAAACGGATACAGGCGCGCGAGCAGAAAGTGAACGATGGTATTGAAGAGCTGCTTCGCTGGATACAGGATATCATCCGGCAGGGCATTATTTACGCGCCCGAAAAAAACCATTCCTTTTGGGATGGTATGGCCCGGCTCCTGGTAGATGCCCAGGCAACCGGGCTTGCCTCGATGGTGCGTACACTCGGTAACACGGCTTTCACTCAGGAAGGCTGGCAGTCGGCGTTCCTGGACAACCTTTTGCAACTCTATATCGTGGCAAAAGCCTACCAACAGAAAGACACACTGCCCGAATTATTGCAGCAGGAGTTGCGTACCTGGACGGGCTTTACCTTGTCGCAGGATGAATTGAAAGCCCAGAACGGCCTAACCGATCACTGGCTTGTTGCAGGAAAGCAGGTATCGGAAGATGACCGCCTGGTGGTGGAAAAATTCTGGTTATACGGCATGCAGTCGAAACAGTTTGCACTGGTATTGCAGTTTATTGTAAACGGACAGGGTGCCAACCTGTTGCTGACGCCGGGCATGCAGATCGAAGCCGAGCTGGTGTATTTCCCTTCTGTTAACCCGTTGCGGGCATTGATCAAACGGCAGGTGTACGGGCAGCATCCTTTTGCCTTGTCGGCACGCCCCGGCTGGTTGTCGGTGGCAGAAGAAGAAACCAACAGTTGCGCCAGGTTTCCTGTTCGCATGGAACGGCCTTTCATTGTTGATGCGCTGACGGCTGTACAGCACAACAATGCCTGGTTCCTGAAAGATGCAGAAGGATACATGGTTGCGTTGCCGGAAAACTACAGCGGCATATGGAAACTGCTGGCGCTGAATGGCGGCCGCCCGCAGGCTATGGTCGTGATCGGAAAAGAAAACAAATATGAACCACTTGGCATCGTGGCGGATGGCCTGTATAAAGCGCTCTGATGAAAAACTGGACAACCGTTATCAATGCAGCCCTGCTGGGAACCGATAAAAAACCCTTGCAGCCCGAAGAATTCGATGAAATGCTCAGGCAACCCATCGTGGCTATTCAGCAGGTGGCGGCCGGCAGGGAAGAGGCCTTTCTGCAATCGGCGGCGCTGGTGTATAATTATCGCCAGTGTGGCGCTTTGCCTGCACGAAAAGAGAAGGCTGCTGTTGATCCGGCTGCAGGCGAAGTGCAACCTTATGTTGCTGCGAAGGCACAACAGGTTTTGCGGCTGACGCTCGACAATGGCGCTGTGGCCCTGTTATCGCTCTGGTTGGACGGAGCGGTGAAGCGTGGGCAGATCGTGCCGCCCGAATGGATACCCGCTCTGTTTGAGCAGGCGGTTAAGCATCCTTCCCTGCAGGAAAAGATACTAACGGTAACGGGTAACCGCGGAAGCTGGCTGCAGCAGTGGAACCCCGGCTGGAAATTTGATTCGCAGGAAGAACCCGCCGAAGAGCAATGGCATACGGGTGCGCTGCCGGCGCGAAAAGCATACCTGTTGTGGCTGAGAAATAAAGATGCCGGCAAAGCCCGGGAGCTGTTGCAGGCTGCCTGGCCGCAGGAACCGCTGGCCGCCCGGCTGGAGCTGCTGCAACAACTGTCGGCCGGCGCCGGTGAAAACGACCTGCCCTGGCTGGAGACGCTGCTCAATGAAAAAAGCGTAAAGCTGAGAGAAGCGGCCTTGTCATTGATGAAAATCATCCCGGCCTCTTCTGTAGTGGCGTCATATTGGGATGTGCTGGTGCGATCCGTTCAGTTGACGCAGCAGCGGTCGCTGTTGGGCCTGCAGAAAACCAAGGCGCTCAACATAACGCTGGCGCCGGCAGACCCCCTTGTTTTCAAAACCGGTATTGACCAGGTAGCGCCCGATAAAAAGACCAGCGACGAGCTGTATCTCCTTTACCAGCTTTTTTGCGCCGTGCCTCCGCAATGGTGGTCTGATCATTTGGCGGCTGATAGGCAAACTGTGATGGATCTCTTTGCCCGGGCGGACAACGGAAACTGGTATATAGAAGGCATTGCCCTGGCCGCGATCCGCTTTAGCCAGCCAGCCTGGTTGCAGGCTGCGATCGATAAGAGTCCCCGTATGTTCCTTCCCGAAGCGATCGGCCTGCTGCCGCAACCCGATGCAGAGAAATATGCTGCCAGGTTTTTAACGCCCAGTTACGAGATGGGCCGCATACTGGATGAAGCGGATCATTTTACCAATGAGTGGTCGGAAGAATTTGCCTCGGCCACGTTGACCTTCGCACATACTGCTTCCATTCCTGCGATCAAACGATTTTTTGGCGCGCATGCCGACAAGCTGCCTCTATCGCTGTTGGAAACCATCGATAAGAAGTTACCCAAAGAGGAGGAAAATCCCGGTTACCTGGGGCAGCAGCTGACGCCG
>JASGFZ010000316.1:0-3216 GCA_047605345.1 Flavihumibacter sp. | reverse complement strand
CATCCACCGATGCTGGCAATTTCAGTGCCGAAGTTTGCAGCGAGTCATAATTATATCCTTTAAGCAGGCCGGAAGTCGTTTTAAAGGCAATTCCCTGCTCGGTCATCTTCTCTTTTCCTTTGGCGTCGCGCTTCAGGTTTTCGTACATGCCCATCAGGTTAAAGCCACTGGATGCGGTATTGTAATCGGCGGTTTCGCCGGTAGAGAAAAAGTACAGCTGGCGGATACCATTGGCCTGGGCTTTCACCAGCGATTTCATGGTATAATTCCGCTGCGCCTCATCGGAACCGATATAGTCACCGTATTTTTTGCGGGGTATATTGGTTTCGGTACAGATCACATATTTAGCCGGGTAGTTGGTGCCATAGCCGTATTTGTACAGCAGGGCTTCCATGGTGTTTTTATGAGCGATCAGCTGGTTGGCCGCTTCGTCTGAATGGCGTTTGCTCACAAAACCGCCTTTGGAAAGGTCCCACTTGGTCAGCTCGTACTGCGGATAATCGTGGAAGCTGAGCACATCGAAATAAGCGCCGCCGGTCAGTGGGTATTTTTCAGACACTTTACCATTATCGGGATTGTCGGTATTACGCAGAATCACGTCGAGGAACGATTCATAACCGATACCACCGGTACAGATGCGTGCATCGGGCTGGTAGGTTTTGATCACTTCATAGGCAATACGCAGCATCCGGATGTATTCGAAAACGGGCGCGCGGAGGTTTTCCAGCTCACAGGGAGTGGGATTATTGTCAAACCAGTTGCCTGGCTGGCCCCGCAGTTTCCAGGCGCCGGAACTATAGCTGAAATCGGGCTCGTTCCATATTTCCCAGAACTTAACATATTCGCCATAATTCATCAGCAAGCGGTACACGTAAGCGGCAAAATAGTTGTTATCGTTGATGGGGGTACCGTTTTCGCCATTGTCCCAGATGTCCTCGTACAGGTTGGCGAAGGTTTTCGGGTTACCACAATCGCCATAGGTTTGATTTTCCAGCTGGTCGTCGGCAGGCTTTTCGATAAACAGGGTTAATTCCTTCATACCGAGCGATTTATAATATTCAAACTCGCTCTTGCGGATGTTGATGCCATATTTGTCGATGAACCAGGAAGGCAGCGTGAGTCTCGAGGTATTGGCGCCTACTTTGCGGCCCAGGTCTATGATCATCGGATCGCTCCAGCCATTGCCGTAGAAGCCGGGATTCAGGCCGTATTCAAACTGACCTGTATACGGCGTCACTTTTTCGTTGGCGGTGGGGGCAATGTTCGTGTCGTGGGGCGAAGAGGGTGCATCGAAATTCAGCACCGTAATGTTCAGGGTGTCCTTACCGGTCTTTCCCTTCATTGTCGGTCACCATCAGCTCAACCTGGTAGGTGCCCGGCACCATATTGATAATTTTTGTACGCGGGTAGTTGGCGTTCTGTATAGCCAGTTTGATGCCGTTGAGGGCTGTCCATTTGTAGGCGACGATTTTACCGTCTTCATCTGTTGACCGGCTGGCATCAAGCCCCACACTGTCTATCGGCAGCTTCACGGTTATTGCCGGGCCGGCATTGGCGATGGGACTGCCTTTTACGGGTTCAGGCACCACCACAACAGCTTCTTTGACAGTGACGGTCACTGATGCGGTAGCGGCAGCATTTCGGTTATCGGTTACCGTTAAACTGAAGCTGTAGCTGCCGGCAGCGGCAAATCCCGATACGACGGTGCTGGCGGCATCGGGCGATGCGATGGTTACCGGTGCGCCCGAGGTTTGCTGCCAGCGGTAAAACTGGAGGGTACCGTCGCTGTCGTACGACTGGCTGCCATTCAGCACCAGGCTGGCATCTGGCAGTTGAAGGGTGGTATCATCGCCTGCAAAAGCAAAGGGGGCTGTATTTTCAGCTTCCAGCACGGTAACAGAAACCGTGTCGGCGCCGGTAGTGTTGTCGTTGTCGGTAACGGTCAGCTGGAAGCTGTAGTTCCCCGCCACCTGGAATTGCGCGGTGGCAATGGCCGAGCCGGCATTTGTGAGTGTGGCGGCCGGCCCGCTCAGCTGCTTCCATGCATAAGCGGTGATTTGGCCGTCGGGGTCGGTAGAGCCGGATCCGTCGAGGATTGCTGTATTGGCGGGAAGGCTGATGCTGATATCGTTTCCTGCCCGGGCGGTCGGCGCCTGGTTGGGTGTAACCGGAACAGACGGAACAGGCGTGTTGGCCTGCGGCTGCCCGGCTGCCCTGGTATATTGCAGCATCCATTCGTACACATTCTTTCCTTCTTCGCGGTAGGCCGGGTCATAGGCCTTTGACCAGGCGTTATGGCTGTTTGAGCTCCAAACGGTCAGCCGGGCCTGGGGATTGGCTGCCGGCGTATAGGCATTTACGTATTTTACGTAGTTGATCGAATTGTTTACATGCACGGTCGGGTCGCCATCGTTATGGAGCGCCCAGATCGGCAGGTTCTGCGAAGCCATTACAGCCGCTTTCTGCTCGCTGGGCGTATTGGCGCCGCATACCGGCACGATGGCTGCCAGGCGTTTGGCATAGCTGGTATTGTCGGTGGCATATACCCAGGTAACACCTCCGCCCATGCTCAGGCCGGTAACATAAATCCTGCTTTCATCCACCCGGTATTTTGCCACTACCCAATCGATGAATTCGCTGAGCCTGGCTGCGGGTACATAAGTTTTATTAAACTGAGGTGATATGACTATAAACGAAAACGCCTGCCCGTTAACTGTAAACGATGCAGGAAATGCCCCCTTTTCAATGAGGTTCGGTGGACCGTTCCGCTTCACTTTTTCCAGTGATTCAGCACTGCCATCGCCAACTTCTCCAATGCCGTGACAAAAGATCATTAACGGATATTTCTTAGAAGGGTTACTTACGTAATCTTGCGGCAGGTGTTCAAGGTACCCTGACACGATGGTTCCTACGGCGGGCGAAAGGGAAAT
Source organism: Flavihumibacter sp. (assembly GCA_047605345.1). Classification (GTDB taxonomy): domain Bacteria; phylum Bacteroidota; class Bacteroidia; order Chitinophagales; family Chitinophagaceae; genus Flavihumibacter. Next base: position 286 of record JASGFZ010000316.1, on the reverse strand, counting down.
TGAGTTTTGCTGGGTAAAAGCGGATTGGAAGTGCAAAAGGCTCAAAACCAACATATTCACAAGCATTGAAACACGCCTGTGCGTATGGCACGGATTGTTATTCATTGGGTTGGATTTAACTTAGGTATGGATTCTATCTGCGATCTCCAGCCGGGCCCCATTTTTGTTCCCCGTCTTTCAATTATTTTTTATTTTAATATGATGAAAGTACATTGTCCCGTCTTTTCCACAGCTCCATTCAGCTTCTTCGCTAAGCCGGGTAAATCATCAACATACTTCTATTATT
>JASGFZ010000315.1:0-3222 GCA_047605345.1 Flavihumibacter sp. | reverse complement strand
TCTATATATATTTATTGGTTGAACGTTAAAGGTACCAATTGGCGGTGAAGCCGAATTGTTAAACCTTCCAGGCAAATGTCGCGCCTATGTCATTTTTGGGGTAAAAACCGGTTGATTTGGCAGCTCCCTGGCAGGTTTTACAACAATTGACTGTTCATCAACACGCCGTCGTCAAGAAGTCTGTTCACAGCAGGCATGAGTCGCGCAGCGTTCCTCATGGCATCCAGGTGGCGCTGGTGATGACAGTCGGTGCCCAGCAGCGAAACGATCTTCTGCCTGATCATTTCAGTGGCCAGCTGCAGCGGCAGTTTACCGTAGTAACCCGTCAGCGAATTGATATTCACCTGCAATAAAATACCCATATCGGCCATCTGCCTGAAAATGGCTTTTTCGGCGGCCAGGTAAGTGTACCTTTCGGGATGTGCGAGTACTGGCTGGTAACCGGCTACCTGCAGGTCAAAAAACACCTTTTTCCAATCGTAAGGCAGGCTTACGAATGAAAACTCCACCAGCACCAGGTTTCCGCTGAGGCACCTCAGCGGCTTTTTTTCTGCCAGCAGCTGTTCAAAATAATCATCTATCATGTATTCAGCGGCGGCTGAAACGGCGGTGCTGTCTTTATTTGAGTCCAGCGCAGCCTGCAGTTGCCCTAAAGCAAACCCGATGCTGGCATCATCGTTCGGATACAGATCCCGCAATATATGGGGTGTACAGATAAAACGGGCATAGCCGAGTTCCTTTAAACCCCTGATCAGCGACAGGGAGGTTTCCGCATCAGGAGAGCCGTCATCAATACCGGGCACAAGGTGGCTGTGCATATCTACCCCGATACCGCTCAGATCGACAGAAGGATGCTTTTCCCGTTTGAAAAAAGAGAACATAGCCGGCCGGTTTCGGTTAGTTGATTTCCACTTCGTTCTTTTGCAACCAGTATTCCAGTACCACAAAAAGCCAGATATCCATCCATTTGGCCTGTGTTTCGTCGAGCAGAAAATCATTCCAATGCTGTAGCAGCATCCTGTTGTTTACGCCCTTACGCCCGGCAAACGACCTGATCATGGAGCTGCAAAATGGCTTGAGCTCATTTTTCATCCAGTGCTTCCAGGGAAAAGTGAATCCTTTTTTGGGGCGGAAGATAACCTCATCGGGAATGAGTCCCTGTAAGCTTTCGACCAGCAGCTTTTTGGGTGTTTCGGGAAATTTCAGGCTATCGGGCACCTGCAGCACATAGCGGACCAGGTCGTGGTCAAAGAAAGGCTCGCGCAGTTCCAGGCCCACTGCCATGCTCATCTGGTCCATGTCTTTAAGCAGCGTATTCTGGGTATAGCCCATCAGCTCGGCTACGGTTACCTGGCTTAGCAGCGGCAGCTGATCGATAATGGCTTCCTGCTCCAGCAACGCTTCCTGTACCACGCCATCATGGTCGGGCAAATCAAGAATCGCAGCAGGAATACTATCGGGAAGCACCTGCCTGAATACCGGATACAACCACGCAATGCTGCTTTTCTTTGCTTCCAGCAGGGTCTTGATCTTGGACAGGTTGAGGCGGTTGTTCCATTCCATCATTTTACCGGCAACCTGCCGCAGCTGGGTGGAGCTATCCCATATCTGTGAACGCTGCCTTATCTTCAGGTAAGTGGGGAAGAAAGGATAGCCTGCAAACAACTCATCGCCCCCGATACCACTGAGCGCCACTGTAATGCCCTGTTGCCGCACGGCTTTGGATACTACATAAGAATTGATACCGTCGCCGCTGGGGCTATCCATCGCATCGAGGGCATTGGTCAGTTCGTCAAGGAAGTGCGACGGCTTCAATTCGATCGACTGGTGACGGGTATTGTATTTCCGGGCCACCATCTGCGCCCACTTCGATTCATCAAACTCTTCTTCTTTAAAGGAAATATTGAAAGTATTTACCGGTGCACTGCCTGCACGGGCCATCAGCGCCACCACCAGCGAAGAATCTATGCCGCCCGACAGAAATGCGCCTACCGGCACATCGCTTACCAGCCGCTTTTCCACCGCCCGCTCCAGCAGTTGCCTGATATGCCGCTTTACCACCGTCGGGTGCGAAAAATCGGCCGGGGCGCCGGTATCGGCAACGGCGTACCAGCAGGCGACCGAGAGCTGCCCGTTCCGGATTTGCAGAAAATGCCCCGCCGGCAACTGCCTCACGCCTTCCAAAACGGAGCCGGGTGAAGCGATCGACTGGTACCTGAAATAAGACCGCAAAGCCACGGGATCGAGCACGGCTTTTACATAACCGGAAGCGAGAATAGCCCTCAGTTCGGAAGCAAAGAGCAGCCGTTCTTCGTCCTGGTAATAATACAAAGGCTTTACGCCAAAACGGTCCCGTACCAGGGTAATGTCGCCGGTGTGCCGGTCAACCATCGCGAAAGCGAACATTCCGCTGAAATCGTCGATCCCTTCGATGCCTTTGCGGGCAAACCACTCTACCAGCACTTCGGTATCGCTGGTGGTTTTGAAAACATGCTCCGGCATATTACGCTGCACGTCCCGGTAATTATACAATTCACCGTTGAACACGGTGATATAACGTTGAGCACTATCCGAAAAAGGCTGGTTGGCTGAAGTCGACAGGTCGAGAATACTCAGCCGCCGGTGGGCGAGCCCGTAGTTTTTTTCCAGAAAGAAGCCTTCCGCATCGGGGCCGCGGTGAGCCATAGCGGCACTCATCGCGCGCAGCCTGTCTTCTTCTACCGGCTGGCCGTTAAACTGGATAATGCCTGCTATTCCGCACATAATTTAACTATTCGTCTTACAGTAAGCTTTATACACTTCGGTAATGCCTTTTTCAAGCGGGATGGTATCGTGCCAGCCGAATGAATGCAGTTTGGAAACATCCATCAGCTTGCGGGGGGTGCCGTCGGGCTTGCTGAGATCATGTACGATCTCGCCTTCATACCCTACAATCTTTTTTACGAGCCGGGCAAGGTCGCCGATGGAAATATCATGGCCCACACCAATATTCACCAGCCCTGGTTCATTGTAATGCCGCATCAGGTAATAGCAGGCATCGGCCAGGTCGTCGGCGTGCAGAAATTCTCTTAAAGGCTTGCCTGTTCCCCAAATCACCACCTGCGGTTCGTTCTTTAGTTTGGCTTCATGGAATTTGCGGATCAGCGCCGGCAGCACATGTGAATTTTGAAGATCGTAGTTGTCGTTCGGGCCATACAGATTGGTGGGCATGGCCGAAATAAA
>JASGFZ010000314.1:0-3244 GCA_047605345.1 Flavihumibacter sp. | reverse complement strand
AGCGGGTAACCGTGTTTGAATTCAGGCGGCGATTTTTTTCACGCCGGTCTTTGCGTGAACCAGCCCCTCCACCACCACGAAACCTACCCACCCGCGACCCCTTTTTGACTTTTGATTTTTGACTTTTGACTTCCCCCAAATTCGTACCTTCCACTCATGACCTCCTCCGCCTACCAGCTCGTTTACGCCGATTTCTACGCCAGCTATGTGCAGCTGGCCGCGAGTGATGACCTCATCAAAACGCTCAAGAAGAACAGGAAAAAACTGCTGTCATTGCTGGCAGCCATTCCTTCTTCGAAGATCAACTACGCGTATGCTGCAGGCAAGTGGACGGTCAAGCAAATGCTGCAGCATATGATCGATGCCGAAAGGGTATTTGCCTACCGCGCCCTGCGGATAGCAAGATTTGACACTACGCCCCTGCCCGGTTTCGATGAAAATGCCTGGGCCGAAAAAGCCGATGTAACCGCCCGTGGCTGGAATGATATGATCAAAGAATTCAGCGAGCTCCGCAAAAGCAATATCCGGATGATCAGCCAGTTCAATAAAGAACAACTGGCAGCCGAAGGAACCGCCAGTGGTCAAACGGTGAGCGCCGCCGCTTTATGTTTTGTTATGGCCGGGCATGTGAAGCACCACATGAACATATTACAGGAACGTTACCTGTAATTACTGCTGCACCGGCTGGGTACTGAGCTGCTTTTCGCCCATCGCAAGGTTTTTCTGGTACACCATGTCATTGATGGTGTTGATGGCTTCATCGAGATAAATATCAGAACGAAGGCTTTTCTTCCATGCTTTGTAACGTTCCAGCTTATCGGTATCGTTGGCGAACCGATTGTCTTCTCCGGGCAGGTCGTTCACCGACAGCTCTTCCTTCAGCTTATTGTTGGCTTCAATATCTTTTACCGCAGCGCTGATCTTTTTCTTGTCGGCTTTGAACTTGTCGATGTTAAGGCTGTACACTTTATCATTTTGCTGCGACAGCCAGTCTGTATTTTTCCTGATCGTACTGAAAGCCGCATTACCATTTACCCGCGACTGGCTGTTACGCGTTGCCACATCCACATCATAAGGCGCTTTCCAGAGCGTGTAGGGCGAACGCTGCACCTCATCCCAGGGCAGGGCGTCGGGGTCGTCTTTCTCACGCACTTTGGATTTCTCCAGCACGTCGGGCAACACCACATCTGAGCTTACACCTTTCAGCTGGGTAGAGCCGCCATTGATACGGTAGAATTTTTGCAGGGTAAGCTTGATGCTGCCCAGCTCGCTGTTCGAAGAATACATGCCCGACTCCTTATCGAGGCCGATGCTGCGCTGAACAGTTCCTTTGCCATAGGTAGATGTGCTGCCGATAACAATACCCCGCTTGTAATCCTGAATGGCGGCGGCAAATATCTCAGAGGCCGAAGCGCTGAACTCATTCACCATCACCGTCAGCGGGCCATCGTACAATACGCTTTTGTCACGATCGCGCATAATGCTCGGTTTGCCGTCGCGTTCGCGCACCTGCACCACGGGACCATCTTCAATAAACAACCCCACCATTTGCACTACATCATACAGGGATCCGCCGCCATTGTTGCGGAGATCCATAACAATGCCGTCTACCTTCTGTTCTTTCAGCTTAATGACTTCTTTGGCGACGTCCACTGCACAGCGATTGCCCTTGGGATTATCGAAATCGGCGTAGAATTCAGGCAGCCAGATAAAGCCGACCTTGCTTTTGCCGTTGTTGACGATGGCGCTGCGGGCGAAGGTTTCGTCCTGCACGATCTCATCACGGATGATGCTGACCGTTTTGTGCTGCCGTCTGCTTTACGCAGGGTCAGCCGCACTTCAGTGCCTTTTTTACCACGAATCACTTTTACCGCATCTTCCGACGAATAACCGGCCATATCCAGCGGCTCTTCTGCACCCTGGCCGACCTTCAATACCACATCGCCTGCGTTTATTTGTCCGCTTTTCCAGGCCGGTGACCCGGTCACCACGCTGCCGATCTTGATAACACCTTCCTCTTCACGCAGCGATGCACCGATACCAAAAAAGCGACCGCTCATCTGCTCGTCGAAATAACGCTTATCTACCGGCGGGAAAAACGTAGTGTGCGGGTCCATCGAACTCGTCACCACATTTACATATTGGTTGAAGCGATCATCATCGCTGTATTTCAGCGTGAGCCGCTCGAACATCCGGTTGATCAGTTTGCTCACCCGGTCGCGCGCCTCTTTCTCCATCGCTTCATTGGTTTTGGCAACAAACCCTTCTTTCCCTTTTGTTTTTTCCTGGGTTTCCTGGATCTCTGCAAAACGTTCCAGCGCCAGGTATTTAAGGCGTTTGCGCCAGCGGTCTTTTTTCTCGGCTTCGTTTTTCGGAAAATCCAGCTTGTCGGCATCCAATACCACCGATTCGTCGGTATTGAACTCAAATGGTTTGGTGAGTATTTCCCTGGCCATCGCTTCCGTTTCAGCCACACGTTTTTTGTAGACCACAGATACGGCCGGCACAAACGCTACATTTCCACCCCTGATCTCATCATCGAGCGTGGTTTCAAACCGCTTCAGGTCTCTGATATCCGACTGCAGGAAAATATTCTTTTCACCATCTACCGAAGTCAGGAATTTGGTGAATAATTCTTTGGAAAAATTATCGTCCACTTTCTTCGGGCTGTAATGCACCTGCAACAGGATATCGCCCACATTATGCAAAATTTTCTCATATTTTCCCGGTGGATCACCCGCTACTTTTCCCAGGGTCCGGAAGCCGATAAAAAGGGCACAACCAAGGATTAATACCAATACGGGTAAGCTTCTTTTACTGAACATAAAATCTATCAGTTTTTGCATTCTTCCAAAAATAACGATTAAAGGGGCTGGCATGTTGTCAAAGCGACCAATTAACATGTGATTATGACGAACGGTAAGGCTGCCAGGACGGCCTTCCGCCCCAATCATTTTGATCGAATATTTTACGGTTTGCCAAATTTCCTTATTTTTGTGCCCCTTTACGGAGGCTGTAGCTCAGTTGGTTAGAGCATCAGATTGTGGTTCTGAGGGTCGTGGGTTCGAGACCCATCAGCCTCCCGCTAAAACAAAAAAGCCCGCTATTGCGGGTTTTTTTGTTGATGCATTCTTTTCAATGGCTGCGATAAAGTATTTTATACAGCTGCAGTGCCGCCGACAGCAGGAATACCAGGCCAATCAATCCATTCAGCAAACGCTGGCTCGCATTGATCTTCTTTACC
>JASGFZ010000313.1:0-3246 GCA_047605345.1 Flavihumibacter sp. | reverse complement strand
GGGTCAATGGGGCCATTATAGGCGGGCGGGGCACCGGCAGCCGATCCGCCTGCACCCTGTGGCACCACTTTCCAGGCTTTTACATCGGTGTACCAGCGGCCGTTGAATTCGCGGCTTTCCACATCAAAAGAAACCGTCAGTTGCTGACCCACCTGGAACTGGCTCATATCAATTTTATCGCCCCACACGGCTATACATACTTTTTTAGGATAGGTATCGCCGGTTTCGAGAATGAATTCCTGCTTTTTCCAGGCATTGCCGGTTTTCCCCTGTCCTGTTTGCACACCCAGCAGCTGTATGAGTTTTCCGTTGAGATCCATCTTGATTTTTGGGCAAAGAAAGGGAATAATTAACTTTGCGCCTCAACACTTCTCATGAGCGACGCTATCAAGCACGAATGTGGCCTGGCTTTCATTCGTTTACGCAAGCCGTTTTCTTACTATCTGCAGCAATACGGTACAGTAATGTACGGCCTTAACAAGCTCTACCTGCTCATGGAAAAGCAGCATAACCGGGGGCAGGACGGCGCCGGGATCGCGGCGGTCAAACTGAATGTTGAGCCGGGTTATCCCTTTCTCCACCGCATGCGCAGCATCGCCAACCAGGCCATTGCCGATATTTTCCGCCAGGTGGGAGAAGAAATCAACGAGCTGGAAAAATACCAGCCCGATATCCGCAAACACCCCGGCCTTTTCAAGGGCCATGTTCGTTTTTTGGGCGAGCTGATGCTGGGCCATCTCCGCTATGGCACGCAGGGAAAAAACAATGTTGAATTTTGCCATCCTTTTATAAAGCGCCATACCATCCAGTCGCGCAACCTCGCGCTGGCAGGCAATTTCAACCTGGTGAATACCGAAGAGTGTTCGGCCTGGTGAATATTGATCCCGGTGTTTTCCAGCGGCAGAGCGATCTGGCCGCCATGATGGAAGTGGTGCATCATTTCCTGGTACAGGAAGATGAGCAGAACCCGGGAGATCCTGATTTGGTGCAGGTGCTCAGGAAGTCGGCGAAGTGGTTTGACGGGGGATATCATTTCGGCGGACTGGTAGGCAATGGCGACAGTTTTGTAATGCGCGACGCGCACGGCATCAGGCCTTCGTATTATTATATTTCCGACGAGGTAATTGTGGCCGCCTCTGAGCGGGCAGCCATTCGCACCAGCTTCAATGTGGGAGAGAACGAAGTGAAAGAGCTGAAGCCCGGTCATGCGCTGATCGTGAAGGCCGACGGCAGTTACCTGGTGGAACAGATACTGGAACCCAAAGAGCGCAAGGCCTGCAGCTTTGAAAGAATTTATTTTTCACGCGGCAACGACGAAAAAATTTACCGCGAACGTTCGCAGCTGGGTTATAACCTGAGCGATGCCGTGCTGAAATCGATAGACTATAACTTAAAGCACACCATCTTTTCTTTTATTCCCAATACGGCCGAAGTGGCTTTTTACGGCATGCTCAAGGGAATGGAAGATTACCTGAACAAGGTCAAGGTGCAAAGGATCCTGGCCTGGGGATCGGATTTTGACGAAGAGAAGCTGGCTGAAATGGTGAACCGGCGCATCCGTGTGGAGAAGATTGCGATCAAGGATGTAAAGATGCGCACCTTTATTACCGAAGATGCCAACCGGAATGAAATGGTGCAGCACGTGTATGATATTACCTATGGCACCGTGGTACCCCGGCAGGACACGCTGGTGGTCATCGATGATTCCATTGTGCGGGGCACTACGTTAAAAGAAAGCATTGTGCGCATGCTTGGCCGGCTGCAGCCGAAAAAGATCATTGTGGTGTCGTCGGCGCCCCAGATCCGGTACCCCGACTGTTATGGTATCGACATGAGCAAGCTGGGTGATTTCATTGCTTTCCGCGCCGCCATTGCGCTGATCAGGGAAAGAGGCATGGAGCACCAGCTGAATGCCCTGCACGAAGAGTGCAAGGAGCTGCTGCGCACGGGCCAGCTGCATAGTAAAAACATCGTGAAAGGAATATATGCGCCCTTCAGCGCCGAAGAGATCTCGGCCAAAGTAGCCGAGCTGATCACACCGCCGGATATCGAGTTCGGGGTAGAAGTTATCTTTCAAACCATTGAGTCGCTTCACGATGCCTGCCCCACGAATACCGGCGACTGGTATTTCACCGGCAACTACCCCACGCCCGGTGGAAACAAGGTAGTGAACACGGCCTTTCTGAATTATATGGAGGGTAAAAATGTACGTGGTTATTGATCTGCCTGCAAAGATGTTAAAACCCCATGTTGAACCATCGTCTGGCAGCATATTTGTTACGATAAGACGGCCCCGTTTTTAATTGCACAACCTATGAGGAGCCGATCAAACGGCAAGGTTTGGTTTTCTTTTTCCCTACCCGGTGAGAAGCAGTTAAAGGATCACAGAAGCCGGTTATCTTTATGCCATGAAAACCATTTACCTGGTGCGTCATGCAAAGAGTAGCTGGGGTGACTTAACGGTTTCCGATTTCGACCGACCATTAAGTGATCGTGGGCAGCGTAACGCGCCAGAAATGGCGCAACGCCTGGCCCTGCGGGGTATCACGATTGACCGGTTCATTTCCAGTTCTGCGAAAAGAGCGATGCAAACAGCCTTTTATTTTATGGAAGCATTTGAGCGCAACCCTGAAGAGATCGTGCTGCGCGACGATATGTACCATGCCATGCCCGAAGTATATTATTCGGTGCTGGAGGGGCTGGACGACCGGCTTCGGTCGGTGGCCCTGTTTGGCCATAACCCGGGCATTACGCTGCTGGTTAATGAGCTGACCGGAGCAAGGGTGGACGATATGCCCACCTGCGGCGTGTTTGCGTGTACGCTCGAATCAGGCCATTGGAAGCATATCCGGCGGTCTGCAAAAAACTTTCTCTTCTTCGAGGCGCCTTAAATCCATCCTTGTTCTGTGTGGTGACCGAGGATGTCTTTCTGGTTCAGTGAAAACCGCCCGGCGGCGGGTTGGTGGTGCAGTTTCGCCAGGTATTCCTGTTCGGTTTGGCCGGGGGTGGGTACCAGCACCAGCCGCTTGTTAAGCGGCAGCAGATCCATCAGGCTGCTGTAACCGCTGCGGCAAACGATGCTTTGGGCATTGGCGATTTGCTGCAGGAGTTCGCGGGCCGGCAGGTGGTTGAAAACCTGCACGGCATCGGGCACTCCGGGTAAATCCGGCGCAGCCGGCAGCCCGCGGATGAGCACCAGGTTTTCACCCGGCCGGTTGCGCCAGCGTTCCAGCAGCAGGTTTTCAA
>JASGFZ010000312.1:0-3247 GCA_047605345.1 Flavihumibacter sp. | reverse complement strand
CAGTACTTTTTGCAGGGCATAAAAATGCGGGTCCTTATAATAATGCGTCAGCTTGGGCAGGTCTTCACCGGGTACATCGAGTTTATACGGAATATCGTAAAAGCCGGTGGCAATGATGACATACCGGCAGCGATAATGTTCTTTGGCCGACTGTACCGCAAACGTGTCGCCTTCTTTTTTCACCGACAACACTTCTTCAAACAACCGGATGTTGAGGCCGGCGTTTACCGTTACCCGGCGATAGTATTCCAGCGCTTCGGCCCGGGTGGGCTTGGGGTTATTGGAAACGAAGGGAACGTTGCCGATCTCCAGCCTTTCGGAGGTGGAGAAAAAATGCATGTTCACGGGATAATAATATATCGAGTTGACCAGGCATCCTTTCTCCAGTATTACATAATGCAGCGCTGCTTTTTTTGCTTCGAGCGCACATGCCAGCCCAATGGGGCCGCCACCAATGATGATCAGGTCGTATTCGCTTGCCATACGGCAAATTTAATCGATCGGCGATATCTTTCCCGATCCGGAAATGTTGATCTTTACCTGTGGCGTTCCTTTGTAGTAAACATCGCCGCTGCCCGAAATCTTCGTTTCGAGATAGTCTTCTGCCCATACCCGCATATCGCCTGAGCCGCTGGTCCGGGTATACACTTCTTTCGCCCGAACACCGGTGGCTTCTATTTTGCCGCTGCCTTCGATGTGGTGGTTGGCCTTAGCTACCTCGCCGTTGATAACGTTGATCCTGCCACTGCCTTTGATCCGCGTAGCGAGTTCGCCGGCGGTCACAGCGCCGATGTGGATGTCGCCCGAGCCTTCCGATTCCAGCCAGAGCCGGGAGGTTTCGATGGGTTGCAGGGCTTTGATATTGCCTGATCCGCTCAGGTGAAAACCGTTGATCTGCGGACCTCTTACAATGATCTCAACCGGCTCATACGAGTAGATCACTGTGTTGTCGCGCAGCCTGACCTCCAGCTCGCTGCCGTTGTGCAGGTTTGTTTCTATCACATGGAGAATATTTCGCTGCGCCCGCAATTCAACCGATGGCTGTTCGGCTTTTTCATAATAGAGTGTTCCTTTTACACTGAAATGTACCTGCGCAAAAGCAGGTACCGTACGGGTTTCGCTGACCACAGGCCCGTCGCCGTTTACTTTTTTACAGGCGGCGGCACCCAACAGCAGGCACCCAACGATAAATGATAACTGTTTCATGATTGATATGTATTAGAATTCAATTTTATAGTTCAATACGGGAGTGATACCTGTCATATAATACTCCTTTACCTGGCCGGTATATGCGTCGTAGCCGCGACCCCAGCGATTCAGGTGATTGGTCAGGTTCTGCACATCGAGTGAAAGGGTGGAGGTATGTTGCCTGCGATTCCATTTCATGCTCACCCGAAGATCGGCGCGGTAATAAGCCGGCAGTTGAAGGCTGTACGCTTTCTGTTCGTGGTATACGGTATAGCCGTTTTGCTTTGATGCTTCCAGGTCAATGGGCGTTTCCCGAAATCCGCCCATGTAGATCAGCTTCAGATTTACGCCGAAGGCGGGTTTGTTGCCGGGATGTGCAAATTCTTTGCCGGTGGTGAGCGTGCTGGCATAGTGGCCATTGAACCGGGTATTTCTTTCAATGCCGTCGGCGGCCGTGTACCTGCTTTGGTAAACCGAATTGGACCAAAGCAGGTAGAAATTCCTGCGCAATTGTTTCTCCAGCGAAACTTCGAGCCCGTAATTTTTGCCTTTGCCTTTATTGGTCAGCGGATCTGTTACAAAACCCTGCAGCATATTCAGCGTGCTGAAACTGCTGGTATCATAGGTGCTTACCGGAACGTCAAAGAGGCGTTGGTAATAGGCCTCTGTTCGCAAGCGATAGCCATGTTCAAAAGAACGGGTATAAGAAATCACCGCGTGATGCGCGCGGGTAAGTCCCAGCTTTTTATTGGGATACAGCCATTGATTATCAGCCTCCATAGTTTTGGCGAAATAAACGCCGAGGGGCTGCACCTGCGAGTGAAGGCCATATCCGACCGAGAAGCTGTTTTTCCTGCTCGCCTCCCAGCGGATGGCGACGCGCGGTTCAACAGACCGGCTGTTGTTCAGCAGAAGTTCCATGTAATGCAGTCCGCCGGTAATGAGCCATTGCTTGCCCGCCTGCCAGCGCCATTGCCCGAAGCCTTGCAGTGTATAGGTATGGTCAGTCATATTAATGCGCTCTTCGGGCACATCGCCGGCATGGTCGGGACTGGTCAGCCGGTAGTCGAAACCGATCCGCGTAAAGATCAGCCCGGCGCGCAAGGCGTGGCGGGCGCTGATCTTATAGTTGAGCACGCTGTTCATGGTCCATTTGCGGGTATTGTATTTCTCCTGGTTGCTATTGACCATGCTGTCGGCTGTTTGCGCATACCATTCGTCATATTTGTTACCCGATACGGAATAGGCAATACCTGTTTTTAATGTCCAGTTATCACCGCCCCTGAACTGGAGCGTTATGCCATTGGCGCTGGTTCTGCTGCTGTACACGCTGCTGTAGCGGTCGAAATCCGACTCCCATTTGCTTTCATCTTTTTCAGGATCGTAATTTTGTCCGCTGCTGCCGTTGAACCCGAACAGGCTGAGCTGCTGCCTTGCTGTAAGCGGCAGGTAAATATGATAGGACAGGTCCTGGAAATCGGTGCTGCCGCTGCCGATAGCCAGCCCCATTTTTCCCAATAGCTGCAGCGTGGAATAGCGGTAGTTGATAAGATAGGAACCTTTATAATTTTTGCTGAAGGGCCCTTCGGCGGCCAGGTTGAGACCCAGCATACCTGCTTCTGCCGTGTATTCCCTTTTTTCATTATTCCCTTTCGGAGGCTGAGATCGAATACGCCGCTGAGGGCATTGCCGTATTCGGCGGGAAAGGCGGCGGTGATAAAATCGGACGTGGATAACAGTTGCGCACTGAGTATAGAGATACCGCCGCCGCTGCTGCCCACGCTGGCGAAATGATTCGGATTGGGAATGTCCATGCCTTCCATGCGCCACAGTAACCCGCCGGGAGCGTTGCCGCGAATAATGATATTGTTGCCGCCGTCGTCGCCTGTGAGTACACCGGCGAAGCTGGTGGCCATACGCAGTGGATCATTTACCGCAGCGGCATACCGTTGTGTTTCTTCTACGCTGAACGCTCGCGCACTTACCAGGCTGAGTTCATTCAGTGGTTTGCTGCGCAGGTTCCTGGCGGTAATGATCACGTCTGCTTCTTCTTTGTACG
>JASGFZ010000311.1:0-3265 GCA_047605345.1 Flavihumibacter sp. | reverse complement strand
TTCAACGCCTGGATACCCGTATGGTGATAAGTAAAATTCACGTGATTGAAATCAATATTGCCGTGGAGTACCGGTTTCTGCGCGTTGGCGGGCTGTTGTATCCGGGGTTCGATCAGGAGAAACTCGTTGATGCGTCGCTGCGACACACTGGCCCGCTGTATCATGCTGGCGGTCCAGCCGATGGCGCTCACGGGAAAAGTGAGGATATTGATATTCATCACAAATTCGGCGAGGGTTCCTGCCGTAACGTCGCTGCCCGGTTGCATGGCATAGATGCCGCCCACCAATATGGTGAGCAGGGTGCTGATGCCGATCATCAGGCCCATCGACGGAAAATAAATGGCTTCCATCTTCGCCAGCCCCACCGCGCTGCTCCGGTAGGCTTCGCTGTTCTCTTCGAAATAATCGGCCTGCGCTTTTTCCTGCACAAATGATTTGATCACCCTGATACCCGAATACGATTCCTGCGCCGTAGTGGTCAGCTCCGAAAGCAACTGTTGTATCCGTTCACTTTTACGGTTAATGACGGTATTCACGAAATAGATGGTCAGGGCCAGCAAAGGCAGCGGCGCCAGTACGATGAGCGTCAGCTTTAGGTTGGCCGTAAACATATAATACAGGCTGAAGCCGATGGTAACGGCGAGGTTGATGAAATACATTAACGCCGGACCGGTGTACATGCGCACACGGCTCACGTCTTCGGCGATCCGGTTCATCAGGTCGCCCGTGCGGTTTTCCTTGTAAAAGCCCAGGTCCAGCAGCTGGTAATGCCGGTATATCTCGTTCTTCTGGTCGTATTCGATGTGCCGGCTCATCACGATGATGGTTTGCCGGGTCAGGAACAAAAAGAAACCGCTGAGCAAAGCCGTGGCGAGCAGCACCAGGCCGTTCGCCAGCAGCATTTGGCCGAAAGGCAGGTCGTGGGTGAACCCCACCAGCCGGCGAACGGCGGGATCGTACGAATGGGTGCCGCCGCCCGGCTTATACCCCGGCAGCAGGCGTTCAACCGCATCGATCACAAAGCCGGTGATCTGCGGACTCAGGATCCGGAAATAGTTCGACAGCAGGATAAACAATATTCCCAGAAAAAACCGCCAGCGGTACTTCCAGAAATATTTATTGATAACAGAAAGGTGCTTCATGGAAGCGCGAAGTTAACGGCTTTGCCCTCATTGACACGCAACCATGTACCGCAAGCTTTTCCCCTCCGAACACTACACAGGTCGAATGACATATCCGCATTACAGGCTTACCCCTCTTTCCAGGGAATAAAATCATCCTGCGCCAGTTGAACGGCTTTGATGACTTCCCGCTGCCGCAATACCCAAGTATCTCGCGCCCATTTCGGCATGGTTTTTTCGCCCCTGATCACCGGGCCGGTGTCGATATCGATGATATCAGCCATGCGACGGGCGAACTGGCTGTTGGTGGCAAGTTTTATCGTGGGGCAAACCGGGTTGCCCGTGGGCGTACCAAGGCCGGTGGTGAACAAAATAAGGGTGGCGCCCGCCGCGGCTTTACCCGTTGTGGCTTCCACATCGTTGCCTGGTGTGCATACCAGGTTGAGACCGGGTTTGGTGGCAGGTTCCGTGTAGTCAAGCACATCGGTGATGGGGCTCATACCGGCTTTCCTGGCAGCACCCGCACTTTTGATGGCGTCGGTAATAAGCCCGTCGCGGATATTACCGGGCGAAGGGTTCATATGAAATCCCGAACCAGCCTGGTGTGCCAGCGCATTGTAATCGTGCATCAGGCGGATGAACTTGCGGGCCGTGGGTTCATCCACCGCACGGTCGATCATTTCCTGCTCGGCGCCGCAGAGCTCGGGAAATTCTGCAAGCAATACGGTGCCGCCCAATGTAACCAGCATATCGGCCGCATGCCCTACGGCAGGATTCGCAGAAATACCGCTGAACCCGTCGCTGCCGCCGCATTTCACGCCGATGGTCAATTTCGACAAAGGTGCGGGCCGGCGTTGCTGCCGGTTGATCTCCTTAAGCCCTTCGAAGGTTTGCCTGATGGCCATGCTCACCAGCTGCGCTTCGCTCTCTGCCTCCTGCTGTTCAAAAACAAACATAGGCTTATCGAAAGCCGGGTTCAGCACTTTGAGGGAGTGTAAGAAATCGGCTGTCTGCAGGTGCTGGCAGCCCAGGCTCAGCACCGTAACGCCGCCTACATTCGGATGGTTGGCATAAGCGGCGAGCAGCCTGCCCAGGGTTTCCGAATCCTGGCGGGTGCCGCCGCAGCCGCCATCGTGGTTGAGGAACTTGATGCCATCCACCTGCTCAAAAACACGCTCCTGTTTGGGCGTACCGGGCTGAAACTGTATGGTAGCAAGGTCTTCGCCTTTGCGAACGGCATCGGCCAGCTGTTTGGTATAGCGTTTATACTGGTCCGTTACCCCGTAGCCGAGCTCGTTTACCAGGGCTTCCCTGATCACATCGAGGTTGCGGTTTTCACAAAAAACCGTTGGAATAAACAGCCAGTAGTTGGCGGTGCCCACCTTGCCGTCGCTGCGGT
Organism: Flavihumibacter sp.; assembly: GCA_047605345.1. Lineage (GTDB taxonomy): Bacteria > Bacteroidota > Bacteroidia > Chitinophagales > Chitinophagaceae > Flavihumibacter. Next base: position 745 of record JASGFZ010000311.1, on the reverse strand, counting down.
GGTAGCCGTTGAAGGTTCGGTTAACAAAAGCGCTTACATCCGGTTTTTCCCACTGGTAGGTGGCGCCGCGGTAGTCGAACGGATCGGCGGCATGGCGGATGTTTTCGGTGCTGATCAGCCCGCCCCTGGCGATGGGCTGTGTTGCTTTGCCCACCGTTACGCCATATAGGAAAACCGGCTCGCCTGCTGCAATCGGCTGCATGCTGAATTTGTGTTTGGCGGGAATATTATCAACCAGCTGGTATTCTTCGTCGTTCCAGCGCACGGTTTGCCCGGCAGAAAGGTCTTGCAGGGCCACCAGCAGGTTATCGTTCGGATGAATTTGCAGTATAGGGGCAGACATACTGTTTGCGTTTAATCTTGAATGGTTTTATCGAGGTGTACATAACCGCCGTCAACATGGATCAGCTGGCCGGTGGTATGGCTTGAGCGGGGCGACAGCAGGAACACGGCGGTGTTGGCGATCTCTTCGGTGGTGGTCATGCGGTTTTCGAGCGGGATCCTTTTGTTGATGCTGGCCAGCTTGGCGGCAGGATTGGGCAGGGTTTGTATCCAGGTTTCGTACTGGGGCGTCCAGCATTCGGCCACCACAATCGCATTTACACGTATATTATACGGTAACAGCTCCACCGCCCACTCACGCGTGAGGGCGTTGCGGCCGCCGTTCGAAGCGGCATAACCCGAGGTATTGCCCTGGCCTGTTTCGGCTGTTTTGGAACTGATATTGAGGATGCTGCCTTTTGAT
>JASGFZ010000310.1:0-3283 GCA_047605345.1 Flavihumibacter sp. | reverse complement strand
GAGGCCTGGGAAGTAGGCAAGATGCAGGTGCGTTCGATGCTCGAAAAACACCGGCAGGAACACGGTGGCGCCTATCCGAAAAAAGTGGCGTTTACATTGTGGGCAGGTGATTTCATCCAAACCGAAGGGGCGATGCTGGCGCAGGTTTTTTATTTGCTGGGAATAGAACCCGTGCGTGATGCTTTCGGGCGTGTGGCGGATGTGCGGCTGATACCGGCAGCAACACTTGGGCGTCCGCGGGTGGATGTAGTGGTGCAAACCTCCGGCCAATTGCGCGACCTGGCTGCCTCGCGGCTGGAGCTTATTAATAAAGCGGTAGCCATGGCCGCCGAGGCGGATGATGCCGATAATCCCGTGAAAGCAGGCGCCGGACTGGCAGAAAAAATGTTGAAAGAAAAAGGATTTTCGCCGCGCGAAGCGCGTGAACTGTCAACGCTTCGGGTATTCGGCGGCGTTAACGGCAGTTATGGCACCGGCATCACCGGCATGGTAGAGAAAGGCGACAGTTGGGAAAGCCGCAGCGAGCTGGCGAAAACCTATCTCCATAACATGGGGGCGTTGTACAACGACGACAAGCATTGGGCTGATTTTAAGGAAGGCGTTTTTGAAGCCGCCCTGCAAAATACCGAGGTGATCATGCAGCCGCGATCTTCCAATACCTGGGGCGCGCTCAGCCTTGATCACGTATATGAATTTGCCGGGGGATTAAATATGACCGTACACGAAGTAACCGGTAATGAACCCTCGGTATATTTCAGTGATTCGCGTAATCCTTCACATCCCCGCGTGCAGGAATTGAAAGAAGCCATTTGGGTGGAGGCGCGCAGCACGGTATTGAATCCGAAGTATGTAGCTGAGCTGTTGAAAGGCGGCGCTTCTTCGGCGGAAGTATTCGCTGAAACTTTCCGCAATACCTATAGCTGGAACGTGATGAAACCCGGCGCGATAGATGCAGCGCTCTGGAATGAATTACACGAAACCTATGTGCACGACAAGCTACACCTCGGCGTGAAAACTTTTTTCGACCGGGAGAACCCCTATGCGCTGCAGGAGCTGACGGCGGTTATGCTGGAAACTGCACGCAAGGGCCTCTGGAAACCGACGGATAAACAGTTGCAGGAAATAACAGACCTGCACCTGTCGGAAATGAAAAACCATGGCGCAGGCTGCTCGGGATTTGTTTGCGGCAATGCGGCTTTGAATAAATACGTAGCGGATCGTTTGCAGGGAACAGCGCGGGCCGATTACGAGGCAAGCCTCAAAGCGGCGAAAGAAGCGCAGGCTTCGGCGTCGGGCGCAGCGGGTAAGTCGACCGTATTGAAAAAGGTAGACGAAAAAACCAATGAGCAGCATAACAAGACCGACCGTGAAACCAGCGCCTTATCCGGCGCCCGTTGGTTGCTGATCGGCGCTGCATTGCTGGTATTGGTATCGCTGCTGGTTTTGTATATCAGAAAGAAGAACAACGCTGCAAAATGATTTTTGAGTGGTTGCTATTGGTATTGGCATGGAGTGTATTGAATACATTGCTTCAATATACCGCCGGCAATACGTTATGGCCCCTGATCGGGTTGTCGCTGGCGGCCGGCATAGGCTGTTATCTGTTGTATCCCGTTGCGATAGAACAGAGTGTGCCGGTATTGAAGAAGCTGCCCGAAGACCCGCTTTGGCTGCAGCGCATCACGGTATTCATCCTGGCCGAGCTGTTGCTGCGCTGGATGATGGTCAACAGCGCGCTTCGGGCAGCATTGGGTTATCCCGTCAAAAAATGGCTGCGCTGGTTTCAGTATATACCGATGCCCGGTTTGCCTGCCGCGCTTTTCCTTTTTGAGGTCATGCTTTTTTATGCAGATACAGATACCGCGTTTCAAACACTGGCAACGGGTTATGCGTTGGGGGTGGCATTGGCGCTGGTGGCACTGGGCGTTTTGTTGCGATGGCTGCTTCCGGGCAGGGAGCAGCGGCTGGAGCTGGCGCAGGTGCTGCTGATCATCACGGCCGCCAGCACCTGTATGCTGTCGGTCAATGTACAGTTCGACCAGTTGGGCCATACCGCCGATAAGCTGGCCGACTATCGCCCGTTTGGCATGCTGGTATTGCTGGTGCTGCTGGTGGGCGCGCTGGGTTATGTATTGTCAACAATCAGAATAAAAAGAAATGGATTTTTTAAATAAGCTGATCTACTGGATATCAACCGGTTTCCTGGTGCCGACCGTGTTGGCATTGGTGTTTTTGTTTTTTCGCGCCCTCCTGTTATTGGGGTCGTTTTATGGCTTTTATATGAACCGGCTGAAAACGCGCCGTCGCCTGCAACCGGTAATGGAGGGTCTGCAAAAGGACAATGTGCTGGCTTTGTCCACCGGCGATCTGCCCGCTTCGCCCTTTAAGGAGGCACTTCATCGCATCGTCGGTCACCCTTCGTCGGAAGTCATCCGCGAAAAAGTATTGACCGATTATGAGCTGCTCACCCAGAAAGAGCTCGATGGCGCGCGCACGCTGTCGAAAGTGGGGCCTATTCTCGGTTTGATCGGCACACTTATTCCCATACAGCCCGCACTGGTGGCGCTTAGTAACGGCGATCTCACCTCGATTGCGAAAAACATGCAGGAAGGTTTTGCCTCCACCATCATCGGGCTGATCATCGGCGGCGTAGGTTTTATCACCCTCCAGGTGAAGCAGCGCTGGTACAACGAAGAGCTGGCCGATCTCGAATTTGTTCACGAACTGATCCGCGAAAACAATGCGCAGTAACAGAAAAAGAAAAAGCCGCGCCCGGCATACCGGCGATGAAGCGCTTGATCCCATTGCAGCGGTGGCCAACCTCTTTGATTTTTCGCTGGTATTCGCCGTTGCATTGATGGTGGCGCTGGTTACGCGTTACGGCATGTCTGAACTACTGAGCCAGGAAGATTTCAGCATGATCAAAAATCCCGGTAAAGACAATATGGAGATCATTACCAAAAAGGGGAATAAAATAGAAAAGTTCCGTGCCGACAGCAGCAGGGAAGGTAGCGGCAGCAAGGGGAAAAAGATCGGTACGGCTTACCAACTGGATAATGGCGAGATCATGTATGTGCCCGATTAGGGGATATGCAGTAGGCAGCTGTTTGTATGCTTTGACGTGCTAGAATTGAATCGTGGATTGTTTGGCGTTTTGTCTGTCTAATGGGCGAGGTGATTTTAGTGACCCGATACCTGTTTATAATGGGCTGGCTGTGTTAAGTATGCGACTGATATGTGTTTCCGCCGTATGCTGCCTGGCCGGCCAGTTACCGGCAATTTC
>JASGFZ010000309.1:0-3357 GCA_047605345.1 Flavihumibacter sp. | reverse complement strand
ACAAAGTGTATATCGAAAAAACCGGCGCCGTGCAGCTACGCCATCCGCATATCGTTACCCTGGTGCCAGGCAAACGGTATTCCGGCGCTGCACAGCTGCCCGCCACCTTGCAGGTGAGCGCCGAGCTGACCAATACGTCCAACACAGTTACCGAAGCCGTGCTGCAGTACAGCCTCAATGGTCAAACCATCAGCAAAACGGTGCAGTTGAAGCCACGGCAGACCGAACTGGTGCAGCTGCCCGATTTCAGCCTTGAAAACCCGCGGCTGTGGTGGCCCAATGGGTACGGCGACCAGCCATTGTATGATATTGTATTGCAGGTGAAAGAAAAGGATGAAACCAGCGACGAAGAAAAAATACGTTTCGGTGTTCGGCAGATAGATAACAAATGGAATGCGCATACCGGCAGCATGCAGGCTTACGTTAACGGACAACCGATTTTTATCAAAGGCGGCAACTGGATTATTTCCGACGCCATGCTGCGGTTCAGCGACCAGCGCTATGATGCCGAAATCCGTTACCACCGCGATATGAACCTCAACCTGATCCGCATCTGGGGCGGTGCGCTTACCGAACGCCCGGAGTTCTACAATGCCTGCGATAAATACGGACTGCTGGTATTCCAGGATTTCTGGTTCAGCGGCGATTGCAATGGCCGTTGGGAAGATCCCCGCAAGGCCGACGACCAGTGGACCCGCCGGCAATACCCCGACGACCACCGGCTTGTACTGGAAGCGGCCGCCGACCAGATCAAAATGATCCGCAACCACGCTTCGCTGGCGTTCTGGTGCGGCGGCAACGAGATCACGCCGCCGGAAGATATCCTGCTTCCGTTGAAAGATACGCTGCTGCCGGCGCTGGATGGCACCCGTTATTTTTTCGATTATTCGAACAGCGACAGCATGTCGCTCAATACCCTTGGCGGTAACGGCGACGGCCCCTATGGCATCCAGCCGGTTTCCCATTTCTGGAGCCAGCGTACATTTCCGTATAATTCGGAAATAGGATCGGTGGGGCTGGGTGATTATGCCTCGCTGCAAAGATTCATTCCCGAAAAAAACCTGGTGCCGCCGGCAAACGACCGCAGCGTTGATTCGGTATGGGCTTATCATAAGTACATCGGTTACGGCTCGCACCTGAAACCGTACGGCGAGGTGAAAGATGCGGCAGACTTTGCCATGAAGGCGCAACTGGTGAATTACGACCAGTACCGCGCGCTGGCCGAAGGCTTCTCCAGCCATATATGGGATTGGTACACCGGGGTCATTATCTGGAAAACGCAGAATCCGTGGACGGCCCTCCGCGGGCAGATGTACGATTATTACCTCGACGTAAATGCCTGCCTGTACGGTTTGCGCAACGGCAGCGAGGCCCTGCATATCATGTTCAACCCCACCGACAGCATGGTGTACCTGGTGAACAACGGTTTTACCACGCGCCGCGACCTGATGATGGAAGCGGCGGCCGTTGACATTGAAACCGGCGAAGTCATACCCGGCACATCGGTATTCAATGAAATCGGCGCATCGTTGAGCAAAAAATATTTCGGGCTCGGCGGCTTCCTGAAAAAGCTCGACAGGAAAAACGGGGTGTTTGTGTTGCTGCGCCTGCGCGAAAAAGACAAAACCCTGGTGAGCGAAAACCTGTACTGGCTGCCGGGCGCCGATGGCAACCACACCGCCCTGCAGGCGATGCCCGAAGCGAAGCTAACGGTAACGGCCAGCCGAAAAGAAGGTAATAAAATACAGGTAGAACTACAGAACGCCGCCGGCGGGCCGGTTGCCTTTTTCAACCGCATCGCCGTTATCGACAAATCGACCGGTAAGCGGGTATTGCCCGCTTTCTTCTCCGACAACTATGTGTCGGTGCTGCCCGGCGCCAAAAAAACGATCGAAATTGAAATCATCAACACCGCCACCGCTCTTCAACTGGAATATTACGGCTGGAATACCGCGCGGCGCCTGATCGACCTGTAATGATGGCGGGTAAACGCGGACTGTTGCACTCTGCGGTAAACTGTTTAAATTGTGCGTACAATCAACGTTTTCATGAAAAACCTGCTATTGCTGGCCTTCCTGGCCGCCTGTACGGCACTAACGGTTCCGGATAACCGAAATAAGGAAAAAAATGCCGGCGCCCTGCAAACGGGCGCCGAACAAACAGAAAAATACTTTCCCCTGCTCAAAGGGAAACGGATTGCCATACTGGCCAACCCGACCACCGTTATCGGGCGCCGCCACCTGGTCGACAGCCTGCAGGCTGCCGGTTTTGATATCAGGAAAGTGTTTGGCCCCGAGCACGGGTTCAGGGGCAATGCCAGCAACGGCGCCAAGGTAAGCGATGAGATAGATGCCGCAACGGGGCTGAAGCTGATCTCCCTCTATGGCGCCAAGCGGAAACCCGGCGCCGAAGAACTGGCCGACGTGGATATCGTCATTTTTGACATCCAGGATGTTGGCTGCCGTTTTTATACGTATATAAACGTATTGCGCGATGTCATGGAAGGCTGCGCCGAACAGGGCAAAGAAGTGCTGGTGCTCGACCGGCCGAACCCGAATGGTTACCTGGTCGACGGCCCATTCTCGATATGAAACTGAAGTCGGGCATCGGCCAGTTCCCCATCCCCATTGCCCATGGCATGACCATCGGTGAGTTTGCGCAAATGATCAACGGCGAGCACTGGCTGCCCAATAACCTGCAGTGTAAGCTGAAGGTCATTCCCCTGACCAATTATAACCACCATATGCCTTATACCCTGCCGGTGCCGCCCTCGCCCAACCTGAATACGCAGCAGAGTATTTTGCTGTACCCCTCGCTTTGCCTTTTCGAGGGAACGATTATCAGCCAGGGACGGGGCACCGATTCTTCGTTTACGGTACTGGGTGCGCCTTTGCTGAAAGGGAAATATGATTTTTCATTCACCCCGCGCAGCATTCCCGGAAAGCGAGGCGCCGTTGCATATGGGCATGGCCTGCTACGGGCTGAACCTGTTCAGCTACGACACGGAGCAGCTGAGAAAGCCGGGCAAGCTGAACCTGAAGTGGATGATGGAACTGTACAAAGCTTACCCCGACAAGGCGCGCTTTTTCGATATGAGCCAGAGCAAACAGATGGGTAATATCGATAAGCTGGCCGGTGTTACCGTGTTCAAAGAACAGATTGCCGCAGGGGTTTCTGAAGAAGCCATCCGGGCTTCCTGGGAGCCGGGATTGTCGGAATATAAAAAAATGCGGAAAAAATACCTGCTCTATCCCTGAAAAGGCACCCGGCGCAGCCGGGTGAAAACACCCGATTTTCCCCCGCCGCAGGCGAATTAAGGATATTTGTGCTACCTTCAACCAACATGGCTAAATCAAA
>JASGFZ010000308.1:0-3367 GCA_047605345.1 Flavihumibacter sp. | reverse complement strand
GTTTGCTTTTTGCCCAAACCGGTAAAACCGACAAGTACGAAGCGCAGTTCGATGGCTACCTGAGTGCGCAGAGCATCGGTAACACCATCAAAGAACTGTCTGCCAAACCGCACGAGCTGGGCTCGGCCGGCAGCAAAGAAGTGGCCGAAAAAGTGTTGCAGAAATTCAAATCTTACGGATGGAATGCCGAGCTGAAAGTATACCAGGTACTGTTTCCGACACCCAAGGAGCGGCTGCTGGAAATGACCTCGCCTGCCAAATACAAGGCCGGGCTGAAGGAACCCGCGCTGAAAGAAGACCCCAGTACCGGCCAGCCCGGCGAGCTGCCCACGTATAATGCGTGGAGCGCCGACGGCGATGTGAACGGCCCTCTTGTATTCGTGAATTACGGCTTGCCGGCCGACTACGAATGGCTCGAAAAGCTGGGGGTTGACGTAAAAGGCAAGATCGTTATCGCCAAATACGGCAGAAGCTGGCGGGGTATCAAACCCAAACTGGCGCAGGAGCATGGCGCCGTTGGCTGCATCATTTATTCAGATCCCGAAGACGATGGTTATGCCGCCGGCGATGTATATCCGAAAGGCCCCTTCAAAAATGAATATGGCGTGCAGCGCGGCAGCGTGATGGATATGCCGGTTTATCCCGGTGATCCCCTGACGCCGGGTGTGGGCGCTACCGAGAACGCGCCGCGCATTCAGCGGTCTGAGGCGGAAAACCTCTTGAAAATCCCCGTGCTGCCGATCGGTTATAAAGATGCCCGTCCCCTGCTGGAATCGCTCGACGGACCAGTGGCGCCTCCCGGCTGGCAGGGTGCATTGCCCTTTACCTACCATGTAGGCGGCGGAAAAACGAATGTTCACCTGAAGCTCGCTTTCAACTGGAAAACCGTTCCCTGCTATGATGTGATCGCTACCCTGCCGGGAAGCGAGTTCCCCGACGAATGGGTGATCAGGGGCAACCACCACGATGCCTGGGTATATGGCGCCGACGATCCCATCTCAGGACTGGCCGCCGTACTGGAAGAGGCCAAGGCTATCGGCGAAATGGTAAAAGCCGGTTGGAAACCCAAGCGTACCCTGGTCTATTGCGCCTGGGACGGCGAAGAGCCCGCGCTGCTGGGTTCTACCGAATACGTAGAAGACAATATGAAAGAGTTACAGGAAAAAGCCGTGATCTATATCAATTCAGACGGAAATGGCCGCGGTTTCCTGGGCATAGGCGGATCGCACGCCCTGCACAAAGCCGTGAATGAAGTGGCCGCCGCCGTGATCGATCCGCAAACCAATGTCAGCGTCGCCAAACGGCTGCTGGCAAAAAGTGTAATCGACGCGAATTCAACCAACGCCAAAAAACAACTGATAGCGAAAAAAGAGATCGAGCTTTCCGCCCTGGGATCGGGGTCGGATTATTCACCTTTCTTCCAGCATGCGGGCATTCCTTCGCTCAACATCGGCTTCGGGGGTGAAAGTTCCGGCGGCGAATATCACAGCATCTACGACAGCTACGAGAACTACCGGCGGTTTAAAGATCCCTCTTTCGAATATGGCGTTGCACTGGCCAAAACAGCAGGCCATTTCGCCTTAAAAATAGCCGATGCAGACATCCTTCCGTTTGAATTCACCGACCTGTACAAAACGATCAGCGGTTATGCCGACGAGTTGCAGAAGTTCACCGACGACCTGCGCGAATCATACGCCGTGGACAACGAGATCAGGAATGCGGGGTTGCCGGCACTGGCAAAAGACACCGCCCGGCATTGGGGCGACCTCCCCGCCAAACCGGCCGTTCCTTTTCTTAATTTCAGCCCGCTGCAAAATGCGCTGGCGAAGTTGAAAACAACAACGGCTGCGATCAAACCCATTTTGTCAAAAACCACCGACCCGGCCAAAACAAAAGCGATCAACAAGATCCTCTATACGGCCGAACAGCAATTGCTGCTGGAGCAGGGGCTGCCGCGCCGGAAATGGTATAAGCACAGCATCTATGCACCCGGATTCTATACCGGTTATGGTGTAAAAACCTTACCGTCAATACGTGAAGCGATCGAGCAGAATGACTGGGCAGAAGCGCAGCAGGGCATTGAAGATGTTTCCAAAGCCATTGTAAGGCTGAGCGATTACCTGAGCGGAATTGCAAAATAAACATAGACCGGTATCCACCAGATTGGTGGTCATCATCCTGCATGACCACCAATCTGGTGGATACCGGCTTTTACTGAAACGCCAGAGAGGCGGCGGAATAATATCTCACTGACCAGCGATTGAATTTGCCCGGCGGCATCGGTAACCGGCAATCCTCCGGGGCGAATATTTGATACACAGTTCCTGTCGGCATCGGTTCGGCCTATGGCTGGCTGATACGTAATGTATACGCCCATGCTGTCGGGCGAACTCAGCCCAGGCCGCTCCCCGATCAGCACAAGGCTGAGTGTTGCGTGTAGGGCTTCGCCAATGGGATCACCAATCGCCACGCGTCCATTCCTGACCAGGCAGCAAGCAGCAGACGATAATGCCGGAAGCCGTTGCCGGAGCTGTTGCAGCAGGGGCACCGCATGCTCGTTAACGGCCCGGGCCGAAAGCCCGTCGGCAATGATGACCGCTATCAATGGGTTATCCCGTTGCCGGTGAGCGGCCTTACCGGCAAAAGCTGCAAGGTTCCCGTTGTTGGTGACAATGTCACCTGAAAGCGAAAGCAACTGCACGCGGGAGGCTTCGCTGAGTCGGCGGCCGGCATCGGGAAATTGCAGGTACTGGTCACGGGTCACGGCCTGGCTGCACAGGTCAGGTACGGCGGGAAACAGGGTTGACAAGCCCTCCTGCAAACCGGCGACATTTAGGGAGGCATACACGGCATCGCGGGCATGTGCGTGCGCCAGCCGGAAGGCCAGCGAATGCTGCAAGGGCTCCGATACACCCGTACGCCCCAGCGCAATGCGCGCGGCTGTGAGCTGCCTGAGCGCCGACCAGGGGTCGGCCGGCGGGCCGCCAGGGGTGATAGATTTATCGTTCAACATGGTATTGCAGTAATCGGTGTTGTGGTTGTATAGGCAGCAGCTTTGCGTTTTCATCTACAATACCCTGCCGCTGCAGCCAGGCTTCAAATTCGGGTGCAGGCCGCAAATCCAACTGGTGGCGCAGGTAGGCGGCATCATGAAACGAAGTGCTTTGGTAGTTAAGCATAATATCGTCGGCGCCGGGTACTCCCATAATAAAATTACAACCGGCCACACCGAGCAGGAGGAGGATATTGTCCATATCATCCTGGTCGGCCGCAGCATGGTTGGTATAACAGATATCGACGCCCATTGGCAACCCGAGCAGCTTGCCACAGCAATGGTCTTCCAATGCGGCACGGGTGATCTGCTTGC
>JASGFZ010000307.1:0-3374 GCA_047605345.1 Flavihumibacter sp. | reverse complement strand
TACCTGATGATACCCGACCGCTTCAGCGACGGCGACCCGTTAAACGACCGGATTCCCGGCCTGCTGGACCAGTCGCTCAACCGCGATTCAATCTTTCATCGCCATGGCGGAGACCTGAAGGGAATCATGAACCACCTCGATTACCTGCAAGACCTGGGCATTACCAGCCTCTGGCTGCTGCCGGTATGGGAGAACAATATGCCCGACCGCACCGAACATGGATATGCCATTACCAATCATTACAAAATTGAACCCAGGCTGGGCAGCAATGCCGACTATGCCGCCCTGAGCGATTCACTGCACAAACGCGGCATGAAGCTGGTGCAGGATGCGGTGTATAACCATACCGGGCTTTATCATTTTTTTGTGCAGGACAAACCCACGAGCGACTGGCTGCACAACTGGCCTGTTTACACCAATACCACCTATAAGGAACAAACCCTCTTTGATCCCTATGCGGCGCCTTCCGACCGTAAAAAAATGGTCGACGGCTGGTTCGTTCCGTCGATGCCCGACCTCAACCAGAATAACCCGCTGCTGGCGAATTTTCTTATACAGCATGCCATCTGGACGGTGGAGGAATTCGGCGTAGACGGTTTCCGGATCGATACCTATATCTACAACGATCCGGCTTTTATGAACCGCTGCAATGCGGCACTGTTACAGGAGTATCCGCAGCTTTCCATTTTCGGCGAAACCTGGGTGCACGGCGTTCCCAACCAAAGCTATTTTTGCGAAAACACCGTTAATACGCCCTTTAAAAGCAACCTGCCTGCCACCACCGATTTTCAATTGCTGTTTTACGGCATCCAGGAAGCCCTCACCAAACCCTTCGGCTGGACGGACGGCCTAAACCGCCTGTACACCACCACGGCACAGGATTATCTTTACAAGGACGCTAAGCGTGAAGTGATCTTTCTCGACAACCACGACCTGCCGCGTTTTTATTCGGTACTCAATGAAGACACCGCCAAATACAAGATGGCATTGAGCTGGCTGCTTACTTTCCGAGGCGTACCGCAATTGTATTACGGCAACGAAAACCTGATGACGGGCATTACCAGTCCTGCCGACGGATGGGTGCGGCTGGATTTCAAAGGCGGCTGGCCCGGCGATTCCGTTAACAAGTTCACGGCAGCGGGAAGAACAGAAAAAGAAAATGCGATTTTCAACCACCTGCGTACGCTGGCGCAGTACCGGAAAAAGACAACTGCCCTTCAAACAGGAAAAATGATGCAATATGTTCCTGAAGACGGGGTGTATGTATATTTCCGGTACGACAACAGCAAAACCATCATGTGTGTCATGAACAGTAATGCGAATGAAAAGCAGGTTGACCCGGCAAGGTTCGGCGAGATCATAAAAAATGCGCGCACCGGCCGGGATATTCCCACAGGTGCAACCATCGGGCTGAACAGGCCCTTTGCCGTACGCGGGATGTCGATGCTGGTGCTGGAATTGTCTCTTTAGATTTTACAACATCGACCACCAGATGAATTTGGCGCCACGGGAGCCCCAATCGGTAAAGGTATTCTTGAGAAAGGGCGCCAGCTCTGCCGCATTCATCTTTTTGAGGCGGCCCGCTTTTGCCGGGGTGAATGCAGTGGCCGGAGGTTCGGTCAATTCTACCTTGGTGGCGAACCAGGTGCTGTACAGTCTTGGTACGGCAAGCCCCAGTATCATTCCCGGTAATCCGCCAAAAGATTCAGGGCCGCCGCTAACCGGGATATCATTTGTATAAAAAGCGGTGATATAGACCGAATCGCAGATAATGCCCACCGCCTTGCGGCATTCGAAACCGGCAATGGTCCTGGTTTCGCTTGTTAGCCGCCAGCTTATTTTGGAAAGACTGTCCACGATCTCGAAGTTCTCTTCAAAAACCTTGCGGCGGCTATGGTATTCGAGGGTTTTGAAATTGGTGTAAACAATATTCGATTTCGCCGGACCGATCATCCAGGGTTCCTGTATCTTGTCCCCTCACGGCCGGGTTGATACACGGCCTGCTCTTTGTTGAAGCTCAGGGTGAAATAGGAATTGTTGAATTTGGGTTGTTTGCTGATGAATTCCTTCCAGAACTCATTGTCGTTGTTCTCATTTTCAAACTGCCGGTGCACATTGATATGACGTTCGTATTCAATCACACCGTTGAAGAGAAAATTCTGTTGCGCCATACCGGCCATCGTTACCAGCAGCAGCAGGCTGTTTATCAGTAGTTTTTTCATTTTGTTCCGGGGTTTTTGGTGAAGTTCCAGGCAAAGCTCACCAGCCAGTATCTTTTCAGGGTGGAGTAGGTTCTTTCGGAAATGAAATTGCTGGAAGCATTTCGCTGGAAACCGATATTCTGGTTCAGGATATCATTGATGCTGAAGCGAAGCTCGCCATTGTTGTTTTTCCAGAATTTCTTCGCCACCCAGGCATTCCAGATAAATACGTTCCGGTTCTGGCCGAACACATCGGTCGTTTCGCGCCAGTAATAATGGGCGTCGGAATGTAATTCAAGTTTCCATTTGAGCTGGTACCGTACATCGGCGCCGTATTCAACCGTCCAGTATTTGGTCACCACATCGGGGCGGAGGGAAGAGCGGCTCCAGGTGCGGCTGGGATTCACGTTCAGCTCCACGCTGTATTTGTTTTCCTTGTCTTTCATCAGGCCGGCACGCGGGCCGAAAGTGTAGTAGTTGTTCGTATTGCGAAGGGTGTTGATGAAGTTGTTGATCCGGCCGCCATTGAACTGCAGGTTGGCATTGACATTCAGCTTGGGCTTTTTGAACTGTTTCCAGTAACCGCCCCAAACACCATAGGTCATGTTTCCGTCTACGTTCACATAGGTATAGGTGCGTTTGCCTTTTTCCACCGCATCGTACCCGGCAATCGCATTGTCGCTCTGGCTGAAGTCGGCGCTGATATAAATATTCCTTCCAGACATCACTTTATAGTCGTTAAAGAATAAATTGAACGTATTGGTAAACTGCTGCCGCAGGTTGGGGTTTCCGACCGACACATTCAGGTTATCGGTATTGTCGATAACCGGTTGCAGTTGTTGTATGGTGGGCTGCTGGGTGTATCCGTTATACCGGATCGTTAACCCGGTTTGGGCGCCCATTTTAAAGCGCACCATGGCTTTCGGAAAAAGATTCACGAAATGATACCTGTACAGGCTGTCGCGCAACAGGTCGGTTTGTTTGAAGTTGGCATTGGCGATATTGCTGCCGAAAGAAGCAACCAGCTTGTTGCCGTTGAAACGAAAATTAAGTCCGCCGCTGTGTGTGCCATACTCAAACGAATAATTGTTGCTGTACAGGCTGTCGAATTTCGCATACTTGCCGTCGTTGTCGCGGTTCAACGAAGTACGGTCGGCTTTGCTGTTGTTTGCC
>JASGFZ010000306.1:0-3378 GCA_047605345.1 Flavihumibacter sp. | reverse complement strand
TACGATCCGGTTAAGTACAAAACACCGCAGGGAACACAACTTAACTGCAAGGGCTGGCAACAGGAAGCGGCGCTTCGCATGCTGTTGAACAACCTGGACCCCGCGGTGGCCGAAAGGCCCGACGACCTGATCGTGTATGGCGGCCGCGGAAAAGCCGCCCGTAATTTCGCGTCGCTCGACCTCATCATCAGGGCGCTGAAAGACCTCGAGAACAATGAATCCCTGCTTATACAAAGCGGTAAGCCCGTGGGCATACTGCAAACCCATCCCGATGCACCGCGGGTGCTGATCTCCAATTCACAACTGGTGCCGCAATGGGCCACCTGGAAACATTTCGACGAGCTGGAAAAGAAAGGGCTCATGATGTACGGGCAAATGACCGCCGGCTCCTGGATCTATATCGGCTCGCAGGGCATTGTGCAGGGCACCTACGAAACCTATGCCGCCGCGGCCGACAAACATTTCAACGGCTCGCTGCGCGGCACCCTGAATGTTACCGCGGGGCTGGGCGGTATGGGCGGCGCCCAGCCGCTGGCCATTACCATGAATGAAGGCGTGGCGCTGATCGCCGAAGTGGAAGAATGGCGCATCGACAAGCGCCTTGAAACCCGCTACCTCGATCAAAAAATGACCGATATCGATGCCGCGATCGACCTGGCGCTCGATGCCAAACACAAACGGCAGCCACGCAGCATCGGTGTATGCTGCAATGCCGTTCACCTGCTGGAAAGGCTGATCGAAAGAAACATTGTGCCCGACACGCTCACTGATCAAACCTCGGCGCACGACCCGCTGATCGGCTATGTGCCGCACGGTATTCCGCCGGCCGAAGCCACCGCGCTCCGGGTTACTAACCCCGATGCTTACCTGCAGTTGAGCTACGACAGCATGCGGCAGCACGTTGCACACATGCTTACCCTGCAAAAAAGAGGGGCCATCACCTTCGATTATGGTAATAATATCCGCGCCCGCGCCCGGGAGCAGGGGCTCGAAAATGCTTTCGACTTTCCCGGTTTCGTGCCCGCTTATATACGACCGCTTTTCTGCGAAGGCAAAGGCCCCTTCCGCTGGGCCGCGCTCAGCGGCGATCCCCATGATATTGCCGTTACTGATGAGCTGATCGGCAGATTGTTCCCCGCCAATAAAAGCCTCCAGCGCTGGCTGCGGCTGGCCAGGGAAAAGATCGCTTTCCAGGGACTGCCCGCCAGGATCTGCTGGCTGGGCCAGGGTGAAAGGGAAAAAGCGGGACTGGCATTTAATGAACTCGTGAAATCAGGAAAGGTTAAAGCGCCCATCGTGATCGGCCGCGATCACCTTGATACGGGTTCGGTCGCCAGCCCCCACCGCGAAACCGAAGCCATGCTGGACGGCTCCGATGCCGTGGCCGACTGGCCGCTGCTGAACGCGCTGGTCAATACCGCCGGCGGCGCCTCGTGGGTGAGCCTGCACCATGGCGGCGGCGTGGGCATGGGGTACAGCATCCATGCCGGCATGGTCATCGTGGCCGATGGCACCGATGCCGCTGCAGCCCGGCTGCAACGGGTGTTGCGCAACGACCCGGGCCTGGGGGTGATCCGCCATGCCGATGCCGGTTATGATATTGCGAAAGACCAGTCGCGCAGGCATCGGTTATCCATCACCGATAGATTGTCTTAACGTATCTTGAACAAAATTTCCCATGATCCAGTCCATCAATGATTTCAGCCGGGTGTTTTTTATCGGTATCGCCGGTACCGGCATGAGCGCCATCGCCCAGTACCTGAAGGGGATCGGGAAAACGGTAGGAGGGAGCGACCGCTATTTCCATCCCGGCGAAGCCAACCACACCAAAGCCAAACTGGAAGCGGAAGGCATTCTATGTTTTTTGCAGGATGGCTCGGGCATAGAAGCCGGCATCGACCTGGTAGTGGTATCTACTGCGGTGGAAGAAACCGTTCCCGAAGTGATCAAAACCCGCTCGCTGGGCATACCCATTATCAGGCGCAGCGAGCTGCTGGCCATCATCGCCAAAAGTAAAAAGACCATTGCCGTGGGCGGCACTTCAGGCAAATCGACCACCAGCGCCATGTTGTTTGACATCATGCAGTACGCAGGAATGAGCCCCAGCATTATCAGCGGCGCGGGGCTGGTAAGCATTATCCGTGAAGGGAAGATCGGCAATGCAAAAGTGGGCACGGGCGACTGGCTGGTCATCGAAGCCGATGAAAGCGACGGCAGCATTGTACAGTATCATCCTGAAATAGGCCTGCTGCTCAATGTTGACAAAGACCATAAGGAGATTGATGTGCTGATGGATATTTTCCATACGTTCCGCCAAAACAGCAACCGGTTCGTGGTGAACCGTTCGCATCCCCTGGCTGCTACCCTTAGCCGTGATATCAGCGACGATTTTTGTCATCATGCGCATTGCGAAGCGGGTTATATCGCCACCGGTTTTAAGCAGGAAGGGTTGGCGGTTGCTTTCGAAATAAACCATACGCCTTTCCGCCTGAAGGTAGTGGGGCGTCACAATATGGAAAACGCGCTTGCCGCCACTACGGTGGCCGCGCTCACCGGCGTGGCGCTCAGCACCAGCGCCGAAGCCCTGCAGCAGTATGAGGGCATTTACAGAAGGCACCAGGTATGGGGCGAAAAAAACGGTGTTTGGCTGATCGACGATTACGCGCATAATCCCGCGAAATGCGCAGCAAGCATCGAAGCCTGCCAGCCGATAGCGCCCAGGCTGATCGCCTGGTTCCAGCCGCACGGGTATGGCCCCACCCGTTTTTTACGGGCCGATTTCGTAACGGAAATCGCCCGGGTTTTGCGTCCGCAAGACGAGATATGGATGAGCGAAATATTTTATGCCGGCGGCACCGCCACCAAAGATATTTCGGCAAACGATCTTATCAACGACCTCAAAGCCCTGGGAAAAAACGCCTATTTCACCGAACACCGTTCCAACCTGGTGGCCGACTTACGGTTACACCTGACCGAAAACTGCTGCCTGTTGCTGATGGGCGCCCGCGATCCTTCATTAGAACATTTTGCAGAAGAAGTCTGGAAGGCATTATGACAACACTTTATACCAATATCGGCTGTCTGGCTGGAATCGGCTCCTTTGACGCACCGCTGCGCGGAGCCGGTTTGGCCACACTCAACCACATCAGCAACGGATGGCTGCTGACCGAAGGTGGTCACATTGCCGCTTTCGGCGATGCCGCCACGATGCCTGCCCAAAAGCCTGCGAACGTAGTGGATGTTAACGGCGGCACCCTGCTGCCTGCCTGGTGCGACAGCCATACCCACCTGGTATTCGGCGCCAGCCGTGAACAGGAGTTTGTAGACAAGATCAGGGGGCTCAGCTATGCCGGGATCGCCGCCAAAGGAGGCGGCAAT
>JASGFZ010000305.1:0-3380 GCA_047605345.1 Flavihumibacter sp. | reverse complement strand
CTGCACAGTTTGCCGACAATCCCGTGATCGCCCACCGCGGCGCCTGGAAGAAAAACGACCTGCCCGAAAATTCGATTGCTTCCTTAAAAGAAGCCATTCGTATCGGCTGTGCCGGCTCCGAGTTTGATGTGCACCTTACCAAAGACAATGTCATCGTCGTGAACCATGATGATGCGTTTTTCGGCATCGATATCGATAAAGCCACTTATGCCGAACTCCTGGCGAAAAAACACAAAAACGGCGAATTCATTCCCACCGCCGAAGCCTACCTGCGCGAAGGCATGAAGCAGCAACGCACGAAGCTGATTTACGAAATCAAGGTATCTACAGAAGGCAAAGAGCGTACGCTGGAGCTTACCCGCCGCTCGGTAGCCCTGGTCAAAAAGCTGAAAGCCGAAAAATGGGTGGAATATATTTCTTTCGATTACGATGCCTGCCTGCTTGTTCACCAGCTGGATCCCCAGGCAGGGGTTTATTACCTTACGGGTGATAAGTCGCCCGAACAGCTGCAGGCCGACGGGCTCCGGGGCCTGGATTATCATTTCAGTGTTTTTGACAAACAGCCCGGCTGGCTGGCCGACGCATTGGCGCGAAAACTCGTTACCAATGCATGGACCGTCAATGAGGCGGCGATCATGCAAAAACTGCTTGATCAGCATATAGATTTTATAACCACCAACGAGCCCGAGCTGTTGTTCTCTTTGCTGAAAGAAAAGAAATAGCAGCGCTTTTTACAATGCCACCGGCAAACCGCTGCGTACCGACTGGTCGCAGGCAAAGGCAATGCGCAAACTGTTCACCGCATCTTCCATATGATCGGACAGGTCGCGGTTATTCAGTATAGCATCGAGGAAAAAAAGCTGCTCCCGCCGGCAAAGCTCCAGGTGACCGGGCTCATCGGTCAGATCGATCCACTCGTCGGGTTCCAGGAATTCATTATCGGGCCCGATCGCGGCCTTGTGCCAGCGCAAAGATTCCGTTTGCGTATGTACATCAACGGCAGCCGACATGCCCGTTGCCGTTGCTTTTTTCGCAACAATGGAAACCGACCCTTTGGGGCCGATCACATCTTTTACAAAAAAGGCGGTTTCACTGATCATTGGTCCCCAGCCGGCTTCATACCAGCCTACGGAGCCGTCTTCAAATTTCAATTGCAGCTGCCCGTAGTTATAATTCCCTTCGGGTATATCGTCGGTGAGGCGGGCGCCGATGGCCTGCACCTGCACCGGCCTGCTGCGCACCATCTGGCACATCACATCAATATAATGAACGCCGCAGTCTACAATGGGGCTGAGGCTGGCCATCAGGTTGCGGTGCACATCCCACATATAACCATGGCTTTGCTGGTTAAGGTTCATGCGCATCACCAGTGGCTTACCGAGTTGCTGCGCCACTTCTATAAATTTCTGCCATGAGGGGTGCTGCCGGAGTATATAACCCACCACCAGCTTCACGCCCGCTTCGCGGGCCGCTGCCGCCACCCCTTCGGCGCCGATCACCGTATCGGCCAGGGGTTTCTCGATAAAAACATGGCATCCCCGGGCGATGGCCAGTAAGGCATAGCTTTCGTGGGTATCGGGGTAGGTGGAAATGCAAACCGCATCGGGTTCGGTAGTGGCTAACGCCGATGCATAGTCGCTGAACAGGGGGTAGCCGCCGCCCAGGGCTTCATTCAGCTTTTCCTTGCTGCTTCCGCGCGATACGATACCGCAGATCTCGAATGCATTTTCACGGTGGTAAACGGTGGCATGCGCTGCGCCCATATTACCGCAGCCCACCACCAGCACACGAATGGGTTTTCCTGTTGTAGCCATGGTTATTTATTCAGGAGTGGTTTCACTTTTTCCAGTTGCAGGCTGGCGGTGGTGGTTTCCAGCGAAGGAATGGTAAACGTCGCCAGGGCATTGTTCAGCTCGTCAAGCTCCGGCTGCATTTTTTTGCCGGCATAATATTTTTTCAGGTAGCGGATCTTCTCAAAATCCTGTACCCCCTCTACCAGTTTTTCGAAACGGATGGAGGTCAATGGCCCGGGATAAACCTGGTAGGTATCGCCTGCCGGCCAGGCCGTAAAGCGGCTGTCGGCCGCCGGGTTTTTCGTCCAGCTGTTGAAGGCCCAGCGCAGGTAGCCGTCCAGGTTCTGCGCCGCGGTGTACCAGCCGATCCATACATGCTCATCGGGTGGAGAGAACGTAAATCCGTTGGGGTATTTTTCCGTGCAGCAGGTGTACCAGGTACTGAGTTTTCCTTCTTCACGGCGGCGCTTCAATACGTCGGGCGGAAAATGTTCGGCCGATGCCAGGCAATAGTCGAAAATATCGGCTTCCACTTCGGGATGATAAGCCCCTGCCAGTGTGACCTTCCAGCGCCGGTCGATTTTTTTCAACAGATCGATCACCGCTTTCATGGCTTCCATGGGGCGCTCGTCCATCGCGATGGCCGTAATCTCAAACCAGCCCTTCTCCCTGAGGTGTTTGGTGAAATCGGTCAGCATGACCGTCCAGAAACGGTTGTATTGGCGTGTGCCGGTGGCATCGGTAAAAGCGGTATCGCGGCCGATCGACTCATCGTAATAGGTGAACGCAATTTTCCAGGGCACCATGCTGTAACAGTGGATCCATTTGTTGATGCCGCAATCCATGGTGAACTGAACGTATTTATCAAAAAGGCTGTAATCGAAAGCCCAGCTGCCGTCTTTTTTCTTTGTCCATTTTACCAGGCCGGGATAATCGTCGTAGGTCTGGTGACCCCAGGGCTCGTTTACGATTGAGGTGGTGATGGCTTTCTGGCCGGCCGCCGCCAGCATCTGGTAATAAGGCTTCATGGCCCTGAAATGTTCATCTGACCACAGTTCCAGGTTCTGCACACGGGCGATGGCCGCGGGGTGCTGCCACAGGTCCAGCTCAAACGACCAGTCCGCCACCGGGGGCAAAACCCGGTCGAGCACTTTCAGGCTCACCGGCAGGTGGTAAGGCTTGGCGCCGTTCACTTCCACAAACCCCCTGTAAGTGCCGGCGGGGGTTTGCGGGTCAACCCGGATGCTGACCCAAACGGGTAAGAGGCTGTCTGCCCCTACCCGCAATCCGGCCGATTGGGTATCGATCAGGTCGGCCACCTGCGACGAATCAAAATCGGTCGATACCCGGTAGCCGCATCCGTTGCGGAATTCATCTGTCCAAACAGGTTTTACCTGCCCCGTGGAGATGTTCCCTGCGGGGAGGATCGCGCCGTTGTCGCCGTTCAAAGCGGTGGCTGTTACTGTTAACGCCAGCTGTTCTTTCCGGCCCCATAACAGCAATTGTGTATGTACTTTTTCGCCTTTCCAGGCGGTTATTTCCCACGAAGCAGCGGTGGCGCCCGTGGGCGGCATATCATAGGCATAC
>JASGFZ010000304.1:0-3386 GCA_047605345.1 Flavihumibacter sp. | reverse complement strand
CTTGCCTCGGTGGAAATAATATCGGCGCACTGCTGCATCAGTTCGGGGTTGAAGCTGGCAGCCAGGGCGATGGCCTGGGGAAATACCGTGGCATTGCCGGCGCGGGCCACGCCGTGCAGGGCTTCGTTCCACCAGTTATAGGCGGGTATTCCCAGGCGGTCTACCGCAACCGCCTCATGCCCCAGCAGGCCGATCTTTTCATCAACCGTCAGCTGTTGCAACAGATCGGCCACACGCTGATCGATACGTGCGTGGGGATTCCGGAATACCGGTGTTTTCGTTTGGGCCCGGGTGAACAGGACCGGTAAAACAAGAACAGGCAGGAGGAGGATGATCAGCTTTGGCATAATGGAACAACTGGTGCGCAAAATAAATAAAAACCCAGCCGGTGACGCCGGTCCGGCGCTCATAAGTGTTTTCCCCAAGTACCTGAAAAAAGGTATGTAATAAATTCCCTATAATAACTGCCGGCGGAGGAAGGTTGCATGGGAGCTGTGAATTTTGTCGCTAAAAAAGCCGGTTTCGTCTACAAAAAGACGGCACTGGCGATTTTTGGCAAAATTTTTCGTGTTTGTAGGCAAATATCCAATTATGAGAAACACTATCCCCAAACTGGTACTGAACCCGGATGTCGGTGGCAGTCTGCGTAAGCGCGATCTGCCTCTTTGCAACCACCTTATCAAACGTATTTATTGCCGCAATCGCTAAAAGGACACCCGTAAGGGTCTTCTTCAGGCAATTGCTATGCCTCGGCCAACCTTTGACCATTTGCGCATGCAGCTGCCTGTCGGTTATGCAAATAACCGGCCAGAAGTTCCTTGTCCTTAAAACGACTATGAATCATCCACTCAATCAAGAACCAACATGAAAAAACGATTTACTATCTGCTTCAGTACCCTGTTTATTGCGCTGTTTTGTATCATCGGGTTCAGCTATGCACAAACCCATACGAAAATTGCAAAAGGGGCTGCGAACGGGTCAACATATACCGGTTATGTTGAGTACCTGCCGAAAGACTATGATGCATCCGGCGCTGAAAAATACCCGGTCATCATTTATTTGCATGGCCAGGGTGAAGTAGGCGACGGTTCAATCTCCGGCCTCGAAAAGCTTTACAATAATGACATGCTAAAGCGTATCAAGAACGGTAATTTCCCCACCTCGTTTACAGTAAACGGCATCACGAAAAAATTCATTATACTGGCGCCGCAATCGCCGACCGCTTATGCCGATGTGCTGTACAATATGATGGACTTTTTCCTGTCGAAATATCCAATAGACACCACCCGGATTTACCTGACGGGACTCAGTATGGGCGGAGCGCAGGTAAAAACCTATGTAGCCGACCTGGCGACCGCGAGATACAACAACATCAAAAAAATAGCGGCTGTTCTAACCATTTGTGCGCCGGGTACACCCGCGCAGGAAAACTGCGATAAGATCGCCAAAGAAAACCTTCCTTTCTGGGGCACGCATAACCTGTCTGATCCGAGCGTATCTTATTATGGCACCAGCGGCACGGTAGACAGGATCAACAAGCCTACCGCACCCATTTCTGCGCCCACACCACTGGCCAGGAAAACCATTTTCGATGCGAGCGGCCATGATGCCTGGACCAAAACCTATGATCCCAGTTTCACAGAAGTTGTGGATGGCATTACGGTGAATGTTTATCAATGGTTTTTATTATACACCAACCAGCGCGGTAACAGCCCGGTAGTTACGGCCAATGCCGGCGCCGATGTCGAAATCACCCTGCCGGTGACTCAGGTTACCCTTACCGGCAGCGGCAGCGGCAACGACGCAGCCGGAAGCATCAGCGGTTACCAGTGGAAACAGATCTCCGGCGATAATGCGGTCATCGCAACGCCCAATGCTGCCACCACTGTTGTTAGCGGCTTGTCGGCAGGCACCTATCAATTCTCACTCACGGTAACCAGCAGCAGCGGGGTTACAGCTTCCGATACAGTGAAGGTTACTGTAAACAGCGCATTGGCGGCTTCTTCTATTTCAAATGCTGCATCCACTACCGGGAACGGTTTGACTGCCAGTTATTTTGCCAACCGCGTATTAAGCGGCACAGCCACGCTGACCCAAACAGATCCCCTTATCAACTTCAACTGGGGTACAGGATCACCCGGCGAAGGAATACCTGCAGACCAATGGTCGGCACGCTGGACGGGATATATACTGACCGGCGAAGCGGGTACCTACCAGTTCTCAGTAACGAGCGACGACGGTGCGCGTCTGTTCCTGTACAATACCACCGCAGTAATCGATAATTACGTGTACCAGAGTGCCAAGGAGGCCACAGGCACCATCACCCTGCCGGCAAACACTTATGTACCGATACGTATTGAGTATTTCGATGGGAACGGATCAGCCAGTTGTGTGTTAAGGTGGACCAAGCCCAGCGGCACCAAGGAAGTAATACCAACCGGCAGCCTGTTTGTAGAGGCACCGCTCTCCAACGCACGCATTGCGGCTAGTGAGAGCACAGATACGCTTTTGCTGTCAAAAGCAATGAGCATATCTACACAGGAGCAGGCCACGCTGCGCTATTACCCGAACCCCACCGCCGGCGATCTCCGGTTGCAGCTGCCCGCCCAGCTGACCGGCAAACTGCAGATTTCGATTCTGTCGGCCGGCGGCGCACTGGTAGCACCGGTCAGCAGCCTGGATAAATCCAGCGGACCGCTGTTACATACATTGTCGCTCGCTGCCCTCAGGCCCGGACTGTATTTTATACAGGTTCGCGGTGAACAATTCCGGCAAACAATACGTGTGGTGAAGCAGTAACCGTTTCCTGCAACTATAAAGAGAAGACCATCTTTGGGGTGAGAAACACCCGAAGATGGTCTTCTTCTTTTGTAACATATTACCGCAACTGCCGGTGCCGGGCAACCGAAACGGTTTTTCTTACATTTAGTTTTTATAGCTCTTTTCGGTCCGTCGCTGTAAAAGCTGTACTCCATAAAATCAGGTGCCGCTTCTATATTGTATTGCTCAAGATTCATAATACCGATTTGAAATGAATAATGTATTCCTGAAACGTTGCAGTCCCCTATGCCTTTAAAACATTCTTTTGCATATACCTGTCCACATAATCATCTATTGAAAATGCAGGATCTTCCTTTTGCTCTTTAACCCATTTCAGAATTTCCGTCTTTTTAAACCGGTATTGTTTACCTATTTTAAAATAAGGTATATCACCTTTGGAACATCTGCCATAAATAACATTTGCATCAAGACCCAGGAAATGCGCTACTTGTTTTACACTCATGATTGTTTTATCATTCTCTTCTGGTGATTGAGCAACCGGTTTGTTTAGCACTTCTTCCAGCATCCTTTTGATTGCTGCAATATTCTCTTCAATTTTTGCAGAT
>JASGFZ010000303.1:0-3472 GCA_047605345.1 Flavihumibacter sp. | reverse complement strand
CCGGCAGTAAAGTTAAGCGTGCCCAGTCCCGCGGCGGCGGCGAGTTTTTCCAGCACCCCTTTCAGGATAAAGAAATCGGCGGGAACGGCCTTGCTGCGCCAGCCGGCCGGCCGGTATTCACCCGTCAGGTAAAGGCTGAATTTGGGCGCTTCTTCGTATTTGCCTACTGCCTTGCTGTGGTAGGTTTTACCCCATTCGAAAAACTGGAGGCTGCTGTTGCGGCGGTTGAGGTTGTGGGCGACCACGGCGAGGCCGGTCTCCAGCATCGCGGGGCGCAATATATCCAGTTCCACGCTCAGGTTATTGAGCATTTTGACGGCGGTCGCCAGCTGCGCTTCGGTGTACCAGGCCGAATTGCTGATGGAATTGGTCAGTATTTCGCGGAAGCCCGAACCGGCGAGGTAGTTGGCGAATTTATCGCGCAGGCGGCCGTCGCTGTCTTTTTCCACCGCCGGACTGATACTGATATTCGTAGGGATCTCCACATTGTCCAGCCCGTCGATCCGCAAGATTTCTTCCACGATATCGGCCGGCAGCGAAATGTCGGGCTTGCTGAAGGGCACAGCCAGCCGCAGCTCGTCGATGCCGTCTTTGATCACTT
Source organism: Flavihumibacter sp. (assembly GCA_047605345.1). GTDB lineage: Bacteria > Bacteroidota > Bacteroidia > Chitinophagales > Chitinophagaceae > Flavihumibacter. The sequence goes on along the minus strand of JASGFZ010000303.1, from coordinate 2,871 downwards.
CAAAGCCCAGGCTTTCGAGGATTTTTTTAACGGTATCGGGGTGGTAGTTTTTGCCGCTGAGCTTTTTCAGGTAATGGTATTTCAGCGCCACCTCTTTTTTGTTTTCGGCATCGGGATAGATATCGACGATGTCGGAGCTGATGGTACCGCCACCGAGTTCGGCCATCAACAGGGCTGCCCGTTTCAGCACCTGCACTGTTTGCGAAATATCGGTGCCTTTTTCGAAACGGCTGGCCGCATCGGTGCGCAGGCCGTGCCGGAAAGAGGTACGGCGGATGGCAGTCGGCTGGAACCAGGCGCTCTCCAGGAAAATGCGGGTAGTCGTTTCCGTTACCCCCGAGCGGGCACCGCCGAAAACGCCGGCGATGCACATCGGCTCACTGGCGTTACAGATCAGGAGGTCGTCGTCGGCCAGGGTGCGTTCTTTGTCATCGAGCGTAATAAACCGGGTGCCGGCGGGCAGGTTTTTGGCAATGGCTTCGTGCCCGGTTACTGCGTCGTAATCATAGGCGTGCAGCGGCTGGCCGGTTTCGTGTAAAACGAAATTGGTGATGTCGACAATATTATTGATGGGGCGTACGCCGATCGACAGCAGGCGGTCTTTCAACCATTGCGGTGAAGGCGCTACTTTGATATTATTGAGGGTTACCCCGCTGAAACGGCGGCAGGCGGCGGGGTTTTCAATGCGGATGCTGATGGGCAGGGAGTGGTCCTGCACTTTGAATGCGTTTACGGAGGGCGCTTTTACCCGGGCGTCTTTTTTATCGTGGTGGGTGAGGTAGGCGCATACGTCGCGGGCTACACCGAGGTGGCTCATCGCGTCCATGCGGTTGGGGGTAAGGCCGATCTCGTACACGTGGTCGCGGTAGGGTTTGAAGTATTGCGCGGCCGGGGTGCCGGGTTTCAGGTCGGCCGGCAGCACCATAATGCCGTCGTGGCTGGTGCCGAGCCCGATTTCGTCTTCGGCGCAGATCATGCCCTGGCTTTCTTCACCCCTGATCTTTGCCAGCTTCATGGTGACGGGTTCGCCTTTGAGCGGATGGATGGTAGTGCCCACGGTGGCCACTATTACTTTCTGGCCCACGGCCACATTGGGGGCGCCGCAAACGATTTTCAGCGGCTCAGGTTGGCCGGTGTTGACCGTGGTTAGGCGAAGCTTGTCGGCATTGGGATGCTGCCCGCAGGTAAGCACTTCGCCGATCACCAGCCCCGCGAGGCTGCCGGGCACGGTCTCAAACAATTCCATCGATTCCACTTCGAGACCAATAGAGGTAAGGATGCGGCTCAGCCTTTCAGGATCGGGCTTCACGGGCAAATACTCCAAAAGCCAGTTATAAGAGATTGTCATGTAAGCAATTATGATCGGGTAAACGATAAGGGATGCAAATATACTAAAAGGGCGGTGGGTAAAGCGGGCGGCGCCGGCGAAAGAAGCCGGCAGCGTGAAACAGGCATGAAACCGGGGTTTTCGGCGAAAGGGTGTTTTAACGGTATGGTACAAACGAGGACCAAAGCCGCGCCCCCGCTGGTTTTGGGTAGCAGGACCGTCCTTCAACCCGTCGGGAAATCCCGACGGGCAGGCGGTTTCAGGGCATTGGCGCTACCGTGTTTTCACCCATTTTTGGCTGAAACGCCATATTGGTGGTGAGGGTTCTCCACCAAAAAACGGGGACTAAATCTTTCTGCACAGGGCCCTGTGGATAGTAACCGACCCGGCAAGGAAAACTTTTTTAAAATGTGGATATATCCTTGGTTTTTGTGGGAAAGGCCGGCAATTTTGTGCATAATGGGTGGAACTATTTTGGCATAACTAAACGGCGGTAAATGTTTTCTGGTGAAAAGCCAGGGGGATATATTCGCCGTCCAGCCTTTGGGTTAACATCCGTTTTACAATTTCTTCATGATTCGGTAATACAAACATGGACCTCACGAATATTAATAAAGACAGAAAGAACCGGCGAAAGTCTTCCCTCGATCTCAGCACCATGGTATATGGCAAAGTGCCGCCCCAGGCCAAAGACCTGGAAGAAGCGGTACTGGGCGCCATTATGCTGGAAAAAGGGGCTTTTGATACGGTGATCGAAATATTGAAACCCGAATGTTTTTACCTGGACGCGAACCAGCGGATCTTCCGCGCCATGCAGTCGCTGTCGCAGAAAAGCCAGCCGATCGATATCCTGACCGTGGTGGAAGAGCTGCGTAAGAAGGAAGAGCTGGAAATGGTGGGTGGTCCGTATTATGTGACACGGCTGACCAATACCGTGGTATCATCGGCCAATATCGAGGCGCATGCCCGTATCATTCTGCAGAAATTCATCCAGCGCGAGCTGATCCGCATCAGCGGTGAAACCATCAGCGATGCCTATGAGGATTCGACCGATGTATTCGACCTGCTGGATGCGGCCGAGAGCAAGCTGTTCGAGATCACCAATAACCACCTTCGCAAAGATTATAATTCCATCGATTCGGTGCTGGTGCAGGCCGTGCAGCGCATTGAAGACCTGCGCAACCAAACCGAAGATATTTCGGGCGTGCCGTCGGGTTTTCCGAGCATCGACAAGGTGACGTTCGGCTGGCAGAAAACCGACCTTATCATATTGGCTGCCCGTCCTGCCGTGGGTAAAACGGCTTTTGCATTGAACCTGGCGCGGAATGCGGCCCTGCACCCCACAAAACCCGCCGCCGTGGCGGTATTCAGCCTGGAGATGAGCGCCGGCCAGCTGGTGCAGCGTATCCTCAGCGCCGAAAGCGAGATCTGGCTGGAGAAGATCAGCCGGGGAAAGCTGGAAGAGTATGAAATGAAGCAGCTCTATGCCAAGGGCATCCAGCGTTTGTCTGACGCCAAAATATTTATCGACGATACCGCCGCCC
>JASGFZ010000302.1:0-3528 GCA_047605345.1 Flavihumibacter sp. | reverse complement strand
GGCTGCCGCCTTTCTTTCGGCCGGGTTGATTGTGGTGCCGCCGAATCACAGCAGGGTGCTTACTTTTTTCGGAAAGTATATCGGCACTGCCCGCGTCAACGGGTTGCTGTTCGTGAACCCGTTGTACGGCAAGCAGAAAATATCGCTGCGGTCGGAAAACCTGGAGAGCTCGAAGCTGAAAGTGAATGATAAAATGGGCAATCCCATAGAACTGGCGGCGGTGATCGTATGGAAGGTGTCGGAAACCTACAAGGCGGCTTTTGAAGTGGAAGACTACGCTCAATACGTGCGGTTGCAGAGCGAGGCTGCCGTTCGCCACCTGGCTACCAGCTTTCCGTACGACCACATGGACGATGATCATACAGGCATCACGCTTCGAAGCGGGGGCGAAACGGTAAACGAGCTGCTGGAAAAAGAACTGAACGAGCGGCTTGCACCCGCGGGCATCAGCATCGTGGAAGCAAGGATCAGCCACCTGGCTTACGCGCCGGAAATAGCGGGCGCCATGTTGCAGCGGCAGCAGGCCACAGCCATTGTTGCCGCCCGCACCAAGATTGTAGAAGGCGCCGTAGGCATGGTAGAGCTGGCGCTGGAACAGCTAAGCAAAAAAGAAATCGTGCACCTCGATGAAGAAAAGAAAGCGGCCATGGTCAGCAACCTGATGGTGGTGCTCTGCGGCGAAAAAGCAGCCACCCCCATCCTCAATACCGGCACTCTTTATCAATAAGCAATCCGTATATTTTGAGCGAGAAAAAATCTTTTGTCCTGCGTCTTGATGCCCAAATGTACAAATTGCTGGAAAAGTGGGCTGCCGATGAATTCAGAAGCGTCAACGGGCAGTTGGAATGGATCATCCAGCAGCAGCTGAAAGAAGCGGGCCGGCTGAAAACAGAAAAAAAGCCTGTTAAAAAAACGGGGTGAAAGAGGCGGGTGTGGTTTGTGGTTTATAGTTGGTTTGAAGTTTGAGGTTTGAAGTTTGAGGTTTGAAGTTTGAGGTAGCTGCCGCGTGCGGGTTGCAGAAGAAAATGCGGGCTTCAGGGTATGCCGAGGTATTTCACGCAAAGACCGCAGAGGAGCAAAGGCCGCAAAGAGTATTTTGTAACACAACGCATGTAACACAACACAACATAACTTTCTTTGCGGCCTTTGCTCCTCTGCGGTCTTTGCGTGAAAAAAAGCAACCTGCCCATTAAGCAAGTTGCTTTTTATATTAAATGCTACACGCGCAGCACCTCAAACTTCAAACTTCAAACCTCAAACTATTAAAACCCTTTCTTCTCCTTCGCTTTCTGCATCGGTGTAATGCCTGTGCTCTGCCCCCTTGCATTCTGCTTCATCTTGAAAAGCTGGAACTTGCTGGGTTCGCTGATCGTTCCCCAGGTATTGTTGCTTTCATTGATATCGGCGGTTTCACGCATGGGATCCAGCTTGATGCTTTTCACCTCTTTGTCTTTCACATACACTTTGGTCACTTTGTTCTCATTCTTGCGCCAGATCTGCGCCGGAATGCGATCTATCTCTTTGCTGCCGTCGGCATAAGTGAATTCTACGATGATGGGCATCACCAGTCCGCCTTTGTTGCTGAAAGCGACTTCATAGATATGCTTGTTCCGGTATTTGTTTTCTGTTTCGGGGTCGGCTTTGATGATATTGTTCTGAGCGGGCACTTCGTACGTAGCTGTGTCAACCGGCTCCAGGCCGCGGGCATACCGCCAGTAGAAATCGCGCAGGGTGGTGTCGGCATCGGTAGCGAAGACGATATTCCTGTCTTCCCGGTTGCGAACCTTGGAGATATCTTCAAAGCTGTTCAGCAGCGGTTTGGCGAGCTTTACTTTCTGCATGTCGCCGCCCGCATTGGCGGGCTCGGCAAACTCCGGAACAATGTGGCGTACGGTATCGATGGCGATATCGGTGGCGTCGGTGCTGTAGAACCAGCCGCGCCAGAACCAGTCGAGGTCTTCACCACTGGCATCTTCCAGGGTGCGGAACAGGTCGGCCGGTGTGGGATGCTTGAAGGCCCAGCGGCGCGCGTATTCCTTGAAAGCATAGTCGAACAATTCGCGGCCCATGATGGTTTCACGCAGAATATTCAAACCGGTGGCGGGCTTGGCGTAGGCATTGGGACCGAACTGGATAATATTTTCCGAATTGGTCATAATAGGTTCCAGCTGGTCTTTCGGCAGCTTCATGTAATCGGCGATATAAGCAGCGGGGCCACGGCGTGTCGGGAACTTGTTATCCCACAGCTCTTCGGTAAGGTATTCTACAAAAGTATTCAGCCCCTCATCCATCCAGCTCCACTGGCGTTCGTCGCTGTTTACGATCATAGGGAAGAAATTATGGCCCACTTCGTGGATGATCACCCCCAGCATGCCGTACTTGGTGCTTTCGCTGTAGGTGCCGTCGGGTGCGGTGCGGCCATAGTTGAAACAGATCATCGGGTACTCCATACCGTTAGCCGCCTCCACGCTTTGGGCAACCGGGTAAGGGTAAGGGATCGAAAACTTGCTGTAGGTTTTAATGGTATGCGCCACCGCCTTGGTAGAGAAAGGACGGTAGAGCCCGTACGCTTCTTTACCATAGAAGCTCATACACATCACTTTTTTGCCTTCCACATTGGCCGGCATCGCATCCCATATAAAGCGGCGTGATGAGGTCCAGGCGAAATCGCGAACGTTATCGGCCTTGTAGATCCAGGTCTTTTTGGTTTTCGCTTTGGCGGTAATCGCTTTGTTCGCTTCTTCGAGTGTAACGACTTCGGTTACGTCTTTCGCCGTTTGGGCTTTGTTCCAGCGGGCCAGCTGCGCCGGCGTCAGCATGGCGGCATAGTTGAGGCACTCACCGGTTGATCCCACCACGTGATCGGAAGGCACCGTCATCTGTACTTTGAAATTGCCGAAGGTGAGGGCGAATTCGCCGCGGCCGGTGAACTGGTGGTTTTGCCATCCCTGGAAATCGCTGTACACGCAAAGACGCGGATACCATTGCGCCATAGTGAAGAGATAGTTGCCGTCTTCCGCAAAATATTCATAGCCGCCGCGACCGCCCTGTTTCATGCGGTCGGTGATCTTATAATTCCAGTCGATTTTGAAAATAAATTTTTGTCCGGGCTTCAGTGCGGCAGGCAATTCCACCCGCATCATGGTTTTATTGACGGTGTACTTCAGCGTGGCGCCCGGCACATCGGTGATCCGGGTGACATTAACCCCGAAATCGTTTTTTTCTTCCTGCAGCTGGTCGAACTGCGCATCCACCATTTGCCGCCCGATAGAGGAAGCATCCTGGTAATTGGCGTTCTTTTCGCTGCTGTGCTCATTTTCGTCGAGCTGCAGCCAGAGATAGGTCAGCACATCGGGCGAATTGTTGAAATAGGTAACGGTTTCACTGCCGGTGAGCTTCAGCTTTTCTTCATCGAGGTCGCACTTGATGTCGTAATCCACCCGCTGTTGCCAGTACTTGGGGCCGGGGGCGCCGCTCGCCGTTCTGTATTCATTGGGTGTAGGCAAAATGGTTCCCAGTTGCTCAAAC
>JASGFZ010000301.1:0-3592 GCA_047605345.1 Flavihumibacter sp. | reverse complement strand
TATAAACTGCAAAAACTTTATACTGCCCGACGACACAAGCTGCATACGCCGGCCAAGCGCCGTCTCCATCACCTCCTGCACCATTTGTATCATGCACACACCCGGCACCACCGGCTGCCCCGGAAAGTGCCCGCCGAAGATCGCATGATCAGCGTTCCAGTGCAGTTGCGCCTTCCAGCGACCTTCTTCGGCCTGCAAACCGGTTACTTTACAGAAATCGCCCGTTAGTATCATCTTGCAATTTTAGTCAATCGGATGTTGAACCGGAAATTATGGTGCTGGATAAACGCCGAATCGGGCACCCGCTGCCCATCCAGCCACCAATGTATTTCGGCCAGCGGCCGCCGGGGTGCACCCAACTCCGCCCGCTTCAGCGCCCCACAGCCGGAATCGGTAATATACCAGTTGGTCTTTTTGCCATGGGGATAGCCATAATACAACTCATCCCCCCGCCGACGAACCAGCAGCGGGGCCGATGCACCATTCTCGAAAAGGAACAAAGCAAAATCATTGCGCAAAGATTCGATCACCAGCTTCCTGTTCATTTTTTCTATAATGGAAATCACTTCAAATCCTTTCTCGCCTCCAAAGGCAAAATCAAAAAAGCGCACACCGGTCGGCGAGGTAAATACCACCCGCCGGGTGGAATCGGGCATGGTCTTTACCAGCAATAAACCACCCAGCGATTGTTTCTGCACTTCCACTTCGGCACGGAACAGCAGGTTGCTATAGTCGGGCTTTAGTTGCTCCAGGCAACCTGCCGGCGCCGTGGCAGCCTGCAGGCCTTTATAAGCATTGCTGCATGCGCTCACTAATACCAGTACCGCTCCTATCAGAAGAACGCGCTTCATTTTGCTGAGAATAATGCGTCGGGGAGATCGGCATTGATCTCCTTTTGGCTGAAAACGATCAGGGTATTGTCACCGCCCTTTTCCACCATATCGATCTTTGCCACAGTATAATCTTTTTTATCAAGATAGATGCGGATGCTGCTGAACAGGTCTTTCAGCTCTTTGGTTTGGGGCGTGAGCTGTAAAAGATAATGGGTGGCGCTTTCAAAAACGGCGGACTGAAAATCACCGTTCGTCAGGGCCCGACCGCTTACGCAATCAACCGTCAGCTGGTTGATCTTCTGAAAAAGCCTGTTCGACTTCACCGAAATGGTATTGGTCTTTTTTCCTTCCTTAATGGTTACATAGTTGCCATTGATCAGTAAAAGATAATCAAAGGGCTGCCTGTACTCCATGCGCACTTTGTTCTCTTTTTTGAAGCTGAACTTACCGGCCGATTGAATGGTTTCCGATAAGAGGGCCAGGTTTTTCTGCTGCGTGAAATCAGCGCGAAAGCTGTTCATACCTGCCGACGCCTGTGCAAAAGCGGTTTTGAAGGCCGCTGCATCTTTCAGCGCGGAAAAGCCTTTTTCCTGCGCCGCAACCATTAAAACCGCCAGGCAAAAACAAAACGATACAACTATCTTACGCATACGCTTTTTCATTGATGAGCTCGTCCAGCCGCACAAATACATACCCCAAATTTCTGGCCGAATCAATAAAATCGGGCAGGATATGTACGGTAACAGGCATGGTATCATGAAACAATACAATCGCACCCGGTTTCAGCGAGCCCAGCACATTGGCCAGCAACTTTTCCTCGTTCTGCGCCACCGTATCGAGTGAACGGATATTCCAGCCAATGGCCTTCATACCCGTTTGCCGAACCGCTTTGGCAATATTGGGGTTGGTAACACCGAACGGCGGACGAAAAAACCGGGTTTTCTTTCCGGTGATCTTTTCCAGCGCTGTATTTGTTTGCTCCAATTCCTTTTTCACTTTAGAAGCGCTGAAAAAGCCGAAAGCATTCACATGACTATAGCTGTGATTGCCGATCATATGCCCTTCGCGGGTGGCACGTTGTACCAAAGCAGCTTGCGCATCGAGCTTATGGCCGATGCAAAAAAAAGCGGCAGGTAGTTTTTTCTCCGCCAGTATATCCAATACCTGTTTGGTGGTTTCAGCATCGGGGCCGTCATCAAAGCTGATGGCAATCTTTTTTCCGCCGGTATCGCCCGAGCAGATCACCGGCATGTAAAACTGCGAGTCGACCCGGTAACTGCCCCAAACCAACAGTATCGTATAACCGATAACCAGCAATACGATATTCGGCCATTGCCAGCCACCGGCAATGCCCAGCGCCAGCAGCACGATCACGGCAATGCTTATGGTTTTGAAATTCAGCATGCTTCCAGGCGGATCACCGCTGTTTGGTGAGTTTGCACATCGTGCACCGGTATCCAGATATGTTGAAGGTTACCCGGTAATGATACAGCGTCTACCGTCAGCTCCCGGCCTGCCAGCAACATTCCCGCCAGCCAACAGGCAAATCCCGCAGATGTAGGATACTCACCGGTATACCGTTTATAGTTAAGCGAAGGAATACCACTTGTATCTGCCGCATCAGCTTCCACCAGCAAAAGATCGGGTTTTTCACCGGTTCGTTTCATAAGAGCATTAAGCATTGCCGGCAAATCAGTATCTGCACCCGTAAATAACCAATCCACGCCTTTCAGCCGGGCCAGGCTGCCGGGCGTTTTTTCCGCTCCCAGCACAAAGCAGGCGGCGCCTTCGGCCGGCGGCAGGTGTTTAAATACATGAAAGCGCCGGAGGATGGTTTCGCTGTAAACGGTGCATTCATCGGCGGCGCCTACCAGCACGCGCTGTGCAGGATGTTCCTGCAATAACAGGCAGGCATCGAGCAGGGCCGACTGAAAAGACAATTGACGCTGCACATAGGTATTGTTGTAGGCATGGCATTTCAGCAGCAGGGCTATCTGTGCAGCAACTGTATTATGTGTTGACTGTATAAAGGCCGTGGGCGTCAGCATCTCTTCCCGGTTCTCCACCATTTTCTTCAGAAATACACCGGTATCGTCCAAACAACCATACGCCGTGCCCATGAGAATGGCGTCGGGTTCTGTCAAACCCGCATCATGCAGGGCAGCCATGGCGGTGGCCACCCCCATCCGGATAATCCTGCTCATGCGGCGGATCAGTTTGGGGTCGACCAGTTTCGTATAATCGGGCTCCATCAATGGCAGCCGCGCCGTGGCAGCGCTGGTATCTTCCAGTGTCAAAGCGCCTTTGGCGAAGCTTGCCTGGGCCGATATGCAGGATGCTGCCTGTAGGTACATCAGCTTAGTGAAAAAATAAGCGAGGAACAATTACCACCGAACCCAAACGAGTTCGACAGTATATTTTTCAATGGAACCGCTTCTTCATAACTGTTCACCATCACGCCCGGCTCTTCTATAACGGGCTGGGTTATACGCAGTCCGGGATACAGGCACTGCCGCTCCAGGCTCGCCACCGAGTAAGCTGCTTCGATACCGCCGCAGGCGGCAAGCGTATGGCCGGTAAACCCTTTGGTAGTGCTGAGCCGGGGCAGGCCATCGGCAAACAACCGGCGAATGGCCGTGCTTTCAGAGGCATCATTGTTCTGCGTACCTGTACCGTGCAGGTTGATGTATTGAATATCGGCCGGTTGCAAACCGCTAACCGCCAGTGCGCCCTTCATGGCCAGGTACGAGCCTGCCCCA
>JASGFZ010000300.1:0-3617 GCA_047605345.1 Flavihumibacter sp. | reverse complement strand
CACGTTTACCGAGCAGGTTCTGGCGGAAACGGCCCTGCTTGCCTTTCAGCACATCGCTGAGCGATTTCAGGGCGCGGCCACCTTCTGCTTTCACGGCGTTCGATTTACGGCTGTTGTCGAACAGCGAATCGATCGCTTCCTGCAGCATGCGTTTTTCGTTGCGAAGGATCACCTCGGGGGCTTTGATCTCCAGGAGACGCTTCAAGCGGTTGTTGCGGATGATTACCCGGCGGTACAGGTCGTTCAGGTCAGACGACGCGAAACGGCCACCGTCGAGGGGCACCAGCGGGCGCAGCTCGGGCGGGATAACGGGAATATATTGCATCACCATCCACTCGGGACGGTTGGTAATACGGCTGTTGGCGTCGCGGAAAGCTTCCACCACGCTGAGGCGCTTCAGGGCGTCGGCCTTGCGCTGCTGCGAGGTTTCGGTGGCAGCGGCATTGCGCAGGTCATAGCTGAGCTGGTCGAGGTCGATCCGCTCCAGCAGGTCATGCACGGCTTCGGCGCCCATTTTGGCGATGAACTTATTCGGGTCTTCGTCGGGCAGGTACTGGTTGTCTTTCGGCAACGCATCCAGTATATCGAGGTATTCTTCTTCGGTCAGCAGGTCGCCCACGTTCTGGCTCTTCTCGGCGCGGATACCGGGCTGGATGATCACGAAACGTTCGTAATAAACGATGCTTTCGAGCTTTTTGGAGCTCATGCCCAGCAGGTAACCGATCTTGTTCGGCAGGCTCTTGAAATACCAGATGTGTACCACGGGCACCACCAGCTTGATATGGCCCATGCGCTCGCGGCGAACCTTTTTCTCGGTCACCTCCACGCCGCAGCGGTCGCACACAATACCCTTGTAACGGATGCGTTTGTACTTACCGCAGGCACATTCGTAATCCTTCACCGGTCCGAAGATCCTTTCACAGAAAAGGCCATCGCGCTCGGGCTTGTAGGTACGATAGTTAATGGTTTCAGGCTTCAACACTTCACCGTAACTCTTTTCGAGAATGGAGTCCGGCGACGCCAGTCCAATCGTAATCTTCGAAAAGTTGAACTTGGGACGATTTTCTTTTTTGATAGCCATAGATATACTGTAAGATGAGTTTTATGGATCCTATCCATTTTGGGTCGGCGGGTATACTGCATAAAAAGCCCTGCCCGTTTTCACGCTTCCGTGTATAACGCAGCAGGTTGATTGTCAATACTTTATATGAAATTCACCTAGCTTTCCCAACTTAAATAGTGGGCAAAGATAAGAAAAAACAAAATTGCCTCCAGCTTTTTTCACCCGTCGGGTCGTACCCGTCGGGTGGCACCCGTCAGGTGGCACCCGTCAGGTGGTACCCGCGGTGCGACCCGACGGGTGGAAAAGGGATCGGCGGGATATCTCGTTGCGAGACTGTAGCTTTGCGGCAGCTATGGAAAAAAAGCAACCTGTGAAGCATGCCGACGTGGTGCTGATCGGCGCAGGCATCATGAGCGCCACCCTCGCCGCCCTCCTGAAAGAACTGCATCCCTCCCTTTCCATTATGGTCCTGGAGCGCCTCGACGTGCTGGCCGGCGAAAGTTCCGACGCCTGGAACAATGCCGGTACCGGCCACAGCGCCCTTTGTGAACTGAACTATACACCCGAAAAACCTGATGGCAGCATCGACGTAAAAAAGGCCGTCAAAATTTTCCAGCAATTCGAAGAGTCGAAGCAGTTCTGGTCTTATCTCGTGAACCGAAATATCGTTCCCGACCCCAAAGATTTTATCCGCCCGGTGCCGCATATCAGCTTCGTACGGGGCGAAAAAGACGTGGAGTACCTGCGCAAGCGCTATGAAGCCCTGCAGCAATACCATTTCTTCCGTGAAATGCAGTTCACGGAAAACAAAAACACCATGGCCGGCTGGATGCCGCTGATCATGGATGGCCGCGACCCTGCCGAACCTGTTGCCGCCACCCGGGTGGAAGACGGCACCGATGTGAATTTCGGCGCCCTTACCCGTACCATATTCCAGTCGCTCTACATGCGCTTCGGCCTCCGGCTGCACCTGGCCCACGAAGTGGAAGACCTCGAGCAGCAAAAAAGCGGCAAGTGGCTGCTGGAGGTAAAAAACCTGACCACGAGAAATAAATTCCATATCCTCAGCCGTTTCGTATTCATTGGCGCCGGCGGCGGATCGTTACCACTGCTGGAGAAGTCTGATATACCCGAAGGCCGCGGCTATGGCGGGTTCCCGGTCAGCGGACAATGGCTTCGCTGCATCAACCCCGCCGTCATTGAACAGCACCAGGCAAAAGTGTATGGCAAAGCGGCCGTTGGTGCGCCACCCATGTCGGTTCCCCACCTCGATACCCGTGTTATCGATGGCAGCAAGGCCCTGCTCTTCGGCCCCTATGCCGGCTTTTCGACCCGCTTCCTGAAAAACGGCTCCCTGATGGATCTGCCCGCATCGATCAAGTATGACAATATTGTGCCGATGCTCAAATCGGGACTGGACAATATCGACCTGACCAAATACCTCATCTCGCAGGTGACGCAAAGCCAGGACGACCGTCTTGCCGCCCTGAAAGAATATATGCCCAACGCCGAAATGGCCGACTGGAAGCTGGAGATTGCCGGCCAACGTGTGCAGGTGATCAAAAAAGACCCGGTGCATGGCGGTGTGCTCGAATTCGGTACCGAGATCGTTGCCGCTGCCGACGGCAGCATCGCCGCCCTGCTCGGCGCGTCGCCCGGCGCCTCCACGGCGGTGAGCATTATGCTGGAGCTGCTGGAAAAATGCTTCCCGGAGCGGCTGGCTGCGGCAGCCTGGCAGCAGAAACTCAGGGAGATGATCCCCAGCTATAAGCAGTCGCTGGCCGATAATAAACCCTTGTTCGATGAGATCAGGGCCAATACCGCCACCAGTCTTAAACTGACCGAATCAGCCGTTGAACCAGCCCGGTTTTAACCTGAATTTCGACGAAGTTCATACGAGAACAGCCGGCAACACGTTGTTTAGATAAGCGTTTATCTATGGCAACTGTTACCCACCCACTGAAATCGATGGTTTCCCAGCTGTTTGAGCAGGAGCAATCGGCCCGTGCCCTCGACAAAGACATTAAAACCAGGACGGCGCACTATCGTCACCTGTTGCTGAAAAACAGCGGGAAACTGTTTTCCGACGACGAGATGCTGGCCATTCACCAGCTGTACACCGAGATCGCCCAGCTCAAAAACGAGCAGGCTGCGCGTTTTGCCCAGGCCGAGCACATCCGCGAAGAATTGAAAAATATGGTGCTGTCGCTCGATGGCGGCCGCTGGATCCATGCCACTGAAGACATTATGCACCCCCACTGGGAATTCTGGATAGAAGAGGGTGAGCTCAAGTTTGCACAGCTGAACGGGCGGGGATATTAACTATCCGTTTAAATATCTGTTCCTGATTTTTTCTTAATTTTTGCAACCCATGCCGTCGATCAGACAGATAGCCCTAAAAGCAGGTGTTTCACCTGCTACCGTTTCTTCCGTATTAAACGGCAAAGAAAAGGAACGGCGGATCAAGCCTGCATCGGCCGACAAAATCAGAAAAATAGCTGTTGAAGAAGGTTATGTTCCCAACCAGGTCGCCATCAACCTGCGCACCGGGAAA
>JASGFZ010000299.1:0-3621 GCA_047605345.1 Flavihumibacter sp. | reverse complement strand
CTGCCTTTGAACAGGCGGGGGCTTCTCTTACCCTTTTTGCAGACGAGCAAACAGATCACAAAAAAGCACACCACAAATATCACCAGTACTTTGTTTTTCTCGATTTTGTCCAGTGATTTATCCATAAAAATAATGGCAGGTATAATTACAATGCACGCCACCAGCAGGTAAAACAGGTAATTGATCTTGGTGTCAAGATAGAGTAACCCTATACAAGCCAGGGCCAGCACCGCCAGGCCCAGAACGGCAACAATGGGCGAAGTCGCTGTTTTAGGGCTGTTTTCTGGCACCAGGCCCAGCACTTTATTGTCAGGGTCAACAACATATTTATGCTGATATAATTTTTGAACGATCACGCTCAGCACCATTCCAATGCCCGCAATTAAAAAAGCCCATCTGAAATCAGTGGGGTCGCCGGTATCGCCGAATAAGCCGCAAACAAAAGGCCCTAAGGCACCACCGGTATTAATGCCCATGTAAAAAATCGTATATGCCGCATCTTTTCTGTGGTCGTTTTTAGGATACAGTTGCCCCACCAGGGAAGAAATATTCGGCTTGAAAAATCCATTGCCTGCGATCATCAGCCCCAGTCCCGAAAAAAATAAAACAATAGAAATATCGGGAGCGGTTTTATACAATGTGCCGCAGGCAAACAAAATAAGTTCTCCAATGGCCATTACAATACCTCCCGCAATAATGGAGCGGCGATTACCCCAATACCGGTCTGCAACAAACCCGCCGAGCAGGGGCGTTAAATATATTAAACTCAGATAGCTGCCATAAAGGTTGGAAGCAAAAGCCTTATCGAACAGGAGCGCCTTTGTCATGAATAGCACCAGCATTGCCCGCATGCCGTAAAAATTGAAGCGCTCCCACATTTCGGTTGCAAATAAAATGTATAGTCCTTTCGGGTGTCCCTTGGGGGCGGGGGCGATGTTATTGGTCATGCGTGTTGTTTTGGCGGAAGAGGCAAAATAAGAATATTTTCGCTGTATGAATATACTGTTGCTTGGTTCCGGCGGAAGGGAACATGCTTTGGCCTGGAAAATGAAAACGAGCCCGCTCTGTGATGAACTGTTTATTGCACCCGGAAATGCCGGCACTGCGCAGGTCGGCACCAACCTGAATGTGGCAGCCACAGATTTCCCGGCCATCGCCCGGCACTGCGAGGAAAAAAACATCTCCCTGCTGGTGGTGGGTCCCGAAGAACCGCTGGTGAAGGGGATCGTCGATTATTTCAAAACGAACCATCCGCAGATAGCGGTGATAGGTCCCTCGGCCTATGGCGCCCAACTGGAGGGCTCCAAGGCCTTTGCGAAAGCGTTTATGGAGCGCCATGGCATCCCTACCGCCGCTTACCGTGAATTCAGCAACGATAATTTTGACGAAGGGGTGGCTTATATCAGGCAGCATTCACTGCCGGTGGTGCTGAAGGCCGACGGGCTTGCCGCCGGCAAAGGGGTGCTGATTATCAACGATCATGAAGAGGCGGTGATCGAGTTCACTGAAATGATCCGTGCCGCCAAATTCGGCGCTGCGGGCAGCAAAGTGGTGATTGAGCAGTTCCTGGCGGGCATAGAGATGAGTGTATTTATTCTTACCGACGGGCAGGATTATATATTGCTTCCTTCTGCCAAAGACTATAAGCGCATCGGGGAGGGCGATACCGGGCTGAATACCGGCGGTATGGGCGCGGTAAGCCCCGTTCCTTTTGCAGACGCCGGCTTTATGGAAAAAGTGATAGACCGGGTGGTGGAGCCAACCGTTCACGGACTGGCTGTTGAGGAGATCGATTATACCGGGTTTGTTTTTATCGGGCTGATCAAGGTAGGCGACGATCCCTATGTGATTGAATACAACTGCCGTATGGGCGATCCCGAAACGGAGGTGGTCATGCCGCGCCTGGCCAGCGACCTGGTGGCGCACCTGCTGGCGGCCGTGAACGGCGGGCTGGCGGGGCAAACGGTACAGCACGACGAACGCGTGGCCTGCGCCGTGATGGCGGTGAGCGGCGGGTACCCCGGCGATTACGAGAAAGGCAAAAAGATCGGCGGACTGGACCGGCAGCTTCCTGCGGTAAGCCTGCTTTTTCATGCGGGTACCGCCGAAAAAAACGGCGAAGTGCTGACCGCCGGCGGGCGTGTGCTTTGCGTAACATCTTATGCAGCCGATATTCCCGCGGCCGTGGCCCAGTCGGAAAAAGTGCTGGAAGGCATTCACTTCGACGGCATGTATTATCGCCGGGATATAGGGTTTGAGTTTAAATAAAGACCAGGTATGCAAGAACCCATCAGCAGGGAACATATTTTGCGCTTACTGGCAAACAATGAAACCAGGTACAAGTGTACCCAGCCAAAACTCTGCATTCCCGTTATTGACCGGATTTGCCGTAAAATGCGGGCAGGTATCCGGTTTGCGGAAATAAAAGTAGATCATGATTTGATTTGCGACGGGCATCACAGGTATGTGGCTTCTCTTTTAGCCGGATACCAGGCGAGTTTTATTCCTTCAACACGTACCTCTGCTACACGGGTAACTGAATGGGAATCAGTTGATTTTGAAACGGAGGACTGGGACACCCCGGCGAAAATACTAATGCTGAACAAACTGGATGCCATGTATAACGATATGAGTCTTGAAACACTCACGGAAATAGTAAACAAGGGGTAAATTTACGGGATAGATGTTGATACTTTTGGATATAGATGGCGTAATGGTGCCTGCCAAGGGGTGGAAAGCGCCTGAACTATTGCAAGACGGCTTTCCCGCCTTCAGTAATAAGGCGGTTGAGGCGCTCAAGCAGTTATTGTCAGACGATACTATCGTTGTGCTGACTACCTCGCATAAATCGAAGTTTACGATCGGCGAATGGAAAAAGATTTTTCGGAATCGCGGACTGGAAATAAATCATGTGATACCGCTTCCCGAAAACAGTGCGCATGTAAGCAGGAAAGAGGAAATCTTAAACTGGTTCCGCAAGAACGAAGTAAATGCCAATTTTGTCATTATAGACGACGATACATCCTTAAACGACCTGCCCGATGTGCTGAAAAACAACCTGGTGCAAACCAGCCCTTACATAGGCCTCACCGAAGATCATGTAGGCAGGATCAGTTCTATTCTTAACGATGATGGCGGAAAGGGCTGATATTGTTCTTTCCATGCAATAGATTTGTTGTATGAAAAGAATACAGGCACTTCTCCCGCTGGTTTTAGGTGTTGCGCTTACCGGACAATTGTATGGCCAAACCGGTGTTACCGGCTTGCAGACCTCTTTGCGACCGGGTGCAGATACCGCCAAAATGGAGTGGTTTGGCGACGCCAAACTCGGCATTTTCATTCACTGGGGCATCTACTCCGTAAACGGCATAGATGAAAGCTGGAGCTTTCACAACCGGAAGATCGGCTATGCCGACTACATGAAACAACTGAAAGGGTTTACCGCATCGAAGTACGATCCGGTGGCCTGGGCCGACCTGGTGAAGGAAAGCGGCGCCCGTTATGCCGTCATCACCACCAAGCACCACGATGGTGTTGCCCTCTGGGATACCCGCCAGAAGCACTACAGCGTTGCGGTGAATACCCCGGCAAAAAGGGACCTGCTGACGCCGTTTTTCAAAG
>JASGFZ010000298.1:0-3624 GCA_047605345.1 Flavihumibacter sp. | reverse complement strand
GCCAGTACAATGGCCAGCAGGGTCAGCACATTGATGGTAAAGCCCATCAGGTACATGATAAAGAAAGCGCCGATCAACGACACAGGAATATCGATCAGGGGCCGCACGGCAATGATCCAGTCGCGGAAGAAGAGATAAATGATCAGCACCACCAGCACAAAGGATATGAGCAGGGTTTCCTGTACTTCGAGGATGGAGCGTTTGATGAACTTGGTTTGGTCGAGGCCGATATTAAGCTTGAGGTCGGCGGGAAGTTCTTTTTCGATTTGCGCAAAGCGCTTGTAAAACTCGTCGGAAATGGCCACGTAGTTGGAGCCGGGCTGCGGAATAATAGCCAGCGCAATCATCGGGATACCGCTTTCTTTCAGCACCGTTTCTTCGTTCTCGGGGCCCAGCACCGCTTCACCGATATCCTTCACTTTGATATCGGCGCCATTCACGTTTTTTACTATGATATTATTGAATTCATCTTCGGTGTTGAGCAACCCGAAAGTACGTACCGTGAGCTCGGTAGCATTACCGGCGATCTTACCCGAAGGCAGCTCCACGTTCTGTGTGCGCAGGGCTGTTTCCACGTCAGACGGGGTGAGCCCGTAGGCAGAGAGCTTGGCGGGATCAAACCAGATGCGCATGGCGTATTTCTTTTCGCCCCATATCTGGATACCACTCACGCCGGGTATGGTCTGTAACCTTTCAAGCAGGTTATTGGTGGCGTATTCGGTTACCTGCAACTGGTTGCGGGTATTGCTTTGCACGGTCATCGCCAATATAAAATCGGCGCTGGCATCGGCCTTCGATACCACGGGGGGCGCATCAAGGTCTTCGGGCAGCGAACGCACCGCCTGCGACACCTTATCGCGCACGTCGTTGGCGGCAGCCTCGAGGTCGATCGACAGGTCGAACTCAACCGTGATATTACTGCTTCCCTGGCTGGAGCTGGACGTGATATTCTTAACACCGGCAATACCGTTGATCGATTTTTCCAACGGCTCGGTGATCTGCGATTCGATGATATCGGCATTTGCGCCCGAATAGGAGGTACGCACGTTGACGATAGGCGGATCGATGGCGGGATAGTCGCGTACGCCGAGAAACTTGTATCCGATCAACCCGAATACGATGATGATGATATTCATCACAATGGCGAGCACAGGTCGCCGTAGGCTCAGTTCTGAAATATTCATCTTATTCGATCAGTTTGGCGATTTCCAATTTGGATTCAGGCTTGATGGTAAGCAGGCCGCTGGTTACCACGGTATCTCCTTTGGCAACACCGCTGAGTATCTGCACCCTGCTGGAGTCGCGCACGCCGGTGGTAACGGTTTCAAAGCTGGCGGTGCCGCCGCGGAATACAATCACTTTTTTATCGCGGGCCTGCGGGATAACAGCCTGGCTGGGTATCATCAAAGCGTTTTTGTCTTTGCCGAAATCGAGGGTCACTTTGGCAAAGGCGCCGGGTTTCAGCTGCGGCGCCTTGCCCTGCACCACCGACCGGATGCGCAGGCTGCGGCCGTCTTCGGTAATGGCTTCTTCAGTGGCGATCACTTTTGCGGTCATCGGTTTGGCCAGCCCGTCGATGGTAAAGCTCACCGGGGTGCCGGCACCCAGCCGGCTGCTGTATTTTTCGGGAACGGTGAATTCCAGCTTAAGCTGGTCTTCCTGCCTGATATTGGTGATCAGGGTGGCGGGCGTCACATAAGCCCCCACACTCACATTCCGCAACCCGATGCGGCCGCTGAAAGGCGCCCTGATCTCCGTTTTTTCGATGGATGTTTTGATGAGCTCGATATCGGCCCGGGTATTGCTCACCGCCAGTTCGCCCAGGTCGTATTCCTGTTTGCTGATGCCGTCAATTTTCAGCAGCTCCGACTGGCGCTGCGCTGTTTTCTGGTTCATTTCCAGCTGCACTTCCAGCTTTTTCAGCTGGGCCTGCAGATCGGCATCATAGAGTTTCACCAGCAGGGCGCCCCTGCCCACCGATTGCCCCTCGCGGATATTCAACTGCGTGATGCGGCCCGATACTTCGGGACGAAGCTCGGTAGCTTCATAAGGCAGCAGGCTGCCGGGCACTTCCAGCTTTTCGCTGATGGGAGAAGTGCCCACTACATATCCCTCTACCTTGATGGTGGCACTGCCGCGGGCCGTGCCGGGTTTGGGGGGCTGGATTTTTTTATCATTGTTCGAATGACAGGAACCAATCGCTAGCGCAAGGGATATTGGCAGGCAAATCGTGATACTTTTCTTAAAAAGATGCATGCGTGCTGTTTAAGGTTGGAACCCGGTAAATTTATCCTATTTACCGTTTCGATTCTACGTTTGGATCGACCTTTTGACGCAGACCGGTTGGTTTTCCTTTGCTCAGGGATGAACGGTTTTATGGCTGTATGAACGGTATCAGGGCCGGGCAACCACTTTAAGCGTCCGCTTGACAATATTGGCCTTGTACACCAGGTCGACCCGGTCTTTGCCCAATATGGTCACATGCCCCATCTTCCGGCCGGGTTTGGTATCGGCCTTGCCGTAAAGATGTACGTACACGGCTTCCATATTCAGCACTTCGGCCAGGCCCTCATACGCCACCGGTCCGCTTTGCCCCGGTTCGCCGATCAGGTTCACCAGGCAGGAGGGGTGCAGGGTGGTCGTATTGCCCAGGGGAAGATCGAGCAGTATGCGCCATAACATTTCATATTGCGAGCAGATCTGCGCCTCGATGCTGTGGTGCCCGCTGTTGTGTACACGCGGGGCGGTTTCGTTTACCAGCACATCGCCCTTGCGGTCGAGGAACAATTCCACTGCGAACAAGCCGGGCGATTGCAGGGCTTTGGCCAGGGTGAGGGCGATGGCTTCCACCCGCCACAGCACTTTTTGCTGTATATCGGCCGGGGCTATCTGGTAATCGAGCAGGTTCAGATAGGGATCGAAAACCATTTCAACCGGCGGGTAAATGGCGGTTTGCCCCTTATTGTCTATCGCTACCAGGATGGCCAGCTCTTTTTCGATATCCACTTTTTTCTCCAGTATGCTGGGCGCATCGAAGGCTTTTTCTATGTCGGCAGCCGATTCCAGTATCTGCACGCCCTTGCCGTCGTACCCGCCTTTGCCGAGCTTCATGGCCGCGGGCAGGAACGACAGCAGGTCGTTGACGGCCGCCCGGTTCTGTACCACCACGTACGAAGCTGTCGGCAGCTGGTGCTGCTGGTAAAATGCTTTCTGCTCTATCTTGTCCTGTATAATGCGAAGGGCGGCAGGGCGGGGAATGACCGTGACACCCTCGCGTTCCAGCTGCTCCAGCGCATCGATATTCACCGATTCGATTTCAATAGTAAGCGCGTCGACCTGTTTGCCAAAACGGTATACGTCGTCGTAATTCCTGATATCACCGGTAACGAACTGCTGGCAAAGGTGCGCAGCGGGGCAATGGGGGTCGTTTTCCATTACCCAGGTTTCGACGGGAAAATTAGCTGCTTCCTGTAATAACATGCGGCCAAGTTGTCCGCCGCCGAGTATGCCGACCTTTTTCATGCCGCGAAAATAGGGGGTTATCCGATTTTATGTGTATTTTAGCCCATAGGCGTCGTTACTATGAAACAATTTTTTTTCTGTCTCCTGCTGCTGTCGGCATAC
>JASGFZ010000297.1:0-3647 GCA_047605345.1 Flavihumibacter sp. | reverse complement strand
TGCCGGATGTCTTCGTCTGAATAACTGTGCGACTGACCCGCTGCATCGTTCAATTCATTGATGGCTGTTGCATAGGTGGCCGCATCCAGCATTTTCGGCAGGCGGGTCGGCTGGCGAAGGCCGTAGTTAAAGGTATAGTTAATGGATGGCTTGCCTGTTTTACCGCGTTTGGTGGTAACAAGAATAACCCCGTTCGCTGAACGGGCGCCATAGATGGCGGCAGACGCATCTTTCAATATGGTAACATCTTCGATATCGTTGGCATCGAGCCTTGAAAAGCCGCCGGCCCGGTCGGGAACGCCGTCGACCACGATCAGCGGGCTGCTACCGCCATTCAACGTGCTGATGCCCCTGATAAGGATCCCGGCATCATCGTATCCCGGCTCGCCGGTTTTGTTCGATGCAATCACGCCCGTAAGCCGCCCGGCCAGCGAATTGGATATAGCGGGCACAGGCACCGATTTGATATTGCTGCCCGACACCGTTGATATGGCGCTGGTAACATCCCGCTTCCGCTGCGTTCCGTAACCGATCACCACTACCTGGTCGAGCGCACTGGAAGTTGTTTTCAGCAGCACATCCAGGGAAAAAGTGGTGCCGCCTTTCAGGTGGTAACCCGACAGGGTGGCGGCTTCATGGCCGATGCTGTTAACGGAAAAAACATAGGGGCCGCCGGCCGGCAGGTTCGCAGTAAAAATACCGGTGCTGTCGGTGGTGGTGCCCGAAGTAAAATTGGTCTGGCTGTTGCGGATAACAACCGTTGCACCCATTACGGGCTGGTCGTTTTCATCGTGTACAATTCCCCTTACATCGGTGAATCCGTTCTGTGCATAAGAAGCCGTGTAAATACCAATTTGCGTGAACAACAAAAGAGCAAAGGTCAAGGCCCGGGATAGCGGTGGCTTGCAATTCATACGTCGTTTGGTTTATGTTTTATATGACAATACAATTCCTGCTGCCTCTTTGAGACAGGTTTCCTGGTGCATCCGGTTGAATGCGTTTTACAAAGGCTGAATCTATTTAGTGACTATGAAAGCGGTATCGTTTCTGGTGATCGTTAGTTTGTTCACAGCGCCTATGCGACGCAATATGGTTTCGGGGGATTCGGTTTTATCGTATTTGCCGGTGAAATATATTTTTTCCACGTCTTTTTGCTTATACAGGATCTTCACCTGGTACAAGGCCGACAACGAGATGAATACCTGGTCGAGCGACTGGTTGTTGAACATGTACCAGGAGCCATTTACATTACCCGGTATATCGGGCGAATCGGCCAGCGAACGACGCGAACTTCCGGCTGATCTTCCACGGGATGCTTTTCCGAAATTGCCCACCGTAACACCGGTTTTATAGTTGTATAAAAGCTCCTGGCCGGGCGACAGGTACACTTCCTTTTTCATTTTCGGATCGGCATCATCTACCGGTTTTACCACCACTTTTCCTTCGTGTAAACGTACGCGCAGCACTTCAGCCTCTTTAAAAGCGGTCACCGTAAATTCGGTTCCGATAGCAGTGGTTGCAATCTCCCGGCTCACTACGGTAAAGGGCGCCGGTTTCACTTTCGCCACTTTAAAAAAAGCACTGCCGGTTAAATCTATGGTGCGCTTTTGCAAAAACGGTTCGGCGTACCGCACAACACTTCCATCGTGTAAAACCACCACTGACCCGTCAGACAGGGATATGTTTTTATCCCTGCCCGTTTCATTCAACACTTCGTGGGTCACAAACACCTGTGCCGTATCAGACGGGGGCTTTTGTGCAACGGGTTTGCTCCGCCGGCCGCCATCAAAAAACAGCCATCCGAAACCGGCGGCCAACAGCAGCAGGGCAGCAACAGCAGCCGCAACATACAGCCTGCGCCCCTTTCCTGCTTCACCTGTTTTCTTTTCCAGCGGCACCGTGCTTTGGCGGGTGTTTTGACGGAAATGCTGCCATTCTTCCTCCACGTTGATCTGGCCCGACGAATGACCGATCTGCGCCAGCCGCCATGCCGATTTGAGCGCCTCGAAATACGCCCTGTTGGCCTCATCAGCAAGCCAGCGCTCCACCTGCGCTTCTTCGTCCGTATTCAGATGTCCTGTCAGATACCGTGTTAGTAACTCATCGTATTGCTTGCTATTATCCATTCATCTGCCTATTTAACGGTTGTGCGGCGACTTACCCCTACAACCCGGAAAAAAATATTTTATCCCATTGCCAAAACCAGTATGAGTAACACGGGTAAATACGCCGACAGGCTTTGCCGCAGCTTTACCAGGGCCCGGCTCATCTGGGTTTCGACGGTTTTTACGGAAATGCCCAGCCTTGACGCAATTTCAGTGTATTTTAATTTTTCCACGCGGCTGAGCTGAAAAACGGTTCGCATTTGTTCAGGCATGGCGGCTATTGCCGTGTTTACCTGTTGCAGCAGCTCCTTGAAATCGATGCTTTCCACTCCATTGCCGGTATAGGCAGGTATAACAGCGGCGAATGCCCTTGTATGATTCGCTTTAACCTGCTGGTGCCGCAGCGCATCGAGGGCCTTATTGGCGACCATTTTCTGTAAATAGGATGTCAGGTGTACATCATCACTCAGGTTGCCCCGTATTTCCCATAATTTAATGAAAGCCGTATGTACTATTTCCTTCGACTGTGCCAGGTCAAATCCAAACCGGTACTGGCAATACATGCAAAGCGGTACAAAGTTTTCTTTGAAAAAAGACGCAAAGGCCCCCTCGTCGGTCTTCAGGCTGCTTATCAAAACTTTCTCCCCGTTTTTATATGGCGGCTGGTTGCTCATCTGCAATCAAAGCTAGGCTATTACTGTTTTGTGTCATTCCGACACCTAAATTAAGGAAGAAAAAACAAGGGCTGGAGATGTTTCCCGCAGGGTGAATAAGAAGGGGTAATTCGCGCTGTTTCACGCAGAGGCCACAGAGGAACGGAGATATGCTTTTGGCGTGAACCTACTTCACCAATAGCGGCGTGCTGCTATTCCGGAAGCAAGTTGCTCATGGTACACGATGCCTGGTTCACGCAAAGACCGCAAAGGAGCGGAGGCCGCAAAGGAATGGGTAAGTGAAACCGGTGCTCAGACGGGGAGGCTGCCATTGGAAGCAAATAAAAAGAGGCTGCCTCAAAACTTCGAGAAAGCCTCTTTTTTTATTTTGAACGACCGTATGTAGTATTGAAAGCCACTGCCTTCACTTCACACCGCTGGTTTTCGTTTATAGCTACAAACATCCCTTTGCGGCCTCCGCTCCTTTGCGGTCTTTGCGCGAAATAAAAACCAGCACCCAAGTCTGCTCGCACGCGGCAGCCCCTAAAACCAGGCTATAAAATTTTTATCCCCACGCCCAACTGAAACCCCCGGTTCTTCCATGCTTCATTCACTTCGCTGCTGCTGATATCGTTCAGGCCCAGCATATAACGGCCGGTAACGCGAATGGCGCCAAAATTGATCTGTGCGCCACCCACCATCGAAAAATCGCCTGAAGAAAAAGCTTCCTTGCCATTCTGCAGCAGGGTCTTTTCATTGTCGAGCAGTACACTGAACTGCGGACCAGCCTGAATGCTTAACCATTCGAGCAGGCGGTAATTGAGGGTGATGGGTATCTGCAGGTAATTCAGCTTGATGTCCTTGTTATTGGCATCCGATTGCGCAATAC
>JASGFZ010000296.1:0-3650 GCA_047605345.1 Flavihumibacter sp. | reverse complement strand
AACAGCTGGCCGCCGGCAGCGAGGGCTTTAAAGCTCACCAGGGCGCTGGCAAAAGCGGTGTCGCTGCCTGCCCGGATATGAATGCGCTCAAAACCAACGGCCACCCGCTCGTCGCCAAGCCCGTTCAGCCAATCGCGAACCAGCGCCGACCAGCCGGCTATTCCATGCTGGTAGCCCTGTTGCCACATATCAAAGACCTCCACCTCATCTGCATAGAGAGCGATCATCCTTTCAGCGTCTTTTTGCCAGGCCGATTCTTTATAAACGGCAAAAAAATCTTCGGGCTGTTTCATCGTTTCGTTCCTGTTTGTCTTTTAAAGCTAACCAAATACCGCGTTCAGCGCGCACAAACCCGGCTTTACCGGCAAGAAGATTTTATCCCACGGTTTTCACCAAAAAATTCTATGTTAGTAGCGGGAAAAAAAGCATCCGTTGAATGAACCGGCTCAGATAGAAAACAGGAAGGCGCCCGGCGCCAAAACACCTTTTTATACCAGGCTGGCCATGGTGCTGATGAGCCTGTTCCTGATCGGCTATATCGCTATTTTGGCCAAAGAGCTGCTCGCGCCTTTGATCATCGCCATGTTGTTTGCTATCCTGCTGCTGCCGCTGGCCGGCTTTTTTGAAAAACGATGGCATTTCGGGAGAGCGACCGCCAGCTTTACAGCCCTGTTCATCCTGCTGGGCGGCGTGGTATCATCGCTGTATTTCATTGGTCATGAGTTGTCGACCATGGGGCAGGACTGGCCCACGTTCAAATCGCAGATAACCCAGTCGGTAAACGACCTGCAGCAGTGGCTGCACCGCGACCTGCACATCGACAATAAAAAACAGGCGGGCTTCCTGCATGATGCGGCCGACAAGCTGCTGTCGTCGTCTTCTGCCATTCTTGGCATAACGGTAGTGTCTGCATCGTCCCTGCTGATCTTTCTGGTCTTTATTTTTATTTATTGTTTTTTCCTCCTGTTGTACCGGGCGCACCTGGTGAAATTCCTGGAAGAAGTGTTCAAAGAAGAAAACAAAACCAAGGTTCATGAGATACTTGAACAGGTACAATATATTATCCGAAGCTACCTGACGGGTGTTTTGCTCGAAATGGGGCTGGTGGCGCTGGCCTGTTGTATTGCTTTCTGGATAACCGGTATCAAATACGCTTTATTGCTCGGTATTGTGGTGGGGATATTCAATATCATTCCCTATGTGGGTATTCTCACCGCCCTGATCTTATGTACCCTGATCACTTTCGCCACCGGCGCGTCTTTATCAACGGTAGGCATAGTGGCCCTGATCGTTATCGGTATTCACCTGATCGACAGTAATTTTTTACTTCCGGTTATCGTGGGCGCAAAAGTGCGGATCAATGCCCTGATGACCATTGTGGGGGTGGTGATCGGTGAAATGATGTGGGGTATTCCCGGCATGTTCCTTTCCCTGCCGGTAGTGGCCATTATTAAAATTGTATTTGACAGGATTGATGCGTTGAAACCATGGGGCGCCCTGCTGGGCGACGAAGAAGCGCCACCGCCCCGCAAACGCAAAAAGCGAAACAAAACAATAGCGCCAACTGGTTGAATCGTACCGCAACAGCCAAAATCACCAGAAAAAGGTATAAAAAATACCGGTTAATGGGGGTTAATTTGCATCGTGGATTTGCCGTTTAAACACTTGATGCTGCTGTTGTTATTGGCTGCCGGCAAACAAACCTGCCTGCCGGCGCAATCCAACGCCCGCATCGACAGCCTGACCAGGGAACTCCGGCGAACCGACCTGCACGACAGCATCCAGGTCATGACCCGGCTTGAGCTGGCGGTGGAATATGAAAATACCGACACCCTTCAGTCGTTCCGGCAATACAGAAAAGCCATCGATCAGTCGAAGGAAAAACAACTGTACCTCGAGCTGGGAATAATATACCAGAACCTTTCTTTTCTCTACACCGCGCTGGGCCGGTATAATGCCGTACAGGAGGTGCTGGACAGCGCTTTGCTGTACCTCGACAAAACCGATCACCCCGGCCGCTCGCGCATCCGCGCCTTGGTTTACCAAAGCATGGGGCGAAACTATGAACGGCTAAACGACCTGCAGCAATCGGCCGAAGCCAATCACGAGGCCCTGGCCCTGTTTGAACAAAACGGCGCGCAAACCGATGCCATCAATACCCTGCTCAACCTGTCGACCCTGTACAGGGAAATGCTCGACGATAACAACGAAGAAGAAAACATCCGCAGAGCGCTCGCCATCGCACGAACCACGAGGAGTCCTTCCGATTTTTTCAAGTCGTATTCTTACCTGGCATTGTGCCTGCTGGCGCAAAACAGAACGGAAGAAGCGACAAGGTATATCGACTCGGCGAAGAGGTACCTGTCCCCGAACGAACCGCGGGTATTTCTCACCGCCTTCCACCTGGCGGCCGGCGCCGTCTTTACAAAGCTGCAACAGCTGGACTCAGCCGGCGCTCACTACCGGCAGAGCCATGCACTTGCCGGAAAGACGGGCGACCTTTTTGGACTTCGCCAGTCGCAACTGCAGCTGGCGCATATCCAGACCCTTCGGAAAAACTATGAGGAAGCGGAAAAAGACCTGTTTGGTATTTATGAGCAGCTGAAGCAAACGGGAGAATACGTGCATCTCCTGGCCTGTCTCAATTATATTTCGCAGAACTATGCAGGATCGGGCGACTATAAAAATGCATTGAAATACGAGCAGGAATTCAAGAACATCAGCGATTCATTGTCGAGCACCCGCAACAGGAAATACGCAGCCGACCTGGAGGTAAAATATGAAACCGCCCGGAAAAACAGCCGTATCCGGCAGCAGGAGCAGGCCATCCACCATAAAAGTATCCTGAACTACCTGCTTACCTTCGCCAGCCTCATGTTATTGCTGGTATTCCTGCTGAGTCTTCACAATCACCGCAACCAGCGGATACTGCAACAGCAGCGCATCCGCGAGCTGGAAATGGAAAAGCAGCTCGCCGCAACAGAAGCCGTGCTGGAAGGAGAAGAAAAGGAAAGAAGCCGGCTGGCCAAAGACCTGCACGACGGCCTCGGCGGTATGTTAAGCGGCATAAAATATTCGCTGAACAGCATAAAGGGAAACTTTGTATTGAACGCAGAAAACGCACAAACCCTGGGGCGCAGCATTGACATGATCGACAGCTCCATTGATGAAATCAGGCGGGTGGCGCACAATATGATGCCGGAAAACCTGGTTAAATTCGGGATCGATACCGCGTTGAAAGATTTTTGTAAAGATATCAGCAAGAGTGGTATGCTGCAGGTCAACTACCGGTCGCTCGGCCTGGAACAGGCTACGCTGCCCGATATACCTGCACTTACCATCTACCGTATTGTACAGGAACTGGTAACAAATGCGGTGAAACATGCAGCTGCCGGCTCGGTACTGGTACAGCTGAGCTGCGTAAACAACCATTATTCCATTACTGTTGAAGACGATGGCGCTGGTTTTGAACCCGGCATTCTTCAGCAAACAAAAGGCATCGGATGGAATAATATCCGCAACCGGGTAGGGTTTCTGAAGGGAAGGATCGACATCCAGTCTGCCCGCGGAAAAGGCACCTCCGTTTTAATTGAATTTGAATATGCTGATTGGTTTCATGATTCAAATTCAATTAAAACGGAGGTGCCTTT
>JASGFZ010000295.1:0-3737 GCA_047605345.1 Flavihumibacter sp. | reverse complement strand
CGCGCGGACGTCCGAGCCGGCCAGCACGGCCTCCAGCGGGGCCTGCTCGCGCCTGAAAACCCGGGTATGGCAGGCACCCTCTGGCCCCGCAGCTACCGGAGTATTCGGGAAGTGAACTTTGCGTTGAATGGGTTGCCCGGGCTGCCCGTCAGCGAAGCACACCGAACTATGCTTGAAGGGGAGTTGCAGTTTATCCGCGCCTTCCGTTATCATGACCTGATCCGCAACTATGGCCGTGTTGTATTGGTAGGTGATAAGGTTTCGTCCCTCACTGACAACCTGCAGGATCCATCCAATTTTGTTCGCGCCAGCATTAAAGAAGGCATTGATTACACAGTGGCACAACTGGATGAAGCAGCCGCCAAACTGCCGGAGAACAACGACGGCAACTGGCAGCCGGGCCGCGCTACCAAAGGTGCTGCCCTGGCGCTGAAAGCCCGTTTGCTATTGTATGCCGCAAGCCCGCTGTATGCAGCCGGCAACTGGGATGCCGCCGCCAACGCTGCACAGGATGTCATCAATATGGGCAAGTACAGCCTTTACCAGGGCGGGTATGGATCGCTCTTCCTTGACGGCAACCATAACGAAGTGATCTTTGCCCGGTACTATACCAAGAACGCCAACCACACGCACCTGGAAATTGCCAACGGCCCCAATGGTTATGGCGGCTGGGGTGGCAACCTTCCCTTGCAGAACCTGGTAGACGACTATGGCATGAGCAATGGCAAGAGCATCGACGATCCGGGTTCGGGATATGATCCCGCCAATCCGTACGCGAACCGCGATCCGCGTTTTTATGAAACCATCCTGTTCAATGGCGCGGCTTACCGGGGTAGTACCATCGAAACGTTTACGCCGGGCGGAAAAGACAGCAAAGATGGTCCCGATAACTGGAATACCTCCAAAACCGGTTATTACCTGAAGAAGTTCATGAACGACGCTTATCCCCTGCAGAACCCCTGGGGCAATGCCGGCTTCCAGCCCTGGATCTATTTCCGGTATGCGGAAGTGCTGCTGAACTTTGCAGAGGCGGCGAACGAAGCATGGGGTCCCGATGTGGTGCCCGCAGGAGGAACCATGTCGGCCCGCGACGCCCTGAACCTTATCCGCAGCCGCACCGGCGTAGCGATACCACCGGTAGCAACCGGCCTGTCGCAGGAGCAATTCCGCCAGGTGGTGCGCAAGGAAAGGAGGGTTGAATTAGCGTTTGAGGAGCACCGTTACTATGATGTTCGCCGATGGCAAATTGCCGATGTCGTTGAGAATACGCCGGCTTATGGCATCACTGTTACCAAAACCGGCAACAATTACACGTATAGCACCAAGGTGGCGCTCGATGGAAAAAAATTCAGCCAGCAGCATTACTGGTTACCGATTCCGCGGGCAGAAATACAGGCCTCGTCGAACCAATTGGAGCAGAACCCGGGATATTGACGTAATCGTTAGTTTCTATATGTACAAGCAGCGATCATGGAAAAAGTTCCTGCCCTTTGTGGCAGGAGCTTTCCTTTATCAACAGACACTGTACGCGCAGGTAAGCATAACACCTGATCCTTCGAAGAAATACCAGGTGATCGACAACTTCAGTGCATCAGATGCCTGGTCGGGGCAGTTTGTGGGCAACTGGCCCGATGCCAAGAAGAACCAGATGGCCGACTGGTTATTTAGTGTAGACACACTTGCTGACGGGAGCCCGAAAGGCATTGGTCTGTCCCTGTGGCGGATGAATTTTGGTGCCGGCAGTATGGAACAGGGCGACGCCAGCGGCATCAAAGATGAGTGGCGCCGGGCGGAAAGCTTTCTGAACAGCGACGGCAGTATCGATCTCGGCAAGCAATCTGCGCAGCAATGGTGGATAACAGCCGCCAAAAAACGCGGTGTTTCACAATTCTTAGGTTTTTTTAATTCACCACCGGTAGCCTTCACGCGCAACCACCGGGCCTTCGCCGAGGGAGGTGTGTCGAATTTCGACAGCAGCAAAAGCGAAGTTTTTGCCGGTTATATCAGCCGGTTATTACCTGCGCTGGAAAAAAAGCATGGGGTACAGTTCAGTTACCTGAGCCCTGTGAATGAACCGCAATGGGATTGGAGCGACGGCGGCCAGGAAGGCAACCCGTACACCAATGCACAAATTTCTTCTTTGGTGCACGCCATCAACAACGCTTTCCGGGTCAATAAGATCCGCACGAAATTGCTGATTCCCGAATCGGGTCATATCAAATACCTGCTTGCCGATGATGATAAGCCTGGTCGCGGTCAGCAGATCGACGATTTTTTTGGTCATGGTGCCAGCACACGGATCGTGCCGGTGGGTGATTTGCCGGCGGTGGCTCCCGTCGCGGCGGCGCACAGTTATTTCAGCACGTCGCCTTATGAAAAGAGCGTTGCGCTGCGCAGTGAGGTAGCGTCCAAAATAGCAAGTATACCTGGTCTTCATTACTGGCAATCGGAATATTGTATTCTGGGTGATAATGAAGGCGAGATCAACGGCAGCGGAAAAGACACCGGCATGCGTGCCGCCCTGTATGTGGCCAAAGTGATCCATGCCGATCTGGTGTACGGGAATGCGAGCGCCTGGCAGTGGTGGTTGTCGATCTCGCCGTACGATTACAAAGACGGCCTGATCTATATCGACCGGAATAAAACAGACGGCCAGTTCAGCGATAGTAAAATACTCTGGGTCTTGGGCAATTACAGCCGGTTTATACGCCCCGGTATGCAGCGCATCGGGGTTACTGTAGGTAGTGCAGACAGCAGCCTGCTGGTATCGGCCTGGCAGCTCAAAAAGCAAACCGTGCTGGTGATGGTGAATTTGTCTGCGTCGGCTGTAGATATCCGGCTGCCCAAAGGTACTGTATCGGTCAATACCTATACCACCAGCAAAAGCCGGCGCTTCCAAAAGCAACCCGCTGGTTCCCGGCTGGTGCTGGCGCCCGAAAGCGTTACCACCGTGGTGTACTAATAAATTCTTCCCTATCTTTAAACAAAACACAGATACAGCCATATGAAAAGAAGGATTTTTCTCCGCAATACGCTATTAGGCGCCGGCGCGCTCGCCGCCGAACCCCTTGCTTTTGCCTGCACGCCGGCCGCAAAGTTGAAAATATCACTCGCCGAATGGTCACTGCACCGAACACTGAAAGCCGGACAACTCAACCACCTCGACTTTCCGCTCAAAGCCAAAAAAGACTATGGGGTCGATGCCGTTGAATACGTAAGCACTTTCTTCGGCCTGGGCAGGAACATGACCCAGCAGGAAGCCGCCAAAAACAACGACTACCTTAAAGAGCTGCTGCAACGCAGCAAAGACGCCGGTGTATACAATAACCTGATCATGGTTGATGCGGAAGGCCCCCTGGCGATTCCCGACGAAACCGAAAGACTGCAGGCTGTCGATAACCACAAAAAATGGGTCGACGCCGCCAGCCTGCTCGGCTGTACCATTATCCGGGTGAACCTGCAGGGTGAAGGCGACAGGGACGCCAAAAAAACAGCATCGGTCGATTCACTGTCTCGTCTTGGCGAATATGCCGCCAGCCAGAATATCAGTGTGGTGGTCGAAAACCACGGCGGCGACTCTTCCAGGGCCGATTGGCTGGTATCGATCATGCAACAGGTGAACCGTAAAAATGTCGGCACCCTGCCCGATTTCGGCAATTTCTGCATTTCAAAAGGATGGGGCACTACGCAGGGCGGCTGTACCGAAGCATACGACCGGTATAAAGGCGTAGCTGAAC
>JASGFZ010000294.1:0-3754 GCA_047605345.1 Flavihumibacter sp. | reverse complement strand
CGAATTTATGTTGCGCTTCTTCGGGGCTCATGCCCAGCGCCGCAAACATTTTTTCCTGCAGCTCACGCTGGAAGATCCGGATGGAGCCGCCGCCGATCTCGTTTCCGTTCAATACCATATCATATGCATTGGCCTTGATATTCGCATAGGGATGGCTGAGGTAATTCGCGGCATCTTTGATCACGGGATCGTTGCCGATCATCACCCCGATGTGGTCGGGCTTGGGGCTGGTGAAAGGGTGGTGCCTGGCCACCCAGCGGTTCTCTTCCTCCGCATATTCAAACAGGGGGAAGTCGAGCACCCACAGTAATTTGAAATCGTCTTTTTTGCGGAGACCCAATCTCTCGCCCATGTATAAACGAAGTTCGCTGGCCGCCTTACGGGTGCGCTCTTCGCGACCGGCGAGCAGTAGGATGAGATCGCCGCTTTGCGCGCCGCAGGCCCCGGCCAGTTGTTTCAATTGTTCTTCGCTGAAGAATTTGTCAACGCTGCTTTTATAGCTGCCGTCGGTATTGCATTTGATGAATACCAGTCCGTTCATGCCGATCTGCGGCCGCTTTACCCATTCGGTGAGCTCGTCGGTCTGTTTGCGGGTATAATCACTGCAGCCGGGCACCGAAATGGCCAGCACGGTTTCTGCCTCGTTGAATACTTTGAATCCGCTGGCTTCAAAAAACGCCCTGGCGGTTTCGTCGCCGCTTTGCCCTTCGAAAATGGTTTTGAGGTTGGCCAGCTTCATCCCGAAACGGATATCGGGTTTATCGTTGCCGTATTGCAGCATGGCATCGTTCCAGGTCATCCGCTCCACTTTTTCCGTATAGTCGATGCCTTTCACGTCTTTGAAGATCCGTTTTACCAGTCCTTCGAACATGTGCAGGATGTCTTCCTGTTCTACAAAGCTCATCTCACAGTCGATCTGCGTAAACTCGGGCTGGCGGTCGGCCCGGAGGTCTTCGTCGCGGAAGCATTTTACGATCTGGTAGTACCGGTCATACCCGCTCACCATCAGCAGTTGCTTGAAGGTTTGCGGGCTTTGGGGCAGGGCGTAGAATTGCCCGCCGTTCATGCGGCTGGGCACCACGAAATCGCGGGCGCCTTCGGGCGTGCTTTTGATCAGGAAGGGGGTTTCGATGTCCATGAAATGATTTTCATGGAGATAATTGCGGGCTGAGCGGTTCACGGCATACCGCAGTTCCAGGTTTTTGCGAACGGCCTGGCGGCGCAGGTCGAGGTACCTGAACTTCATGCGCAGGTCGTCGCCGCCATCGGTATCGTCCTGGATGGTAAAAGGCGGTGTGGCCGCTTTGTTGAGGACCTTGTAGCCGGTCACTTCGATTTCTATATCGCCCGTGGGCAGCTGCGGGTTTTTATTGGTTCTTTCAATCACTTTGCCGGTAGCCTGCACCACATATTCCCGGCCGAGGGGCTCATTGGCCAGTTGGGCCGCCAGGCCTTCGCCGATCAGCAGCTGGGTAATGCCGTAGCGGTCGCGCAGGTCAATAAAGCTGATGCTGCCGAATTTCCTGATCGTTTGCACCCAGCCGGCCAGGGTTACCTGGCTGCCAATATGGCCGGCTCTCAGTTCTCCACAGGTATGCGTTCTGTACATAGTAAATTTTCGCTATTTATTTGGTGGGCAAAGGTAGCATTATTTACCCGACGGGTGCCACCCGACGGGTGCCACCCGACGGGTAAATAATTTAGACGAATGAAATGCTAAAATGCTTTCAAACACAAAAAAGGCGTGCTATCTTACAGTCGAATACTTCAGTACCGTTTTTAATCCGTACAATCTCCTCTGCGAAGACCCGCACATCCATAACTGTGTCTAACCAGCTTAACAAAGCCCGATTTTCTAACCATCAAAGAGACCCTTATGGAAATCGTATTTATTTGTTTGCTGGTATTCGGTGTCATCTTCGCATTCGATGCCATGCAAAGCCGCCTGCATAAGTACCTGCTTTACCGCAGGAAAAAAGGATTTGAGCAAAACGAAACCTATTTCCGCTCCATTATTTCTTCCAACATCAGCTATTTCAATAAACTGGACAGCGAGCAGCAGCATAAATGGCTTTTTCGTACCTACCTGTTCTTCCGCTCGAAGAAATTCCATTATGTGGGGGTTGCCAAAACCGACGAAATGCCGATCCTGATCAGTGCCACGGCGGCGCAGCTTACCCTCGGGCTGGAGAATTTTTCGCTCAATTATTTCCGCGATATCTATGTGCTGCAGCACGACTATCACTACGGATTTTATTCACTGCCTTTTATGGGGCATGTAGACAGCTCGGGCATCTATTTGTCGTGGGATAACTTTCTGCAGGGAATCCGCAGCACTGTAGACAGCAGCAATGTGGGATTGCATGAGATGGCGCACGCACTGGCCTACGTGAACTTTATCACGAAGACCGACGAAGACAAACATTTCAAAAAAGAATTTCACCAATACTCAAAAGTGGCGCGTCCTATTTTCCAGGAAATGCAGCGCGGCCGCAAAACCCTGCTGGGCGATTATGCCGCGAGCAATTACCACGAGTTCTGGGCGGTAAGTGTAGAGGTCTTTTTTGAGAACCCCGATCGCCTGCAACATGAGCTGCCTGAGCTGTATGATGCCATGGTGAAGCTGCTGCGCCAGGATCCTTATATCGTTTTACGTAAAAACAGGGCAGCATAAGGCAATTTTACCCCGGATTTTTTGCGCGGTCGCTGTGACCCAGGTTTTTCCCGGGACTTACCCGGTCGCGCACCAGTTGTTTCAGAACGGCGATGTCGGCAAAGCCACCGTTGGTTTTCCGGTCAAAAACCAGCTCATTGTTGATGCGGATCGCATAAATGCCGCTGCTGTTGCCCGGTATCAGTGTTACCGACGCCAGCTCTTCTTCAAAACTGGTAAGAAATTCCTGCGCCATCCAGGCAGCACGCATAAGCCAGCGGCACCGCGGGCAATACTCTATGCTCAGTTCGTATTTCATGGTATTTGTTTAGGCGGCCAGGTGCTGGTCGCGGTCGGCTTTGTACATGAACAGGTAATAAACGGCAATGATGGCCAGGCCGATGCCGAAAGGAATGGCCGCATAATAACGGGTGTGATCGGGCAGCTCCAGGAATTCGGTGATCATCCAGTACACATTGGCCGTTATCCAGAACAGCACGGCCAAATTATGGTAAAGCTCGGCCCGCAAATGCCGTGTTTGCCAGGTGATCAGCACGGCCACCGATACAGTTGGAACAATCATGACCAGGCCCAGCGGTTTCCATAACATGGCCCAGCACATGTCTTTGATCAGCCAGAATACAATATGCAGGTTTTCTATCCGCCGGTACCTGGCCGGTATCGTGTACAGTGATTTATCCATTTGCTTGCAGTGCTTGAAACGAAAGTAGCGAATTTTCAAGGCTGCAGCAGCCGCGAGAAACGCGCCAGCGAGGCTTCGGGCTGAATCGGCTGTGCCTGCGTGATATGGTCGGCCAGCTGTTTACCGAACCAGGGCGCCAGCGAACAGCCCTAGGTGCCCATGCCGAACAGCAAGCCGATGCGCGGATACCAGGGATGCATGCCCACAAAGGGACGGCGTTCTACCGTGGCCGGCCGGATCGCTGCCAGGTGGTCCACCACCCGGAAAGCGGGTTTCAGCCACTCCTTTAAAGCGGCTTCGGTTCTGGCGCGGAATAGGGCGCCGGGGCCGGGCGAATCGAACCTGTTTTCATAGGTGGATCCCGCCCAAAAAAGCCTTTCGTCCGATTGCCCCCGATA
>JASGFZ010000293.1:0-3811 GCA_047605345.1 Flavihumibacter sp. | reverse complement strand
AGCCAATATCCGTTACACAAAATCGTGGAAGAAATTACAATTCGGGCTGGCGCATAACCAGTTTTACGAAAACCAGATCAACAAAGGCGATCCTGACCCCGGTTACCTGTACCGAACCACCAACGATGTTGAATTCATCACCAACCGTTTCAATTCGGTGGCTTCGCTGTCGGGCGAGCTGTTCAGGCAATGCAGAATAGATCTCGTCAACAGCTACCAGTATTACAGCCGCGACAACCATGAATACCTGGTGAACCTGGCAGATGAAACCCGCAAGAAGCTGGAGCAGACCGATACACATTTCGGCAGCTTTGCCTTCCGCGGCAATGCCCATTACCGCCCGGGACGGTAAAATAGCCTGGCTGATGGGGTACGATATAAACCTCCACCAGCCGAAAGGCAGCAATATAGATCCGCTGGGTGCTTCCATCAATGATTACGGCTTCTATGGTGGCATGGGGTATTACCAGAAACCATCGTTGTACATACAGGGCGCGCTTCGCTGGCTGCACAATTCAAAGTTTCGTGCCGACAGCCTCAACTTCCTGGGACTGGAACTGCCCGTTGTTCCTTCACTCAATATCAAATACGATATAAGCGATGCAGCAACCATCCGGCTGGCTTATACCAAATCGTTTCGGGCGCCGGGTTTGCGTGAGCTGTACTGGGATTTCCAGGATGCCAATCACAGCATCAACGGCAACCCCGCGCTTAAACCTGAAGTGGCCGATAACATCACCGCCTCGGCAACCCTCACCTGGCGGCGTGGCCGGCACCGGTTCGGGATATCGCCCATGGCTTACTACAACTATATACTGCAAAAGATCGAACTGGTAGATAAAGACAGATCCACCATGGAGCCCGACCGCCAGTATGTAAACGTGGCGATGATCTACCAGAATATCGCCCGCTTTCGCACCTACGGTGGAAGCTTGGGATTCCTGTACAGCTACAATGACCGCTTCACCGTGCGACCTGCTGTCGGCATGCTTATGCGCTCGGGCAGCAATTCCCTGAATAAAGTGTACCATACCCCCGAAGCCAATGCCACCGTCACTTACGCCGACAACTGGTCGGACATTACCTTTTCACTGTTCTATAAATACAATGGACGGCTTTCGCGGTTCGGGATCAACCGCGACGGACAATTGCAGGATCGCTCGCAGGGCGATTACCACCTGCTTGATGTCAGCATGGCCAAAAACTTCGGCGCCAAATGGGTGGCCACCGTGGGGTTAAAGAATATAGCGAATGTAACCGAGGTGGAACAAACCAGCAGGGGCGATACCGGCGAATCGGACTATAGCCCCCGCTTGCCTGTTGCCCAGGGAAGGCAGGCCTTTGTACGCCTGACCCTGCAATTGTAACCCAATCAACATATACATACAACCATAAACAGATACAGATCATGAACCGAAGCAGTTTTAAAAAAGGGGTTGTCGCCTTTGTGGTGCTGGCAGCTGTCGCGTCTTGCAAAAAAGACAAACCATTTACCGAGCTGGAGCCCGTGGAGGGAACATTGGTTGCCGAGGTGG
The DNA here is from genome assembly GCA_047605345.1 of Flavihumibacter sp. Lineage (GTDB taxonomy): Bacteria > Bacteroidota > Bacteroidia > Chitinophagales > Chitinophagaceae > Flavihumibacter. The sequence goes on along the minus strand of JASGFZ010000293.1, from coordinate 2,276 downwards.
GCGATGAATTGAAAAATGAGATCTACCTCGATCTGAGCGAAGGAAAAGCGGTAACCATTCCCGTGAACGCCTGGGATATCGCTTTTGAATCCAGTGGCGGCTTTGCGGTAAAAGTCAATTCGGCAAAAAAATCGGCCGTGTGGAACACCGGGCAAACCGACTTCGATGCCGTTACCGAACCATCGGCCACCCCCGGCGCTTTTGTATTCGACAAAACGGAAAATGAAACCGGCGGTACGGCTATTGGCGCCTGGGGCAGCAATGGCGTGTCTGACAAAAAAGTATATGTCATCAACCTGGGCCTTAATCCGCCTTCTTCTACCACCGGTATCGGCTATAAGAAATTCATCATTGAAGGTTTCGAAAACAATACCTATAAGCTGCGCTACGCCAATATGGATGGTTCGGGCGAAAAGACCGTACAGATACCCGTGAATAAAAACAAGAACTATACCTATTACTCGATGCAGACAGATGCAGTGGTGGAGATAGAGCCCGATAAAGGGAAATGGGACATCCTGATTGCAGGGTACACACGTCCCGGTGGTGGTCCGCCGCCCTACAGCTTTGTGATCAGCGTCGGCGCGATTGTAAATACCTATGGCGGCGTGCGCGTGGCCGTTGACAACCCCGGCAAAGACCTGGAAGACAGCGATGATCCCGAAGCGCCGGTTAATACTTTTCCTTCTTCCAACAGCCGGTATGACCAGGTTACCGTGGCGGATTATAGTTCACTGCAGCCTTCGGATAATCCGTTATCGATCGGATCGGACTGGTACCAGATACTGCAGCCGCACCGCAACGGGAACTACAAGATCTACGATTGGAAAACCTATATCCTGAAAGATGTGGACGGCCGTTACTTCAAGCTGAAATTCCTCGCGTACAAAGGCGGTCCCAATATTACCAAGGGCTATCCCACTTTTGAGTATAAGGAGATCCGGTAAAAAATAAATGATGAAGCTGTTTATTCAACAACACCGGCGCAAGCTGCTGCGGGCATTGCCTTTGCTCGCAGCAATTCTTGCCCTGTATTTCCTGTACGCGAAATTTTTATCGTCCACCCGCATTGCCTTTGTCAATTTTCCGGAGTTCCGGCTGTCGACCTTCAGTAAGGCCAATGACAACCGGTTTGTGCGCACCAGTATATTGTCTGAAGACCAGCTCGGCGAAGCCGGTAAATACAGCGCCGTTTTTATTTTCGGGCGGGGCTTTCACCTGAACGAAAGCCAGCAGGCGAAACTGTTGCGGGCAACACGCAAAGGCATACCTGTGTATGTGGATGGCGCAACCAACCCCGCGATGGATTTTACCAATATGAAAGGGGATACGCTGGAAACCGTAAGGGCCTACCTCGACTATGGCGGATTACCCAATAACAAAAGCCTGCTCAACTATGTTCGCAAGGTGCTTGATGGAAAATCATTTTTCACCGGCGAGATAGCGCCTCCCGAAAAGATCGATCGCGATGTATTGTTTCATACCGACGAAACGAAAACTTTTAAAAGCCCGGAAGCCTTTGAAGCATACGGAAAACAAAACGGGTTTATCAAAGACGGTGCACCGGTAGTGGCCTTGCTGACTTCTGTTCCCGGACCTTTCAATGCCAACCGCGATCACCTCAACAGCCTTATCACGGCACTGCAGAACAAAGGATGCAACGTGTATCCGATGGCCGCCTTTACCAGCCGCGCCAAATGGCTCAAACAACTGAAACCCGATGTAGTGGTGGCCATGCCGCACGGCCGGTTCAGCCTTGGTGCGGCAGACAGTACCACGGCCTGGCTGAAAGAAAATGAGATCCCGGTGCTGGCACCCATCAGTGTATTTGAACCCTATGAAAAGTGGAATACAGATCCGCGCGGCATGGCAGGCGGTATTCTCAATATGTCGGTGACCCTGCCCGAGATCGACGGCGTGGTGGCGCCTTATGCCATCGTGGCCCAATACCGTGATGAAAACGGTTACCTCGCTTTCAGGGCCATACCCGACCGGCTGGAAAAATTTGCCGGTATGGTAGAGAAGCGGATAGCGCTGAAACGAAAAGCCAACAGCCAGAAAAAAATTGCTATCTACTATTTCAAGGGACCGGGCAAAAACGCTCTCGTAGCGGCGAATATGGAAGTAGTGCCCAGTCTCTACAACCTGTTGCTCCGCCTCAAACAGGCAGGTTACCAGGTAGACGGATTGCCAGCGTCGGCAAAAGAGCTGGAAGCATTGATCCAGCGGAACGGCGCTGTGCTGGGGCCTTATGCCGAAGGAAGCATCCGTACATT
>JASGFZ010000292.1:0-3811 GCA_047605345.1 Flavihumibacter sp. | reverse complement strand
CGGTGTCGGTAAAACATCCTTCGGGTGTCAGTGGCAGTATCAGAACAAGGTGGATGGGCGATCGTGCGGCCAATGAAGACAACAGTATTGTGGCGAAGGGGTATTGCGTAACCGATATGAATGCCAGCTACAGCTGGAAACAGGTTGCCATCGGCCTGGTGGCGGAAAATATTTTCAATACTGCCTGGAAAGAAACCCAGTTTGCCACCACCTCACGGTTGAAAAATGAACCGGCGCCCGTTACAGAGATCCATTTCACACCCGGAACGCCTTTCAATATCAGGGGGCAGCTGCGGTACCGGTTTTAAAACCCATCCACGGCGTGTTTATAAAACTTGTTTCTCATTTCCCGGGAATCAATAATTTTAAGTATGAGAACCAAATTACTCCTGCTTGCTTTAATACCTTTCGCTTCAATTGCCCAGCAAACACAGAAACCGGTGTTACACGGCAGTCACTGGATGGCCATTACCGGCAAACCCCTGGCTGCTACTGCCGGCGCTGCCGTTTTCCAGAAGGGCGGCAATGCGGTTGATGCTGCCTGCGCCATGCTGGCTGCCACGTGCACCATGTGGGATGTATTGAGCTGGGGCGGTGAAACGCAGGCCCTGATCTATCATCCGAAACTCGGTAAGGTAATAGGCATCAATGCGCTGGGTGTGGCACCCACCGGCGCCACGCCCGAATTTTTCAAGGGCAAAGGCATGAACTTTCCGCCGCAGTACGGTGCACTGGCCGCGGTAACGCCCGGTACCCCCGGCGGTTTATGTACCATGCTGGCCGAATACGGCACCATGAGTCTGGCAGAAGTACTGGCGCCGGCCATGCAGCTGGCAGAAGGTTATCCCATCGAAGCACAAACGGCCAATAATATTGAGCGCGAAAAAAAACGCATCGCTGACTGGCCCTATTCAAAAGCGGTGTTCCTGACACACCCCGGTGAAAAAAGGGAAGCGCCCGAAGCAGGTGAAATTTTTAAACAGCAGGATCTGCTGCAAACCCTGACGAAAATGGTGGAAGCCGAAAAAGTGGCTTTGAAAAAAGGCAAAAACAGGAAGGAAGCGATCTATGCTGCATACGACCGTTTTTATAAGGGCGATATCGCCAAAGAATTTGTTCGCGGCTGCCAGGAGCAGGGCGGCCTTATCACCGAAGCCGACCTCGCCAACTGGAAAGTGATCACCGAAACACCGATGCAGGTGAATTACAAGGGTATCGATGTTTATAAGCTGTCGCAGTGGACGCAGGGGCCCATGATGCTGGAAAGCCTGAACATGCTGGAGAACTTTGACCTGAAGAGCATGGGCTATAATTCAGCCCGTTATATCCATACGCTGTACCAGGTTATGAACAAGGCTTTTGCCGACCGCGATTTTTATTATGGCGATCCTTATTTCCCGCCCGAAGAGCCGGTAAAAGGATTGCTGTCGAAAGAATATGCCAAACAACAGGTGGCCGGTTTCAGCCTGGAAAAAAATGATCCTGCCATGAAGCCGGGTGATCCTTATCCGTTTGAAGGGAAAACAAATCCCTATAAGGCATTGCTGGAAAAATGGCCCGGTGAAAATGGCAAAACCAAAGACAATGACGTGGCGATGAATGACACCTATCTCAGCAACGTATGGCTGGGCACCACTTCGGTGGAGGCGGCCGATAAAGACGGCTGGGTGGTTTCAATTACGCCGAGTGGCGGTTGGCTGCCTGCCTGCATTGCGGGAAAAACCGGTGTGGGCATGAGCCAGCGTATGCAAAGTTTTGTATGTGATTCCACCCTCAACCCTTTCAATGTGGTGGCGCCGGGTAAAAGACCGCGCGTTACCCTTACGCCCACACTGGCTATGAAAAACGGTAAGCCTTTTCTTTCCTTTGCCGTGCAGGGAGGTGATACGCAAGACCAGAACCTGCTGCAGTTCTTCCTGAATATGGTTGAATTCGGCATGAACGTACAGGAAGCCACCGAGGCGCCCAATATCAATACCTACCAGTACTGGTTATCGCTGGGCGATGAAGACAGGAAGCCGCGCCCCGGGCAATTGCTGCTGCAAAGCAATACGCCCGACTGGATCAGGAAGGAACTGCGGCAAATGGGGTACCAGCTTCGTTTTGAAGACCGTACCTCGGGACCCATCAACGCCATTTATTTCGATTGGAAACACGGCAGCTTCTGGGGAGGTTCCAGCAACCACGGCGAAGACTACGGTATAGGGTGGTAGGGTATCAATAGGGGTCTGCTTTCACCAGTCCGTAACGGATGGCAAAAAGAACCAGTCCCACGCGGCTGCGCACCTGCAGCTTTTCAAACAGGGCTTCGCGGTAGCCGTCGATGGTGCGTTCGCTGAGCCGCATGGTGATGGCGATTTCCTTATAGGTCATTTCAGAAGCGGCGTATTTGATGAATTCCATTTCGCGGTCCGACAGCTTGAAAACAGGCGCCGGCGTTTTCTCTTCCTTGTGGATGGTATGGATCAGCTTGCCGGTTACGAAATCGGAGTAATAAAATCCCCTTTCGAGAATTTCGGTGAGCGCGCGGTGCAGCTCGGCCTGGGTACAGTCTTTCAGCAAATAGCCCCGGCAGCCGGCGCGGATCATCTGGATAACGGAAGTTTCATCGTCATTCATGCTCAATGCCAGCATCTTCAGCAGGGGAAACCGTGCGGTGATCTCACGCGCAGCGGTAACCCCGTTCATGATCGGCATATTGATGTCGAGAATGGCGATCTCGGGCTCAACGGTGGCTTTGTCGAGGTATTCCAGCAATACTTTTCCATTACTGGCCACATGGGTCACTTCAAACTCGGTCATCTCATTGATAAGGTGTGAAAGCGATTCGGCAATCAATCGGTGGTCATCGGCAATCACAATGGAGTGTTTCTTTGTATTACTGGACATTGTTTACTGTTTTTGGCAGGGTTATCAAGATGGAAGTTCCTTTACCGGGCTTACTGTCTACAGCAAGTTTTGCACCAACCAGCGCGGCTCTTTTATCGAGGTTTTTTAACCCCGAACCCGAATCGCCGATGCTGCGTTGCCGCGTTTCAGCCTCATTGAACCCCTTCCCGTTGTCGCGGATTTCTATATTAAAATCGTTTTCGGTGTACAATATTGACACCGTTATTTCGGTGGCGGAAGCGTGTTTCAGGATATTGTTTAAAATTTCCTGGATCATCCGGTAAATGATGATTTCTTTTTTTTCATCGATGACAAAATCATCGCCCTCCGTCTGGAAATTCACCTTCAGCAAGGCGGTTTGTTCTATTCTTTGCAATTCAAAACGAATGGATTCGCGCAGCCCGTAAGAAGAAAGGATATCGCTGTTCAGCCCCTTCGACAGCATACGTATGTAGCGGATCACATCACCCAGGATCAGGTTGGTGTCTTTGATGCGTTTTGTTTGCGGGTGATCAGGCAGTTCCTTTTCCAGGATATTGAGGTTGATACGGGCCACGCTCAGCAGCTGACCCATATTGTCATGTATTTCCTGGCTTACATCACGAAGTGTTTGGTCGCGGCTTTCGATCTGTGTGGTGAGCACTTCCTGCTCGTAACTCGCTTTCATCTTTTCCTGCTCCCGCATTTGCCGCAGCTTGCGGCGCTGCGAGGCAAAAATAAAATAGACCACGAAGCCGCTTAAGGCCAGCATCATCAGCACGGCAGCTGCCATGGTGTAAATGACTTCAAACTGACTCGGCGTGTGATTCATTTTTTCATAGACGGCGGCGCCGGTTTTTGAACCAGGAAGTTAATAAGAAATGCGCCGTAAAAGATCCACTCGCTGATGATAAGAAAGAGGATGATTTTGGCATGCCCTTCC
>JASGFZ010000291.1:0-3822 GCA_047605345.1 Flavihumibacter sp. | reverse complement strand
ATGGCGCCTACAATCTGTGACTCGCTGAATTTTGTCCTTTTCATCTTCGTTAAAGTTTTAAAATTAAAGAGCTTTCTCTAATTTTAAACCGACAACTTTCGGGGACGCTTACACAGTTGATTTCTTTCTAAATACTTTTTAAAGTGTTTCAAATTATCAATTTAGCAGACCTGTTTACACTGTGGGAAATCAGGCTTACTTCCGACCTGCACTTTCACATTTCCCGCCTCGAAACAGGTGATTTATCGGTATTGCCGGGCGATGAACCTTTCCGGCCCAAGCTCTACGCTATTCAGCTCGATACCAGCAACGAGCCCTTTCTGCTTTTCAAGTCGATGTACCAGCCCGCCGCCTGGACTGGTGAAGCGGGAGCGGAAAAAAAAGGATGGCTGGTTATTTTTTCGGAAGAGTTTGCCCGCACCCATCAACGGATCGCAAAAGACATCATCGGCCTTCCTTTTCTGCAGGTACCGAAACCGCTTCCGCTTGCCCTCGAACCCGATTCAGTGCCGGCGCTTGAAGCTGTTTTCGCGCAGTTGTCGTCGCTCCGGTGTTCCTCGCCGGGAGCCGATGCAGAAAAAACCCGCCTGCTGCATGAGCTTTTCCTGTCGCTGAGGCGGCAGTTCAACAGGCTTAGCAAACAGCAGCCCGAATTGCTGCTGCAGGTGAAGCAGGCGCAAAAATCGCTGTATATCCGGTTTAAAAACCTGCTGGAAAAGCTGAATTTCAAATCGCCCCAGGAAGAGTTCCGGCACCTGTCGTATTATGCGGAGACCCTGGAAGTAAGCACCCATTCGCTCAATAAAGCCGTGAAAAGGTTCAGCGGGCACAATGCCCTGCGCATGATTCATGAGAAGTCATTGACAGAATCAAAAATCCTGCTGCGGTCCGGCCATATGACCATGAAAGAGATTTCTGTCAGAATGGCTTTTCGTGATCCTACGCAATTCGGGATATTCTTTAAAAAATATACCGGTATTTCGCCGGCTCAATTCAGGGAAAACCTGCGTCGCTGGTGTTAGGAAGCGTTGTTCTGCATCACCCGGTTGAGGGCGGCGGGCAGCTGCACCAGGTCGAAATCATTTTCGTAAACCAGGTATTTATTCTGCCAGCTGTCGGCGTATTTCTCCTTGAACTCCCGCAGTCCCTGGAAATGCCTGAAGCGTTTGATCTTTTCGTAAGCATACTTCACTACCCGTTCGGCAGTGCTGTCGGGCTGATCGATGCCCGACATCGGCACCATGCCCAGGTTGAGGTAAGCGAATCCTTTTCTTTTGCGTAGCGGATCAGTTCCACCAGCAGCGCATCCATGCTGCCGCCGGGCGCGAGCGCTGTTCTGCGGATCAGGTCGTAGGTACATTCATCGGGCGCATCATCGGGAATCCGTTGAGAAAAGCCTGAGAGGCCTTCACTGTCGCGCAGGCAAACAATATCGTGGTTCCGGATGATTTCAGGGTCGAAAACGCCCTGCGAAAAACGCATTTCCGATTTGTCAAAAACCGACAGCCATTCGTTCGATACCATTTGCAGGGCAGCCACAAAGTCGGGATGCAGCGGCGCGGTGACGGTCGATACCTGGTAACCTTTTTTCTGGAGGCTGTTCAGCCCGTTGCGCAGCGATTTGTTTTGTTTGCCTTCCAGCGTAAACCGGTCGAGCGATAAAATTGCTTCCTGCCCGATAAGCAGCTTTTTCTTTTTCCGGTTTTCAAAATAGTACCAGGCGTCTTCGTCAATGCGGTAGTAAGCGGGTTTGAGTCCCCATTTTCTGCACTGGCCTTCAAAAGCATCGATGGCCGGTATCTTGTCTTTTTCTTCACAAACCGGTTCGTCCAGCACCACCACAAACCCGCCTGCTGTTTTGAAGGCGACGAACGCGTCCAGCCCTTCCGGGAAGAAAAATCTTTTATCGGTATCCGATTTGAAATAATCAACCGGTGAGCTGCCATACTGGTTCAGCAGGTACCGGGCTTTTTCCTGGTCTGATTTGTTGGGAGGCGTATGCAAAAAATAGGGGCGGATCAATGTATAAAACAGGAATAACCAGGCGCCGCTGGCCAGCACTTTCAGCGAGGTAAGAAAATCCTGCCCGAAACGGCTAACGGGTTTGAGCGATTCGTTATCGATCAGTAAAACCTGGTTCAGCGCATATTTAAGCGAATCGGCCCAACCGAATTCAAATCCGAAAATTTTTTTATCGAGGTGGTAAAAGCCGATGGTGCCGAAGATGAGTACGATGAGAAAAGCCGATAACGCCGTGATCAGACCCAGCCGCATGAAGCGGATGCTGCTGTGCTGCGGTACTGGCGGCGGGTGGCAACCAGGATACCGAGGATCGAAACAGAATGGCTTCTTCATAGTCGAGCCCCTTGGCAATATGGCCGAACAACGACAACGTGGTAAATACCAGCAATATTCACCAGGCCGAACGTAATCCGCGGAACAGGTAGGCGGCATTCACCATCAGTACCAGCCCGATCAGTATAACGGTCCAGTTGGATGCATGGATCGATTCGCGCGGCAGGTATTCACGCAGCAGGCGCATCCTGGCGGTGACGGGCGGGGTGAGTACCGAAAATATATTACGGCGCCCAGCAGAAAGATGAGCGTGGGCGGGAGTATGCGAAGAAAAAGGTTTTTGCCTTTCCAGGCCCAGGCGATCAACCCGGCCAGCAGGGGCAGCCAGAATTCAAACAGGCGGTACAGGATGGTGATCTCCAGCGCCGTCACGCTGCTGTAACCATAACGGCTAAGTATATACGCCAGCGACAGTTCCACTGCACCCAGCCCTTTCAGGAAAGGCGAGATCACTAAAAAAAGAGTTGATACCACATAACCCATCAGCGCGGCTTCGGCAAGGGCAGGCACGCCGGCAGCTCATGGCAATGAAGAGATGAACAATGCCGGTGAGCTCTATGCCGATGGAAGAAAGGGTAGCCAGGGCAAAACCGCGGTAAGACATTTTCAGGGTAAACAGTGCCGCCATATCCTGCTCCCATTTCGGAAAATACCGCAGCAGCAACCTGTACAACCGCCCGTCGACGCGAAAGACCGGAAAGCGGCCACGAGTAAAAGCAGCAACCCGATGGCGGTTGCCAGCGCGGGAACGGCGCCGCCCGTGCCGCCGTCTTTAACTGCACCGTACAATATAACCGGGATGCCCACCAGCACCAGCGACAATATGCCGATGAATCCCTGCATGCCGGCGCCCTGAAAAATGCTGTGCCGCTCCAGTTGCTCCCTGCGCAGCATGCCGGGCAGGTAGGCGAGGGCTGTAACGCCGCCACCGGGCAGGAAGGTGCTGATGAAATTCCGCTTTAGGAAAAGCTGAAAGGCTGCCGGCCAGTGCAGCCGGGCGCCTATTGCCTGAAAACTGTAAACAAACAGGGCCGACTGCAGGAAAATATAGAGACCGGTTACCAGCAGCCCCATGCCAATCCATACCGGGTGGGCCAACCGGAGGTAACGGGTAAGCGCTTTCAGTTCTTCACGCTCGTGCCGGAAGAAACAGGTGCCCGGCAAAATGAACAGCAGTGCCGGCATTTCCTTCCAGTGGATCTTTGATACCAGCTTAGCGATGTATTGGCGAAAGGGAATGGCCAAGTTGTTTCGTTTTTATAAAGATAAAAAAGGCTCCGTGGAAACGGAGCCCGTTCGGTTTTCAGCTTGAGGCTGTTCACCGATGCGAATAGTTATTGATTGGGCTTCTCAATTTTGCTGATTACACCCACCTTGCGCAGCAGCCGCCGGTTTTCACGGTTATGTATCATTTTGAACACCAACGCATAGAGAACCGGTAGTATAAGCAACGTAAGTACGGTAGCG
>JASGFZ010000290.1:0-3857 GCA_047605345.1 Flavihumibacter sp. | reverse complement strand
AACCGCGGTAGTTCTGGCCGTAGAAATCAATCGTCCAGTTACGGGGATAGGCATGCGCCTGCAGGTCGAGGTATTTGGTTTTCCCCCTGTCATCATTTTTGTTCAACCCCGGGGCCGGCACGGCGATGTTGAGGCTGAGCCAGCGATAGGTGGCGCCCACACCCACATTCAAGGTTGTATTGGGCCGGTAATATAACTGTTGCGCTCCTGTACGAAGACGGAAACTGGTATATTTCTGCGAAAAATAAAACCGGCCCACCAGCAGGGAGTCGTTCCCGGTAATATAGGCGCTGTTTACCGGCTTTTTCTCCTGGCCCCAACCGGTAAAAGGGAGTACGCAGAACCAGCCCAGTAATAAAAAGGTGTTGTGTAGCCTCATGCTGTTGGTACAAAGATGCTGCAAATAAAAAAATACTGCCACGCTTATCTTTGCAGCATGCATTATGTTTCCGTTGAAGGGCTCACCAAGAGTTATGGCACCAAACCGCTGTTCAAAAATATTTCCTTTCATATAGAAGAGGGCGACAAAATTGCGCTGGTGGCCCGCAACGGCTCGGGCAAGTCGACCCTGCTGAAGATCCTGGCCGGCAAAGAAGTGGCCGACGAAGGCAAGTGCTGGATCAATAAAGAAGTGACGGTAGCGTTGTTTGACCAGGAGCCGGTGTTTCGCGAAGAGCTGTCGGTACTGGACAATATCTTTCAGCACCAGCATCCCACCCTCGACGCCATCAAGGCTTTTGAGCTGGCCGGCGAATCGGGCAACAGCGACCAGATCAATGCGGCCATTGTGCGGATGGATGAAACCGGCGGCTGGGACTTTGACGCCAAGGTGAAGCAGATACTGGGCAAACTCAATATTCACCATTTGGGCCAGGCGGCGGGAAGGCTGAGCGGCGGACAGAAAAAACGGGTTGCCCTGGCGCGTACGCTGATCGATATCGGGTTTGAGCACAAACACAACCTGCTGATCATGGATGAGCCAACCAACCACCTCGATGTGGAAACGGTTGAATGGCTGGAACACTACCTCAACCAGGAAAAGCTCACCCTGCTGCTGGTGACCCACGACCGCTATTTTCTCGACGATGTATGTGAAGAAATATGGGAGCTGGACGACGAAGGGCTGTATGTTTACAAAGGCGACTATGAAAATTTCATGGAAAAAAAAGCTGCCCGCCAGGAGCAGCAGGCTTCGTCGATCGAAAAAGCCCGCAACCTTTACCGTAAAGAGCTGGAATGGATAAGAAAGCAGCCCAGAGCCAGAACCACCAAGTCAAAAAGCAGGATCGACCGTTTTAAAGACGTGGAGTCGAAGGCAAAACAGCGAACCGACGAACAGCAGCTGGCGCTTCAGCTGAAAATGAGCCGGCTCGGCGGCAAAGTGATCGAGCTGAAAAAGCTGTATAAATCATTCGGCGAAAAGCCGATCCTGAAAGGCTTCGACTATACGTTCAAAAAAGGCGAACGGATTGGCGTGGCAGGTAAAAATGGCGTGGGCAAGTCCACTTTTCTTTCCATTTTGCAGGGAATCGAAAAACCCGACAGCGGTAAGGTAAACGTGGGCGACACCGTAGTATTCGGTTATTATTCGCAAACAGGCCTGCAGTGGAAAGAAGATATGCGGGTGATCGAATATGTAAAATCATTTGCGGAAAGTTTTCCGCTGGCCGACGGCGGCAGCTTGAATGCCGCGCAGTTTTTGCAATTGTTCCTGTTCAGTCCCGAGCAGCAATACAGCTTCATCAGCCAGCTGAGCGGCGGCGAGAAAAAAAGGCTGCTGTTGCTGGCCATTCTTTTCCGGAATCCGAATTTCCTGATCCTCGATGAACCCACCAACGACCTCGACCTGCCTACTCTTTCGGTGCTGGAGAACTTCCTTTCCGAATTCCAGGGTTGCCTGCTGATCGTATCGCACGACCGGTATTTTATGGACCGCCTGGTAGACCACCTCTTTGTGTTTGAGGGAAACGGATTTATCAGGGATTTTCCCGGCAATTACTCGCAGTACCGCGACTGGCTGAAAGACCAGGAAAGCACTGCTGCCTCCGTTAAACAGCAGCGCGCTGAAAATACGGCGGCACCGGCGGCAACCGCCGTCAAAAAGAAAATGTCGTTCAATGAAAAACGCGAATTCGAATTGCTTGAAAAAGAGATCGCCGGCCTGGAAGAAGAGAAAGCCGTGCTGGCTGGCGAAATGAGCTCAGGCAATACCGGGTATGAAAGAATGCAGGCGATTGCCGCCCGCATGACCACCATAAGCGAACAACTCGAAGAAAAAGAAATGCGCTGGCTGGAACTCAGCGAACTGGCGTGAAAGCCTAGTTGCCGAATACCTTTTTCAGTATCTCGGTAGCGCGGGCTGCGGGGTCTTTCCTGATTTTCTTCTCTTCATCGGCCACATAATAAAAAATACCGTCCATGGCTTTGTCGGTAACAAAACCGGTCAGGTCGGCATTTACCGGCTTGAGCGAAAACTTATTGTAGGTTTCAAATACTTCTTTCCAGTATTTTGTTGCCCCGGTTTTTTGTAAAGCCTGTTCAATTACGGGCCGGAAAGAAGCGGTAAGTGCTGAGCTGGTTGATTTACGCAGGTAACCGGTGGCGGCTGTATCGGCGCCACGCAGAATGCCGAGGGCGTCCTGCACGCTCATCGACTTAACGGCGTTTACAAAAATGGGCGCTGCCGATTTCGATGCCTCTTCTGCCGCCCGGTTCATGCTGAGGATGGCATCGTCTACCAGCTTACCCATCCCGATGGCGCGGAGCTTCGATTCCACTTTTTTGGCTTCTTCGGGCATCAGCACTTTAACCGCCGCATCTTTAAAAAATCCGTCGGCTGCTGAAAGCTTGTCTGCACTTTTCTGCGCACCGAGGGTAAGCGCCTCCTTCAGGCCCGAAATGATCTCATCGGTCGACAGGGAACTGCCCTGGCCGGATTTGCCTCCCAGGATGTCACCGGCTTTCTTTAGAATGGAACCGCCGCTGTTCTGCGCGGCGCAACTGGAAATGAGCATACTGGAAACACCAAGGGTAAACAATAGCTTTCGCATGGGTGGAGCTGTTTTTGTTATAAACGATCAACCGCAAAATAATAGTATCCTGCTTGTTAATACTGGTTGGGAAACCAGTATTTATGTTAATTTCGTGCCCTAAAATTAATTCCATGATGAAACCTTTGATGGCTGGCGCGGGTTTGTTGCTTGTTGCCGCCGGCCTCCAGGCACAAACGGCAAAAAAACCGGCTGCCAAGGCGCCTGTTAAGCCAAAACAGGCAGTTGCTCCCCTACTGAAGAATGCGAATGATTCGGTGAGCTATGCCATCGGCATGAGCCTGGCCACTTTTTACAAAGAGCAGGGCATCAGCGAGGTCAATACCAGCTGCGTTACCGCTGCCCTGAACGATGCCATGAAAAACCATACGACTTTATTGAGTGAAGAACAAATGAATATGAGTATTTCAAATTACCTCCAACAGTTAAAAAAAGAAAAAGCCGTTGCCGCAAGAACGGCCGGTGAAAAATTTCTCGCCGAAAATAAAACAAAGCCTGGCGTAGTGACCCTGCCCAGCGGGTTGCAGTACATCGTTGAAAAAATGGGTGATGGCCCCAAACCCGCCCTCACCGACAAAGTGAAGTGTCATTACCACGGCACCTTGCTTGACGGCACCATCTTCGACAGTTCGGTAGACCGCGGCCAGCCGATCGACTTCCCGGTGAACGGCGTTATCAAGGGCTGGGTGGAAGCCTTACAGCTGATGCCCGTGGGCAGCAAATGGAAACTTTTCATTCCCGCAGACCTTGCCTATGGTGATAACCAGGCCGGCGCATACATAGTACCCGGCTCAACGCTGGTTTTCG
>JASGFZ010000289.1:0-3880 GCA_047605345.1 Flavihumibacter sp. | reverse complement strand
TGTACCTGATGATCAGCCACTATTACGTTAATGCATAACCGTAAACATGAGCACCACGCCGTCTTTTTTTAAAGCCCTCAGCAGCCAATACCGCAAACGGCTCAGTATCCAGCTGTTTGCATGGGTCATCGCCATCGTGGTTATTGCAGCGGGCTGGGTACGGCCATTGGGCAGTGCTGATCTGGACCGCGGCCTGCAGGTATTGTCTGTTCTGGTTGGTTTTGCAGGCGTACTCGTGGGTACCATGCTGTTTAACCGGAAAATCGAAGCCATTAAAGCATCGGGGAATACTGTTCGCGAAAAGCTGGACGCCTATTCAAAGGCCGCCCACCTGCAATGGAATTTACTGATCGGCGCTTCCACCGTCAGCCTCTTTTCTTATTTTATGGTAGGTAACTGGGCTTTTGCGGCGCTGGGGCTGACCCTGCTGGCGGTATATGGCGCTTTGAACCCATTTAAACAGAAGATATTGCTGCAGTTACGGTTGACGGAGACAGATGTCGCCGGACTTTGATCCCCTTCCGCCTAAGCGTTCACAGGGCGAGTTCAACCGCCGGATCCCAGAAGATCCCGGCAAAATTGACCACGGTATCATCCTTTACTTTTACCCCGTCTTTTTTTAACAGCTGCTCCATTTTTTTCGGTGAGCCGAAATGCATTTTACCACTGAGCTGCCCAAGGCGGTTTACGACCCGTTGCGCCGGCACATTCGGCCGGCCATGGGCGGCATTCATTGCCCAGCCCACCATCCGTGCCGAGAGCCCGCTGCCCAGGCACCGCGCAATCGCACCGTAACTGGTAACCCGGCCTTTCGGAATTTGTTCTACAATGGCATATACCTGCTCAAAGAAAGATTCCTGGTTTGCTTTGGGTAATACCGGCTGGCTGGTGGTGCGTTTAACGGATGGCATTTTTGCTGGGTTGGTTATCATAGCCCGTTGGCGCTTCGGTGGCAAAAACAATTTCCTGCAGTTCCCTGTCGAGGTCCGGCAGGGGGCCTTCGGGCAGGGAAAAACGAATATAGTGAACCCGGTTGCTGCCGGCAATATCCAGCGATTCGTAATGGGTTTTTATCTGCAGTTCGGGTGGAACAGCCGGCCGGGCATAAACATCATCGATGGCTTCTTTCAGGATACAACCGTATTTTTCAATCACCGTGAGGGTAAAACGGTACAATACCGGGCTGTCGGTTTTCAGGTGGATATCGCCGTTTTTGGGTAAAAACTGCTGGTAGAGACGCAGGAATTTGGGATGGGTAAGCCTTCTTTTAGCCCTGGATCGACGGAGCTGCGGGTCGGGGAAGGTGATCCAGACAGATTCCACTTCACCTGCACAGAAATAGGTAGCGATCCGGTCGATCTGCGTGCGAAGAAACGCGGCGTTATCCAGACCGCGCTGAAGGGCCTGGCGGGCACCGATAAAAATCCGGTTGCCTTTTACATCAACGCCGATAAAATTTTTTTGCGGATAGAGCGCCGCCAGCCCCACGGTATATTCCCCCTTGCCGCAATGCCAGCTCAAGGGTAAGAGGGTTGGCATTGCCGAAATGATCCTTCCATTTCCCGGCCATGTTCTCCGGGTACTGCAGCACATTCTGAAATCCTTTGATGGCTTCGAACCGAACCAGTTTTTTCTGCCCCATGCCCGCAAAACTAGGAAATTGAACAGCAAAGCAAGGCCTTACAGCCAGCGAATAAAAAAAGAATAACACGGATCCGTTAATCTCTGTATTTTTAAACTGTAATTAGTTTTACACAGTATGAAAAATTACCACTTTTCGGCAGCCCTTCATATCATGACCCTGCTGGCCCGCGACGAGCAGGCATGGCTGACATCTGGCCAGATTGCCAGCAGCATGAATGTACAGGCGGCGGCCGTGAGAAAAGAGATTTCCTGCCTGCGTACAGCGGGATTGGTGGAATGCCGTGAAGGAAAGCATGGCGGTATCCGGCTGGCCCGCCCGGCCTCGGGCATCCGGCTTTCCGAGATATATGAAAGCGTTACACCAGCCGCGCTGCTGGAAAAAATCAAATCCCCGAATTCGACCTGTTTTGTGGGAAAGCAAATCAATTTGCAGCTTGACCGGCTCTTTTTGACCCTTAACAAGGCTTTTTTGGGTGAATTGAAGAGAATGAGCCTCGCGCAGTTTTACCATCAGTTTCATTGATTTTTTTCGTTTTAACTGTAACGACTTACGTACAGTATAAGGGTATATAGCACCGCCGGCTGTTGTTATTGGCGCGGCGCGGTATTGAATGAGGTGGTTGTTTGCTTATACACGGTGTTACCGGTTGCTGTGGTCAAAGCGCAGTGAAGGAGACTGGCAAAGCGGTCGTTCTGGCAGCAATTAGATCTAAAACAAAAACACTGCAGCCAACCGGCGGTAAAATGAGATCCGTGAAAATGACGGGTATTTGCTAAGATCCGGGGGGTGTCCTGGCGCTGTTTTGCGGGCTTTCCAGGCAGCGGGCGGAAGGGTTTTTCTGTCTTGTTTGCAGATGTACATGAAAAAAGCCCCTCAAAGAGGGGCTACCTAACAGCTGTAAACACACACATGAGAAAAAAGTGTGTACCATAAATGTTTTGCGGCTGGGCCACAATCGTTGTTGACGGTACAAAAAAATCCCATCTGCTCGGGATGGGATTTTTTATTCGCTGTAGGGGGAGGAGTCGAACCTCCACGGGGCAGTTAGCCAAAGTGCAAAGATTAGTGGTCAACCCTGGTCGGCTTCATTCCGATTCCAAAGGAACTGGAACACCAGTCGGCTCTACACAATGTTTATCCTGGAATCCCCACCCCCGAGACGAGAGGGCATGTCTGCCAAAGATTTCATCACCCCACAGTATAAAGAACAAATCGCTGTAGGAGGAGGAGTCGAACCTCCACGGAGCCGTTAGCAGGCTTTCGCCTGTTTATCCGGTTATCCCCACCCCCGAGACAAGAGGGCATGTCTGCCGAAAATTTCATCATCCCACAGTATGCTTTCGAAGAACTTTGATAGTGCAAACATACGGTGTTTGTACTATTCATTGCAAAAAATTCAATACAAAATTGGAATTTATTGAAATTGTCTAATAATTCATATATTTGAATAGATGTTGTCAAAATAACCACACCAAAATGGCCGCCAAATTAAATTTGGACAAACTGGATTACCAGATCATCCAGGAAATGATGGAGAATGCGGAGACCTCTTATGCAGACCTGGGGAAAAAATTGTTTGTATCGGGGGGAACCATTCATGTGCGCATCAAAAAGCTGGAAGAGATGGGCGTTGTGCGCGGTACCCGCCTCAATGTAAACCTGAAGCTGCTGGGTTACGATGTGATTGCCTTCATCGGCATTTACCTGGAAAAAAGCTCCATGTATGACGCGGTTGCCCGCGATCTGGCCCGGATTCCGGAAATCGTGCGCCTTAATTACACAACGGGGAACTACAGCATTTTTGCCGAGATCGTTTGTAAAGACATTACCCAGCTGCGAAACGTGCTGCACGACCAGTTGCAAAAGATCAAGGGCATCGAACGAACCGAAACCTTTATTTCGCTGGATGAAAGCATGAATCGGAATGTGGTGGTAAAAGAAGAGCGGTGATCAGGCGGTTTCCTGCCTGATATCGAGGTTATCCCTGATGGCATTGCCCAGCAGGTTGAAAGCCAGCACCAGTATCATGATGGCAAATCCCGGTACCAGGGCAAGGAAAGGGTTATTCGTAATGATAAAATTGTAGTTATCGCGGATCATCCCGCCCCACGAAGGTTGCGGCGGCTGCACACCCACTCCCAGAAAGCTCAGTCCCGCTTCAATCACCATTGCCGAGGCAAAATTCGAAGCAGCCAGCACCATTACCGGTCCCAGGATATTCGGTAAAATATGGTT
>JASGFZ010000288.1:0-3903 GCA_047605345.1 Flavihumibacter sp. | reverse complement strand
CCCTTTTTGACTTTTGATTTTTAACTTAATTAAAAGTATACCTCAACCCAATCTGTCCCTGCCAGCGCGAACCAAAACTCATGGTCCAGGGAACGGCATTGGGGGTATAGTTATATCCCTTTACCGTGCCATTGCTGCGGTTTACGGTGGTGAGGAGGTTGTACGCCTGGTTGGTTACGGTGAACTGACGGCCCCAGTCTTTATTGATCAGGTTGGTCAGGTTGAAAATGTCGAAAGTGAACTGGAAAGCATGTTTTTTGCTGCCCGTGCTCAAAAAGAAATCCTGTGCAAAGCGTGCTCAACAACATGTTCCGGGGGTGCTGGCACCGTTTCTGGATGCATAATCTCCCTTGTGTTTGCTCAGGTACTTGTCGCTGTTTACAAATGCCATAAACGCATCGGCCTGCTGCTGGGCGGTGTAAACCACGTTGGTACCCGACAGCTGATCAACGAAATTGATCTGGCTGGCATCTGCGGGAATATACAGCAGGTCGTTACTGAAACGGCCATCGCTGTTCAGGTCGCCATTCACCAGGTACGTAAAGCGCTGGCCGGAGTTACCGGAATAGAACAGCGAGATGGTTGTTTTGAGGTGCTTGGCATATTCTTTACTGTAAGAAACCATAGCAAGAATGCGATGGGGCAAAGCATAGTTGCTGGTTGCCAGTTTCGGCATATTCGGATCGCCCACTACCTGCACATACTCCCAGTTGGAAAGCGCTGTAGAGCTGGCGCCGCTGTTTATATCGGCAGCGCCATTATGGTTATAGGAAACCTGGGTGAAGAAGTTGCGGAAATTCCTGCTGAGGGTAAAGCCGATATTATAGCTGTACCCTTTACTGGTATTGCCGATATAAATAGCATTGGTGATCGACGGATTTATTCTCCTGGCATTGGTAGAAGAAGCAAAGGCGATCCGGTTATCAAAGCCATTGTTATAGGCTGGATCCACTGTGCCCACGGGCGCGGTCAGGTTAACATCCTGGTATAAAACGTTGTTGATCGTCTTTGAGTAAATGAAGTCGAAAGTGGCCATGATATCACCGGGCAGCCTGGTATCCAAACCCAGGTTGGCGCGCAATACCTGCGGCAACTTAAAGTTTTTGTCCATCAGGTTCACTTCAAAGCTGTTTCCGGCATTCCCGATATTGCTTTGCGTATTCACATCGGGATCAAACCCCTGCCCGTTGTTAACATCGAAGGGGGCTGTAGTAGGCGTATTATCCGTTTGTGAAGTGGTACGCAGCAGGGTACCGGTATTGCCATACTGGTTGGAAATCCATACAAAGGGCACACGGCCTGAGAAAATACCCACACCGCCCCTGAATACCACCGATCTGTCGCCGGTTACATCGTAGTTGAAACCTACGCGGGGCGACCAGAGCAGCTGCCCGTTGGGAATATTCTGGGTGCTGTATTTGCCATTGAAGGTAGAGTCTACTACAGGGTTGTACGCAGGCTTATCGGGAAGCACCGGCACATCCACGCGCAGGCCATAGGTGAGGCGAAAGCGGGGGTTAAACTGCACCTCATCCTGCATAAAAACCAAGGTGCGATGCTTTGAAGGCGGCTGCCGGGAGCGGGTTGCCGGTTTTGTCGGCCGAGTAGGTAACATCGAACTGGCGGGGAAAATCATTGACAAAATCGTCGATGCTGGCAAAACGCCAGCGGCCATTCAGGTTATTGATGAACAGGTTGCGGAACTTGAAAAATTCATTGTGCGTACCAAGTGTGATGGTGTGTTTGCCTTTGAACAGCTTCAGGTTGTCGGTAACCTCAAAAATGTCCTGGTCCAGCTGGTTGGCCGTAGAGCTTCTTTCAGATCCGAACTGAATGGTGCCGGAACCCTGGCTAATCTCGACACTGGGAAACAGACTGCCGTAGGTAGAGCGGTAGTCGCGAATCCGGTGCACGCCTACAATCAGGTTATTGGAAACCGAATTGGAGAAACGGCTCCGCAGTTCGGCGACGGTTATATTTTGTTTGTTGTTGAAGCGGTAGGCGTTGTTGCCGAAGCGGAAAAGTGAACCGGAACGGGAGATGTTGTCATCGAATGCGGAAATATAGTTATGGCGAATCGTCAAACGGTGGCGGTCGCTGATATTCCAGTCGATCCGTCCGAATACTTTATCGCTTTGTGTTTGTGCATCAAATGTGCCATAGGTACCCACATCATAGCCGTATTTGGTTTTCACCAGTGTGGCGAGGTCGGCTGCCTGGGTTGCAGTCAACACCGCTTTGTCGTCACCTGCATTGAAGATGGTGGGCGCAGAGCGGCGTCCAAGTTCTGCATTGGCGAAGAAAAACAATTTGTTCTTGATGATGGGACCACCCAGGCGAATACCATATTGCTTATCGGTAAAGTCTGTTGTTTTCGCTTTGGTAACGGGGTCCTTCCCTACAAAGCTCTGGTTGCGGACAAAATAATATACCGAACCTTCCAGGTTATTGGTGCCCGAGCGGGTGATAGCATTAACACCGCCACCGGTGAAGTTGCCATAGCTCACGTCATAGGGTGCCAGCACTACCTGGATTTCCTGGATAGCATCCAGCGAAATCGGTGTTGTGTTGGCCTGGCCGCCGGGAGTGCCTGATGAAGCCAGACCGAATACGTCGTTGTTAACGGCGCCGTCGATTGTAATATTATTAAAACGGTTGCTCATACCCCCAAAGGAGTTTCCGTTCGCTTGCGGCACAGTACGGGTGAAATCCTGCAGGCTCCGGGATAAGGTCGGCAAATTGGACAGCTGCTCCCTGCCGATGCTGGTGGAGGCGCCTGTTTTACGGCGAAGAGAGCCGCCACCGCGCTGGCCTGCTACCACTACACTCGCCAGTTCGGTACTGGTGGTTCGCAGGGTGGCGTCGAACCGGATATTGTCACCCAGCGAGAAATTGAGACCGGTTTCTTCAAAAGAATCATATCCCACATAGGTAACCGCTACTGTGTACGGGCCGCCCGGTATCATGTTGGGGATATTGTAAACCCCCGATTTACCCGATGAGGTACTGTAGGTGGTTCCGGTGGGCAGGTGGGTGGCTTTCACTGTGGCACCTTCGAGCAGAACGCCGGAAGCCGCGCTGATGACGCCGTTTATACCCGTTGTTGTAACCTGGGCGAAGAGCATTGCCGGCAGTAACAAAAAAACTAAGCTTTTAACTAACCGCTTGATCATAAAATATGTGTGTTTCAGTTTGTACTTGAGTGCAAAGAAAACGAATTATATGGCGCCTGCGTTAAGACAATATTAACATTTGTGGTGCTGCATGGCGCCGGCAGGCCGGCTTTTGGCCGAAACTGAACTTTCCCGCCCTTTAAATCGTTAATTTTGAATAAATAAAGTGTTCATGCTGGATCCCATTGAAGACGCGATCGAAGCGATCCGCGCGGGTAAAATGATCATTGTGGTAGACGATGAAGACCGGGAAAACGAGGGTGATTTTATTATTGCCGCCCGGTTCGCTACACCTGAAACCATCAATTTTATGAGCAAGGTAGGCCGCGGACTGATCTGCGCGCCGCTGGTGGAAGACCGTTGCGATGAGCTGCGGCTCGATATGATGGTCAATGCCAATACTGCGTTGCACGAAACCGCCTTTACCGTATCGGTCGACCTGCTGGGTCATGGCTGCACCACCGGCATATCGGCCAGCGACCGCGCCAAAACGGTGCAGGCGCTTATCGACCCCGCTACAAAGCCGGAAGACCTCGGCCGCCCGGGGCATATTTTCCCGCTCCGCGCCAAAAAAGGCGGGGTGCTGCGCCGGGCCGGGCATACCGAAGCGGCCTGCGACCTGGCCAGGCTGGCGGGCCTGGAGCCGGCCGGCGTACTTGTGGAAATATTGAATGAAGACGGAACCATGGCCCGGCTGGACGATCTGATCGGGTTCGCGCGGTTGCACGAT
>JASGFZ010000287.1:0-3911 GCA_047605345.1 Flavihumibacter sp. | reverse complement strand
GTGGAAAATAAAAACAAATCAGGTGCGGCCTTTTTTCTTCCGGCAATTGCAGCCATTGCTTAACAGCAGCAATCCGCTGCTCAATAGGCGTTTTGTCGTTGTAATAATAAAAATAGCTGGGTGAGATGCTTTTTTCGGGGGCCTCGCTTCCTACCCAATAGTAACTGGCGCTTAAGAGTTGCTGCTCTTCAGCGAGCACCCAAAGCGGATCACCGCCATACCAGTAAGCATCCCGCACCATGGTGCGGTTGCTCATGCTATACATCTCTTTGCGGCGGCGGTCATAAAAACTGTTGTCTACCAGCCCATGGTGCGAAGGATACAGGCCCGTTGCAATACTGTAGTGATTGGGGAAAGTCAGCGACGGAAAAGACGGCTGCATGTATGCGGCCTGTATGCCTTTTTTTGCCAGCGACTGCAGGTTCACGGCATGGTGTTTTTCGGCAAAGTCGTACCTGAAACCGTCTGCCGAAATCAGGATTACATAGGGTTTAGATCGCTGCAAAACGCTGTTTTCCCTGCCGGCCGTTATTTGCTGGCTGGTATCCTGCGCATGCAGCCATCCGGCCATAAAAAAAACTGTCAGCAGCAGTATCGTTTTCATTCTTCTGTTTTATGAATTTCTGAAGTAAAATGGAATTCGATCGCCGGGTTATTGGTGCGCTCGGTATTCAGGAACCATTCGCTCTGGGCAAGATACACCAGGTGCCGGTCTTTGTCTTCAGCAATATTGGCCGATTTGAACCGGATGAAGTCCTGCAGCTTCTGCGGGTCTTCACTCGTGATCCAGCAGGCTTTGTAAAAAGGCTGCGCCTTGAATTCCACCGACGCACCGTATTCCTGCAACAGCCGGTACTGGATCACCTCGAACTGCAGCTCTCCCACACAACCAATGATCTTCTTGTTGCCGCCAAACTGCGTGAACAACTGTGCAACGCCTTCATCGGTCAGCTGCAGCAAACCTTTTTCAAGCTGTTTGGTTTTCATCGGGTCCTTGTTCACCACTTCCTTGAATATTTCGGGCGAAAAGGAAGGGATACCGGTGAAATAAAAGGACTCTCCTTCGGTAAGGGTGTCGCCTATCTTAAAGTTGCCGGTATCAAAAAGACCCACTACGTCGCCGGCAAATGCTTCTTCAATAACATCCTTGCTGCGGGCAAGAAAGCTGTAAGGGTTGCTGAAGCGCACTTCTTTGTGGAGGCGCACATGATGGAAATACTTGTTCCGCTCAAACTTTCCCGAACAAACCCGCAAAAAAGCAATCCGGTCGCGGTGCTTGGGGTCCAGGTTCGCATGTATTTTAAAAATAAACCCGCTGAATTTGTCTTCCTCCACATCCACCAGCCTTTTGCTGGTTTCGCGGCTGCGCGGCATCGGCGCGATCCTGATAAAAGTGTCGAGCATTTCCTGAACGCCGAAGTTATTAACGGCGCTGCCGAAAAAAACTGGCGCTACCCGGGCCTGCAGGTAATCGTCAACCTGCAATTCGCCGTGAACCCCGTCTACCAGTTCTACATCTTCACGCAAGGCAGCGGCATCTCTTTCGCCCAGCTTTTGTTCCAGCACCGGGTCGTTCAAATCCTGTATCTGCAATACATCATCGTCTTCGGCTTTGGTATTGGCGGTAAACAGCCGGATGTTTTTTTCGTGGAGATTATACACGCCTTTAAAATCCTTTCCATTGTTGATAGGCCAGGTCATGGGATGCAACTGGATCGACAATTCCCGCTCTACTTCTTCGATGAGGTCAAAGCGGCCCTTGCCGTCGCGGTCCATCTTGTTGATGAATACGATCACCGGTGTATCGCGCATGCGGCACACTTCCATCAGGCGCCGGGTTTGCTCTTCCACGCCGTTTACGCTGTCTATGACCAGGATAACACTGTCAACTGCCGTCAGGGTGCGGTAAGTATCTTCGGCAAAGTCCTTGTGACCCGGGGTATCGAGCAGGTTAATCAAAATTCCCTTATAGTCAAAGGTCATTACTGAAGTGGCGACAGAAATTCCCCTTTGTCTTTCTATCTCCATGAAGTCTGACGTGGCGTGCTTTTTGATCTTATTGCTTTTGACCGCACCGGCGGTTTGAATGGCGCCGCCAAACAACAACAATTTCTCGGTCAGCGTTGTTTTACCGGCATCGGGGTGTGATATGATCGCAAAGCTGCGACGGCGTTTGATCTCGGAATGATATTTCATCGGCCGCAAAACTAAAAAATACTTCCCATGACAACTATTCTTGTTCCCGTTGATTTCAGCGAAACCAGTAAAAATGCCGCCCGGTACGCCAGCGATATGGCGAAATCGATCAACGACACCCGGCTTGTCTTTTTTCATGTTTTCGACCCGATAGCGGCCGGCAGCGACGGAACTCCCCTTAATATCAGCGTCGCCGACCGGAAAAAGATCGCCGAAATGGCCATTGAAAACCTTTCTGCCGAAATCGGGAATACCAGTCCCTCTACGATTATCGCCCGTGAGGGCACTTCACTGGTTGACACCGTCACCGACTATGTGCGCGGCGAAAGCTGCGACCTGGTGGTAATGGGCATCACCGGGGCGGGTAAGCTGGCCAATATCCTGATGGGCAGCAATTCCCTGAAAATGGTGAAGCAGGTATCGGTACCCGTGCTGATCATTCCCCCGAATGCCTGGTTCAGCGGCCTGAAAACACAGGCTTTCGCCACCGATGTAAAAGACGTCAAAACCACTACCCCCGCCAGCCAGATCAGGTCTTTCCTGGACCTTTTTAAACCGGTGTTGAAAATCGTTCACATAAACGCGGATGGCAGTCCGGTTAACCCGGCCGACGAAGCGCAACTGGCCGAATTGCTGGCGCCTTACGGCTCACCGGTGCAGGTGGTCAGGAATAACGATTTTCTCGACGGACTCGACAGTTTTATCAGCCGTGAAAAAGTCGATTGCATCATCACGGTGCCGAAGCAGCATGGTTTTCTCCAGGGACTGTTCCAGCCCAGCCATACCCGGCAACTGGCGCACCATACCCATATACCCATACTCGCCATTCACGAATAAGAACAATTCCTTAGATTTGCTTTAAGTCATGTTTCAACCCGCAGCCATATTTGTTCATGAAGCTGTTTCATAGCTAGTCTCCACCGGTGATCAACAGCCCGCTGCCCACATTTTCTCTCCCAAAATATTCCTTATGTCAAAAGAAACACGGTTTGCTTCCGTTTCTAACGAAATCGGCGCATTAAGAAGATTATTGGTTCACAGTCCCGACAGCGGCCTGGGAAAAGTGGTTCCCTCCAAAGCGCAGGACTGGCTTTTTGAAGACATCGTTCACCTGGATACGATCCGCAAAAAGGAATACGACTTTTATACAAAAATGCTGCTGTGGTTCCTGGATCCTGAGAAAATAAAAGGCCGGATGCAGGAGATCGACGACCCCGCCACCCGCCGCAGCTTCTACAAGCCGGGCAACGAAGGATTTTTTGCCTCCGACAAGGTAATCGAGCTGCAATGGCTGCTGGAAGAGATACTGAAAGAGCCTTCGATCCGGATGAAGCTGGTTGCCTCGGTTTGCGCGTTGGAGAACTGTTCGTTCCAGGTGCAGCAGACCCTTCTGCAAAGACCTGCCGTTGAGCTGGCCCGCACTTTTGTAAGCGGCGCCAACGATGAAAAGGAAATGCTTTTTGCGCCCATCCCCAATTTTATTTTTACCCGCGATATCGGCATCACGATCAACCAGCACCTGCTGCTGAACAAGCCGGCCAAGAAAGCTCGCACCCGTGAAGCCCTGCTGGTAAAATACATCGTGTTCCACCACCCGCTGTTTGCGGGGCTCGCAGAAAATATCATTGAACTGCCCGACACCAATTACCATTTCCTGCTTCCGAAAGACGGTGATGAAAGAAAGGTCACCCTCGAAGGTGGCGACATTATGGTGG
>JASGFZ010000286.1:0-3917 GCA_047605345.1 Flavihumibacter sp. | reverse complement strand
CACCAGGCCGACCCCCACTGTATCTTGCCGGGCACGGATCCATCGTTGAAATTGCCGATCATGGTGGCCATCATCGCATTGTCGGCCGGGTTCAGGTTATACAAAATGGTTTTGGCGAGGGTATTGCTTTCGTCGAGCCGGCTGAGAAAACGCGACAGCGATGATGCCTGCGCCCAATCGCCGATAGAATCCCACCCGGTGTCGGGCCCAAGCTGCTGCATCTTTCGCCGGTTATTGTTTCTTAACGCGCCAAGATGATACTGTTGCACCCAGCCGGCGGCATGATCCCATTGCGCGAAGGCAAACAAGAACCACGATTTCAACTGGCCAACCTCCCTGCCGGTTATATTTTCGCCGCTGATCAGTTTATCGAAAAGAGCCGCCGCCGTTGCATCGCTGGTCGTTTCAGCATACAGTTCTTCGAGCCCGTGGTCAGACACCGAACAACCTGCCGACGCAAAAAAATCATGGCGGCTCTTCAATGCACGCGTGTAATCGCCGAGGTTACTGATCGTTGTTCCCGACACCAGGGCTATCTTCTGAACATAGGCGCTGAAGGCGTTCGCGTCTTCCACTTTCATGGCTGCATCGGGCCGGAAAGCCGGCAGCATTTTCAACCCGGTATGCTCCCGGCGCATGGCCAGGTGATGGTCAAGTGTATCTGCCGGATCGTCGGTGGTACAAACCAGCTTTACCTTCATCGTTGCCAGCAGGTTTCGTACGCTGCAGGAAGATGACCGCAGCATTTCCGAACAGCGGTCGTAAATACTGCCCGCCGTTTCGGGTGTCAGCAGCTCATCGATGCCGAAATAGCGTTTCAGCTCCAGGTGCGTCCAGTGAAAAAGCGGATTACGTACCGTATAAGGCACGGTCGCCGCCCATTGCATAAACTTGTCGCGGTCGGATGCATTGCCGGTAACAAACGCCTCTGCAATACCATGTGTACGCATCGCGCGCCATTTATAATGATCGCCCTGCAACCAGGCCTGGGTAAGGTTTTCGAAGCAAATATCACCGGCGATCTGTTGGGGCGGCAAATGATTGTGATAATCGATAATGGGCATCGGCGCCGCATACTCGTGGTAGAGCCGAACGGCAGCGGGCGACTGCAGCAGAAAATCGTCGTGCAAAAATGCTTTCATGTACAATTATTTATCGGGCAGGGCAAAAGTTACATAACTGTCGCCGCTTTTCTTGCCGAGTTTACCACCGCCGCAGGCGATACTGATATATTGTTTTCCGTTCACCTGGTATACGGCCGGCGTGGCGAAACCCGGTGCAGGCAGATTGGCCTCCCACCGGAGTGCACCGGTCAGTTTATCGAAAGCGCGGACCTTGCTATCGCTGCTCGCGGCAATAAATACGAGTCCGCCGCTGGTCACCACCGGCCCGCCATAATTCTCCGTTCCGGTATGAATGCCTTTTTCTTTCAGTTCCGGGTAATCGCCCAGCGGCACTTTCCATCTGATCTTACCCGACACAAGATCGATGGCATTCAGGGTGCCCCAGGGTGGCGCTACTGCCGGATATTGTTCAGGGGTAAGAAATTTATGGTAACCGGTGCCCACAAAAGGCAGTTTGAAATAGGGATCGGATTCGCTTTTTTCCGCTCGGTAAGGAGCGTCTGCCGCTTTGGTATTATCCAATACAAAGGCAGCGATCGCCCGCCGGTCAACGGCCGACAACTGACGGAAAGAAGGCATCATGCGGCGGCCCGATTGCAGGAGTTGCTGCAGGCTGCTGTCGGTGTATTTTTTTCCGATATCCAACAGGCTCGGATAGTTGCCTGCACCTTTCCGGTCGGGTCCATGGCAGCTCATGCAATGGGAGAGGTACAATCTTTTGCCCGCCGCTCCCATCGTTTCTTTTTTCGCTTCACCGGTTTTGTTATCGACCATGGTGAGTATCCAGGGCATTTCATTCGCGTTCACATACAGCAACGAGGTCTGTGGATCATAGGCCGGTCCGCCCCACTCGGGACCCCCGTCAAAACCCGGAAAAATCAGGGTACCCTCTTTGGAGGGAGGGTCGAACATGGTGGCCGAATGCAGCGACGCGAACCTTTTTTTAATGACCTCGTATGAACTGTCGGGGATCAGTCTGTTCAGGTCATCAACCGTCATATGCTGCCGGACGAATGGTTCGGGGAACGACGGAATGGGTTGTGTGGGCGACAATACGTCACCCGGCAGCGCGCCGGTAACCGGTACCGGCGTTTCATTGATGGGATATACGGGCTCGCCGGTATAACGGTCAAAGAGCAGTACAAAACCTGTTTTGGTCACCTGGGCCAGGGCATCGATTTTTTTACCGTTTTTCCGGAGCTCGATCAATACCGGGGCCGACGGCAGGTCACGGTCCCACACATCGTGGTGTACCGCCTGGTAATGCCAGATCCGTTTACCGGTGGCGGCGTCGAGGGCCAGCAGGGAATTCGCATACAGGTTATCCCCCAGGCGTTTTCCGCCGTAGAAATCATATACGGCCGAACCGGTAGGTGCATATACAATGCCTTTCTCTTCGTCGAGACTGAACCCGGCCCAAACATTGGCCCCGCCGATATGCTTATACGCCGCGCTGTCCTGCCAGGTCCCGAAGCCGGGTTCGCCCGGCTGGGGAATGGTATGAAATATCCAGCGGAGCCGTCCGCTATGTACATCATACGCGCGGATATGCCCCGGCGCCGCTACTGCTTCTTCGGCGACGCGCATACCAACAATAATGAGGTCTTTATAAATAATGCCCGGCGTGGTACCTGCTACATACAAATGCGACACATCCCGGCCCAACCCGTCGTGCAGGTCTACCTGGCCCATATCGCCGAAACTACGTACAGGCCTGCCCGTTATACCGTTGATGCAGTAGAGTTTACCGTTGGCGCTGTAAAAAAGCAGGCGTTCCTTTCCCTGCTGATAAGCTGTTAACCCGCGCGAAACATTAAAGGAAAAAGCCGCGGGATCAACATGGCCCACCGTATCTTTTACCGGGTCATATACCCAAATTTCACGACCGGTGGCGGCATTCAGGGCGAACAATTTCAGCTTCGGCGTTATTCCGTATAAAACCGTATCGATAATAATGGGATTCACCTGGATCTGCGTATTGCTGTCGGCGTCGCCGGTGTGGTATACCCATACCTGTTCCAGCAACTGTACATTGCTGCTGTCGACCTGGTGCAGGTCCACATACCGGTTATTGCTTTTATTAGCGCCATATACTTCCCAACCTGATGAAGGGGGGGTGTTCGCAGTGGGCGTATTACAGGAGAGTGAAAACAAAATGACCACTGCCAGCGCAGCGCCTGCAGAGATTGAATATGACATGGCGGCAAACCTGGTTTATTTTCCCTAAGATACGGCACAACCCCGTTCTGCACCGTCCTCAAATGTGATATAACAGTGGCGGATGGAAAGAGAAAAAGCGGGGAAGCTGAGGTTGCCCGTAGCCACGATAGCTGTGGGCTTTTGCAGCAGCGCATGAGCACTTTCCTGCTCGCGGCAGGTCAGGAAGCACAGCGCTATGCCCTGCCCCACGCCATGCTCCATATGCACCCGACCGGTTCATGAACGCCGCAGAGGCCCGGCATGATGGCTTTACCGATGAGGCGCCGGGGAAGGACCGGGAAGTCGTCGGGTTCAGGCAGCCAAATGACAGCTGCGAGCTACTCAAAAAAAGCGCCGGTACAACGGCTGGCGGCCAGCAACAAATTTTAAAGACTTGTAAAACAAGGTATTTTTACTTTGCGTTTACCGTATTTTCTGCAGGAGTTGGGACTACCGGTAATCCGGTATTTTTTGCTGTAAAGACCGCGACAGGGAGTGTATGAAAATCACATGCCCGAGACGCGCACGCGAAGTATAAGGGAAAAAGCAATATAAAAACCCGTGAAAACACCTGTTTTTTGTATTGCTTTTTCC
>JASGFZ010000285.1:0-3920 GCA_047605345.1 Flavihumibacter sp. | reverse complement strand
GCTGAGCAGCAGCCATTCTAAATCTGCGCTGGTGAGCCGTTCTTCCATCAGCAGGGTCGTCCACCGTTTAAGGTTTTCCTTTGTTTCTTCCAAAAAGTTTTTCCCGTCTTTGATCGCTGCTTTGGTATAGCGCTGCAAAAAGGCTTTCGCAAGCTCCTCTACCTTTTGCTTAAGGGCGCTGTAGATGTCTTCAAAGTCGATTGCAGTGGCCATGTTATTGCAGTTCTTTGGGTTTGATCTTACCGCTTTCCAGCTCCGACAGCTGGTCGAAGGCTTTGCCTACCTGGATTTTGGCTTCGCTGATAAAGGTTTCCGAAAGGGTGCTTTCTTTTTGCCAGCGGGCAAGAAAACCGCCCAGCAGGTGGCGTTGCGGATCACGCAGCAGGTTCCACATATTGATGCGGATGCCGTTGTTGCGGCGGTGCAGCTCGTATTCATAGATCTTGTCCCAGGCATCGGTGAATTTCTCCACCGCTTCTTTCTGCGTGCTGTATTCCCTGCCGGCCTTTGCCATCA
Organism: Flavihumibacter sp.; assembly: GCA_047605345.1. Classification (GTDB taxonomy): domain Bacteria; phylum Bacteroidota; class Bacteroidia; order Chitinophagales; family Chitinophagaceae; genus Flavihumibacter. The sequence continues at coordinate 3,404 of JASGFZ010000285.1, read as the reverse complement.
GTTTGAGCGCATCCACTTTCAGCCCGGTGGTTTGCGCATATACATACTGGTCGTAAGGGGCGGTGGTAACGCAGCCGGTAAGCTCATGGCAAGCACAAGCGCCAGCAGCCACGCAGCCAGTCGCTGCCTTATTGCCTGGACAGGTAATTCAGATACCATACAGAAACTGTTCACGCATATAATCCACTACGGCTTCAAAGCTGTTGGTTTCATTATAGACGCGTAACTGCCGGTCGGCGCCGGTGCCGGTTTCCAGCAGGTTGGGTACCAGTTTCAGAATATGCCGGCTGCCGAGATCGTCCACCACGTCGTCCACGAAATCGAGCAGCTCATAGATCAGCACACGGGTATTTACTTCTTCTTCCTTGCCGAAATCGATCATTCGTCCGTCGAGACCATAACGGCTGGCGCGCCATTTATTTTCGTTTATCAGTGCCCGTGAGTACTGGATATAGTTCATGTTCTGGGTGCGCAGCTTGTAGATCTTGGCGCAGATGGCCTGGAAGAGAGCGGCGATGATAATGGTTTCGTGCGCCGACATCGGCACATCGCAGATGCGGAACTCGACGGTGTTGAAAAAGGGTGCACCCGGAGGTCCCACCAGATCTTTTTTGCGTTGTCGATACAATTGGTTTTTACCAGCAGCTTGATGAAATTGTCGTAGTCTTCGATGGTATCGAAAAACTCGGGTATGCCTGTACGCGGAAACTTGTCGAACACCTTGGTGCGGTACGATTTATACCCCGTTTGCCGCCCTTCCCAGAAAGGGCTATTGGTGCTCAGGGCATAAATGTGCGGCAAAAAGTAACGGGTGCTGTTTGCAATGTGGTTGGCCATTTCGCGGGTTTCCATACCCACGTGCACGTGCAGGCCAAAGATAAGATTGCTGCGCGCCGCCTCCTGCAATTCATTCACTATCTCGTTGTAGCGAACATGTTCGGTGATCAGCTGCTGCTGCCAGTGGCTGAAAGGATGCGTGCCGGCCGCCGCCATGGAAAAGCCGAGCTCATCGGCCACACCGGCGATGGTTTTGCGCAAGGTGGAAACATCGTGCAATGCTTCGTCAACATTGCGGCAGATATCGGTGCCTACTTCCACCACGGCCTGGTGCATTTCGGCTTTCACCTTGTCTTTTATGATCTTTTGCCCTTCCAGTACAATTTTCTGCTCGTGGCTTTTCAATTCCCGGGTCTGCGGGTCCAGCACCATATATTCTTCTTCCACACCGATGGTGAACTGGCTATAATTTATACTGCTCATTTTTTAAAGTCAAAAGGCAAAAGTCAAAAGGCAAAAGGGGTTCACATGAATGTGGCTGGCTCCCCCGGATGCCGGTTGGTACCTTTGCTTCTGATGGTTTTAATGGTTTTGAATGTTTTTTCGTAAGCTGCTATTCGCAAATCAGTCTCCTTTGCGGAGACCCCGTTTTGACTTTTGATTTTTGCTTTTTATTACACCAGCTCATCTTTTGCCGCACTCCGCTTCACGTATTCGCCCCAGGTGAGGTTGTCGCGGTTCAGGGTATGGGCCAGGGCTTTTTCGATGGCATAGTTGGCGGCGGTTTCCACTACCCAGGCAAAATTTTCTTCGCCTACGCTTTTTATTTCGGCATCGGGGGCGGGGTTGCAGAAATCGATGGCGTAGGGCACACCGTCGCGCAGGGCCAGCTCAACGGTGTTGAAGTCGTAGCCGAGGTAATGGTTGATGCGCAGCACGATTTCTTCCATCAGCCTGAGCTTTTCCGCCGAAGGCGTGAAGCCGGCCTGGTAGCGCAGGTGGTGCGGGTTGCGCGGTTCGTAAGGCATGATGCGAACGTATTTGCCGCCAATGCAATAGCAGCGGTAATACTCTTCGAAAACGATCTCTTCCTGCAGCAGCATGACCAGCTCGCCGGTTTCGGCGTGTTTACTGAAGAAATCTTCTTTATTGCTGAGGCGGTAAACATTTTTCCAGCCACCGCCGGCAAAGGGTTTCATATAAGCCGGGAAGCCGATATAACTGAAAATACCTTCCCAGTCGAGCGGGTAGGTGAGGTTGGAGAAACTGTTTTCGTTGGTGTCGGCAGGATGCTGGTAGGAGGGCAGTATAACGGTCTTGGGTACCGGAACGCCGATTTTGGTGGCGAGGCAGTTATTGAAAAATTTTTCGTCGGCGCTCCACCAGAAGGGGTTATTGATGACGGCTGTGCCGCAAAGCGCTGCATTTTTCAGGTAGGCGCGGTAAAACGGCACATCCTGCGAAATGCGGTCGATGATAACATCGTAACCACTGGGTTCGCCCTGCACTATTTTGTTGATACACACCGGTTCGGCCGTGATCCCTTCTACCTGCTTGCTGTTAACTCTTTCAATAAAAGCCGTTGGAAAACTTCTTTCCTGGCCGAATAATATGCCAATTTTTTTCATAAACGCGTTTGTTCGGTGATGGTATTTATGCAGAATCAATATAATGGATTTTCGGCAAAATCCTGTAATTTCCGCTTTTTGCTAATCTGCGTGAGAGCATGTTGCTGCAACCCATGTGCCCGATGACGAAAAATTGTGTCAGAAAAATTGAGCTGGCTGTCGATTCCTCCTTTTTGGACCGTGAAGTACTGATAGATATTTATTTGCCCGAAGTTGACCCGGCGGCGGGTAATCTGCCCCTGTTGCTTATCAACGACGGGCAGGATATGCAGGCGCTGGGACTGCTGGCGATGCTGGAAAAAGGCTTTGCCGAAAAACGTTACCGCCCTTTTATTGCTGCGGCCATACATGCCGGCCCCGCCCGGAAGCGGGAATACGGCACTGCCGCCGAAGCCGATTACCTGGGCCGGGGCAACCTCGCCGGCGCCTATACCCGTTTTATTTTTGAGGAGTGTTTACCGTTGGTGCGCCGGTCGCAGCCGCATGCGGTATTCAGCGAAAAGCTTTTTGCCGGCTTTTCACTGGGCGGTTTGTCGGCACTCGATATCGTATGGGCGCACCCCCACGAATTCAGCAGGGTGGGCGTATTTTCCGGTTCTTTGTGGTGGCGGAGCCTCGGCCAGGATGATCCTGCGTATGACGACGAGCGGCACCGCATTATGCACCAGCTGATCCGCCGGGGGCATTTTGCTCCGTGGCTGCAATTTTTCTTTGAAACCGGCACCCTCGATGAAACAAGCGACCGCAATAATAACGGTATCATCGATTCCATTGACGATACCCTGGGGCTAATCGCCGAACTGAAAGCAAAGGGCTACCGCAACGACCAGATCAAATACCTCGAACTGGCCGACGGCCGGCACGATGTGGCCACCTGGGCGCACGCCATGCCGTTTTTCCTCGACTGGGCGATAGGGTGTTAAGTCAAAAGTTAAAAATCAAAAGTCAAAAAGGGGTCCCCGATAGAGTAAGAAACTCAATTATCGGGGACCCCTTTTT
>JASGFZ010000284.1:0-3932 GCA_047605345.1 Flavihumibacter sp. | reverse complement strand
AGCGAGGTACAACCGGAACCGGCTGTTTTTCCGGCAAACGACAGCATCGGACACGAACAAACCGCAAAGCTGGATGCATTACGTAACCAACGCGACCCCGCGCTCGTAGACCAGATTCTCCAAACCCTGAACGACAAGGCGGCGAGCGACGAAAATATTATGCCGACCGTTATCGATGCCGTCGAAAGCAAATGTACCCTGGGTGAAATAGCCGACGAACTAAGGAGCGTTTTCGGCGAACACCATTGGTTTTAATGAAAATGGGCCGCCCGGTCTGCTTATTGGAATTATTTGGCTATATTAAGCCTTCAACCAAAACACACATGAAGTTTCATTTAAAACTGCTGTCCGGCTGTTTGCTGCTTTCTATGGCAGCATCGGCACAAAAAGACATGAGCGCCGTTATCGACGCCAAGGCCAAAGCCATTCTGCCCAAATTAATCGAATGGCGCCGTTACATCCACCAACATCCCGAATTATCGAATCGCGAAGTGAAAACAGGCGAGTACATCGCTGCCCACCTTCGTTCGCTTGGCATTGAGGTGCACGACAAGGTAGCCAAAACGGGTGTGCTGGGCATTCTGAAAGGCGATAAGCCCGGACCGGTTATCGCGCTGCGTGCCGATATCGACGCCCTTCCGGTGGAAGAAAGAGCCGATATCCCGTTCAAATCAACGGTAAAGGCCGAATACCTGGGCCAAACCGTTCCCGTGATGCACGCCTGCGGCCATGATACCCACACTGCCATCCTGATGGCCACAGCCGAAGTGCTCGCCGGCATGAAAAAAGACTTGCCGGGTACGGTTAAATTCTTTTTTCAGCCTGCAGAAGAAGGAGCGCCCGGCGATGAAGAAGGCGGCGCACCGCTCATGATCAAAGAAGGCGTGATGGAAAACCCCAAGGTGGAAGCTGTAGTGGGTTTACATATTGCCGGCGGTCTTGAAATTGGCCAGATCCGTTACAAACCCGGCGCTTCGATGGCTTCTTCCGACTGGATCGCGATGAAAATAAAAGGCAAAGGTGCACATGGCTCTACGCCCTGGCTGGGTGTTGACCCCATCAACGTAGGCGCCCAGATCATCAACGGCCTGCAAACCATTGTGAGCCGCCAGGAAGACATCGTAAAAGCACCTGTGGTCATCACCATTGCCAAATTCCATGGCGGCGTACGGTCGAATATTATTCCGGAAGAAGCGGTGCTGGAAGGCACTATCCGCACGCTCGATCCTAAAATGCAGAAAGATGTACACGCCCGTATCAGGAAGATGGTTGAAAAGATAGGCGAAGCGAACAACGCGCAAATCGACCTGTCGATCGACACCAAAACACTGGTAACCTATAACGACTCGGCCCTCACCTACCTGTTGGTGCCTTCACTTGAAAAAGCAGCCGGCAAAAACAACACCAGTCTTTCCATCTGGACAACCGGTGCCGAAGATTTCTCCTTCTTCGGTGAAAACACGCCTGCCCTTTTCTTCAATCTGGGTGGTATGCCCAAAGGCGGCGATCCGTTAAAAACAGGCGGCCACCACACACCCGATTTCTATGTAGACGACAGCATGCTGGATGTGGGTGTAAAAGCCTTCTGCAATATTGTGTTTGATTACGCAGCGAAGAAGAAAAAATGATTAAACTGGTTTGTGGTTTGTGGTCTATAGTTTATAGTTTGTTACAAGTTGTTTCCAAACCTGCAACAAACTATAAACTATAGACCACAAACCATAAACTGTGTTATACTTTTTTTTGTTCTTTCGCCCAGGTATCCTTCAACGTCACCGTTCTGTTGAACACCAGGTTTTCTTCCGAGCTGTCTTTATCGAGCGTGAAATAACCCTTGCGTAAAAACTGGTAACGTTCATTAAAGCGGCTTTTTAGCAACGCGGGTTCGGCATAAGCGTGGCTGATCACCTGTAAGGAATCGGGATTGATATAATCTTTGAAATCGCCTTCTTCGTTGCCGGGGTCTTCTACCCGGAACAGCCGGTCGTACAGGCGCAGCTCCGCACGCACGGCCTGTGCGGTGCTCACCCAATGCAGGGTTCCCTTAACATTGATGCCCGATGTGTCGGCGCCGCTGCGGCTTTCGGGAATATAAGTACAATGCAGTTCGGTGATATGGCCGTTCTCATCTTTCAGCACTTCATCGCACCGGATGATATAAGCGCTTTTCAGGCGAACCATTTGCCCCGGTGCCAGGCGGAAAAATTTCTTAGGCGGATTCTCCAGGAAGTCTTCTTTCTCAATATACAGCTCCCGGCTGAAAGGAATATCCCTGTACTCAAGCTTTTCTGCCTCGGGGTTCTCTTCCGACGCCAACATTTCCGTTTGTGCTTCCGGATAATTCGTTATCACCAGCTTCAGCGGATCAAATACCACCATGCGTCGCAGCGCAATTTTATTCAGGTGTTCGCGGATGCAAAACTCAAGAAGGGAAACATCTACGAGGTTTTCTCTTTTGGCAATACCGATCCGGTCGCAAAAATCACGGATGCTTTCAGGTGTGTAACCGCGGCGGCGCAGTCCGCTGATGGTGGGCATACGGGGATCGTCCCATCCCGTTACATATTTTTCGTTCACCAGTTGCAGCAGTTTTCGTTTACTGGTGACCGTATAATTGATGTTACGGCGGGCAAATTCATATTGGTGCGACGGATAGATTTCGAGCGTATTGATCAGCCAGTCGTACAGTTCACGGTGCGGCACAAATTCAAGCGTACAGATCGAATGGGTGATCTGTTCAATGGAATCGCTCTGGCCATGCGCGAAATCGTACATGGGATAAATGCACCAGTCGTTTCCGGTGCGGTGGTGGTGCGCGTGTTTGATACGGTAAAGGATCGGATCACGCATCAGCATGTTCGGGTGCGCCATATCTATTTTCAGGCGAAGGGTACGGCTCCCGTCGGGGAAAGCGCCGTTTTTCATCTGCTGAAACAGGTCGAGGTTTTCATCGCGTGTGCGATTACGATACGGGCTGTCTACACCGGGCTGCGTAGGCGTTCCTTTCATGGCAGCGATGGCTTCGGAGCTGGAATCATCCACGTAAGCGAGCCCCTTTTCTATCAGCCGGATCGCGAATTCGTAGAGCTTTCCGAAATAGTCGGAGGCATACAGTTCATTTTTCCAGTTGAATCCCAGCCAGCGGATATCGTCTTTGATGCTCTGCACATATTCCGTGTCTTCCGTTACCGGGTTCGTATCATCAAAGCGCAGGTTGGTATAGCCGGGGTATTTTTGGGTAAGGCCGAAGTTCAGGCAAATGCTGCTTGCATGGCCGATGTGCAGGTACCCGTTCGGCTCGGGCGGAAACCGGGTAATGATTTCCTTATACTTTCCCGCAGCGAGGTCGTTTTCAACAATCTCTTCTATAAAATTGAGGCTTTTCTCTTCTTCTTTGCTATCCATGCCCCAAACTTACTATCTTTTCGACCATTTTCACCTTGCGCCGAAGAGCAGGCTCCCCACCCGGATCATATTGCTTCCTTCTTCCAGCGCAATATTGTAGTCGGCGCTCATACCCATCGACAAAATACCCCCGGGCACATAGTTATCGGCGATGCGTTTCAGGTGATGGAATTCCGCTTTCACCTGGCTGGTATTACTGGTAAAACTGGCCATGCCCATGAAGCCCGACACGATTGCCTGATCGTATTTTTCGGGAAAGGCGGTTTTTTCCTGCCACAGGGCAGCGAGGCTTTCCTCATCAAAGCCGAATTTCGTTTCCTCCTGCGCTATATGCACCTGCAACAGGCAAGGAATCTGCCGGCCGAGCTTTTTTCCCTGTTTGCTAATTTCGGCCAGCAGCCGGGCGCTGTCCACCCCATGGATAAGGCATACAAAAGAGGCTATCTGCTTTACTTTATTCGATTGCAGGTGCCCGATAAAATGCCAGTTGATATCTGGCGGCAGCTGCGGCTGTTTTTCAACCAGCT
>JASGFZ010000283.1:0-3945 GCA_047605345.1 Flavihumibacter sp. | reverse complement strand
ATCTCTTTTTCACGCACAATATTGAGTGCGGTGATAAATCCGCCGATAAGGGTCAGCAGCAATACCAGGATGCCCGGCACCATATAGTATTTGTATTCGGCGCGGGGATTGTACCAGTTGACACTGTTGATGGTAATGCCGGCTTCGGGTATTGTTGTTGCAGTTGCGGCCAGCTTTACATTCAGGTCCGGTTCCCGGTTAAAGTCGTTGATAACGGCCATAAGGTAGCCGCCGCCGATCGACGACTTGGTGCCGTTAATGGCGTCTACCGACAGGTTGACCTGCTGGCTGCCTTCGCGAACAAGGTTCTTTTCAAAACCCGCGGGTATCTCGAGGATCAGGTCGGCCTCGCCTTTTTCGATAAACTTCAACCCTTCCATAAAAGAAGCCGGTGTTGCAACCAGCCGGAAATACCCCGAAGCCCCGATTTTACGGACCAGCTTTTCAGAATAGCTGCTATGGTCATGGTCAACGTAGGCGATGTTGATGTTCTTCACTTCAAAATTGGCAGCCAGGGGCAAAATGATCAGCTGCATGATGGGCATGAAGAACATCATCGCGAGTATGGTTTTATCGCGGAATATCTGGCGAAACTCTTTCTGCAGTAAAAATCCCAACACTTTCATGCCAGCCTGGTTTTGAATTTACTTAATGCGATCCCGAGCAGCGACAACGACATGAACAACAACACCAGCGTTTCTTTCCATACGTAGCGGAAGCCAAGACCTTTCAGCATTATTTCTTTTATGATGAAATAGTAATACCTCGACGGAACCAGGTGTGAAAGCGCACGGAATATCCAGGGCATGTTTTCCAGCGGAAACATGAATCCCGTCAGCAGCATGGTCGGTAACATCATCGCCATCATCGATATCAGCATGGCTGTTTGCTGTGAGGCCGTTACGTTTGAAATGAGCAGTCCCAGCGACAGGCAGGTGATGATAAACAGGATGCTTTCGGCAAAAAGCAGTGCCAGGTTCCCCCTGATCCCGACGTTCAGCAGAAAAACAGACAGCAGGAGGATGATGATAAAATTGATCAGCGAAAGCACCAGGTAGGGAATGGCTTTGGCCACCAGCACCATGACTGGTCTGAACGGGGACACCAGCAGTATTTCCATGGTACCCAGTTCTTTTTCCCGTACCACGGCCACCGAAGTCAGCGCCGTGCTCACGATCATGAAGATCAGCGCGATAACCCCGGGTATGAAATTGAGCGAACCGTTTTGCTCTTCGTTGTACAATTGCCTGATCTCGGGAATAATCTGGTAGCTGGGCCGGGTAGCGGGATTGAGCTGCTGCTGGTAATCACCGATGATCGATTGCAGATAGTTGGTGAGCGTAGTAGCCGTGTTGGGATCGGATGCATCGGCAATCAATTGTATCCGGGCGCCGCCGGGGCGGTACAGGTCGTCGCCGAAACGGGCCGGGAATACCAGGGCGCATTTGATGCTTCCGCTTTTGAATCGTTGTTCAATGTCGGCATAGCTGGTAACGGGCGGCTGCAGGTTAAAATAATCGCTCGACCGGATTTTGTTTGCCAGTTGGACGGAATGTACATCTTGTGCATTGTCCTGGATGGCAATGCCGATATTCTTTACCTCGCTGCTCAGGGCAAATCCGAAAAGAACGATCTGCACGATGGGCAGCCCAAACAGTATCAGCAGGGTTCTGCGATCCCTGAATACATGGTAAAATTCTTTCCTGATAAAGACGAATAATTGTTTCATGTTAGTCGGCCGTTCTTTTGGCGCCCCTGGCCAGTTGATAAAAAACTTCGTCGATGGAGCCGGTACTGAATCTTGTTTTCAGGTTCGCCGGCGTATCCATGGCTTCCACGCGACCGTCGACCATTACACTGATGCGGTTACAGTACTCCGCTTCGTCCATATAGTGCGTGGTTACGAATACGGTGATGCCATCTGCCGCCGCTTCATAGATCATATCCCAGAACTGCCGCCGGGTAATGGGGTCCACGCCGCCGGTGGGTTCGTCGAGGAACACAATGGAAGGCCGGTGAAAAATCGCTACCGAAAAAGGCCAGCTTCTGTTTCCAGCCCAGGGGCAGTGCGCCAACCAGTTTTCTCGCCTCCGTTTCGAGCCCCAGGGTATGCACCAGGTCATTGCTTCTCTCTTTGATTTCCCGGCGCGGAACGCCGTATACACCGCCATAGAACTCGATGTTTTCCAGGATGCTCAGGTTGTCATACAACGAAAACTTCTGGCTCATATAACCGATGCGCTTCTTGATCTGTTCCTGCTGCCGGTATACATCGAAACCGGCTACGCTTGCTTCGCCCGAGGTGGGATAGGAGAGTCCGCATAAGATGCGCATGGCCGTTGTTTTCCCCGCGCCGTTGGCGCCCAGAAAACCAAATATCTCCCCCTGGTCAACGTCAAAGCTGATGCGGTCAACCGCTTTAAAATCACCGAACTGTTTGGTGAGCTCCCTGCAAATAATGGCTTTATTGTTCATGGGCAGAATGGTTTGGCTGTTGTTCGTTCATGAGGCGGATGAAGCTGTCTTCTATGGAAGGCGTTATGCTGCTGACGACCAGGTTTTTGGGGTTGTATTTTTCAGCAAGCGCGCGGATGCTGAATTCGTTGCTGTTGCCGTTGAACGCAGTCAGGTGCAGCACTTCGCCGAATGCATAACAGCTTTCTACGGCAGGATCGATGCGAAGCTGCTTCAGCAGCTCATAAAGTGAATCGGCCCGGATGGCAAAAAGCGGTTTGGGAAAATCGTTGGTGATGCGGCCGGGTGCTTCCACCGACATGATCCTGCCTGCCTGCATCAGCGCAATGCGGTCGCATCGCCGGGCTTCATCCATATAGGGCGTGGATACCACGATGGTGATCTGCTGTTCTTTCAGCCTGTCCAGCATTTCCCAGAATTCATTGCGCGAAACCACATCCACACCCGTGGTGGGTTCGTCGAGGAAGAGTACTTCCGGCTTATGGATCAGCGCGCAGCAGAGCGCCAGCTTTTGCTTCATACCACCCGAAAGCTTGCCGGCTCTTCTGGTGCCGAATGGCTTTATCTGCTCGTAAATGTCTTTGATCAGCGCATAGTTTTCGCTGATGGTGGTACCAAAGAGGGCGGCAAAAAAATCAAGGTTCTCGTTCACTGTCAGGTCCTGGTACAGCGAAAAGCGGCCGGGCATATAACCAACGCGGTTGCGGATGGCCTGGTAATCTTTTATCACGTCGTATCCTTCAACCGTGGCTTCGCCGCTATCGGCCAGCAGGAGGGTGGTGAGCATCCGGAACAGGGAGGTTTTACCGGCGCCGTCGGGCCCGATGAGCCCAAACAACTCTCCTTTCTGCACGTCGAACGATACATTGTCGACTGCTTTGAAGCGCCCGTAGGTCTTTGTGATGTTTTTTACGCTAACCGAAACCATGTTGCATTATTTGGTCCAGATCACTTCACCATACATACCGATCTTCAGGTAACCGTCGTTCTTAACCTTCACTTTTATCGCGTACACGAGATTGGCCCTTTCGTTTTTGGTCTGTATGGTTTTGGGGGAAAATTCAGCTTTGGCTGCGATCCAGGTGATGGTGCCGGGGTATTCCTTGTAGTTGTTCCTGCCCTGGTCGATCCGTGTTCTTACCTGCTGCCCCAGTTTTACCTGCGGCAATTGCTCACCGGTGATGTATGCCCGCAGGGTAAGCGTATCGGTGTTGGCGATTTTGTACAGTGGTTTTCCGATCACCTGCATCTCACCTTGTAAGGCGTAGTTGGTGAGCACGGTGCCGGTAACCGGGTTGATGACCTGCGCTTTGGCAAGCTGTTCGTCGAACTGCGCAACGGTTTTTTCGAGCGGCGCGCGTTCGCTCAATATACTCCGGTTTTGCGTACCGGTGTTGTAATTATTCAGGGTGCGTTGCTGTCGGGTAACGGACTCCCGCCAGCGCACGCATAATCGGCCCCTCCAATGTA
>JASGFZ010000282.1:0-3948 GCA_047605345.1 Flavihumibacter sp. | reverse complement strand
GCTTCCCATAGGTCGCGCCGGTGAAAGTCGGCGTCGAAGCCGGAAATTTTCTGCGCTTCGTTCCAGGCTACCGAATGTACGCCCAACCTGGGTTTCCAGTGGAATTTTACAAAACAGCCTTTTCCGTTTGCGTTAACGAATTTGAAGGTATGCACCCCGAAACCTTCCATCATACGCAGGCTTCTCGGAATGGCCCTGTCAGACATTACCCACATGGTCATGTGGGCCGATTCGGGCATCAGCGAAATGAAGTCCCAGAAAGTGTCATGGGCCGATGCCGCCTGTGGTACCTCCTTGTCGGGCTCGGGTTTCACCGCATGCACGAGATCGGGGAAATTCATCGCGTCCTGAATGAAAAACACCGGAATATTATTGCCCACCAGGTCGTAGTTGCCTTCTTCGGTATAGAATTTTACGGAGAACCCGCGCACATCCCTGGCCAGGTCGGTAGAGCCCTTGAAGCCCGCAACCGTAGAGAAGCGGGTGAACACGGGCGTAATGGTTCCCTTTTTCAAAAAAGCGGCGCTGGTATATTTCGACATATCGGCCGTTGCTTCAAAAATGCCATGGGCGCCCGATCCTCTTGCGTGCACTACCCTTTCGGGAATGCGTTCCCGGTCGAAGTGCATCAGCTTGTCAAAGAAAATATGGTCTTGCTGAAGGGATGGCCCCCGGTCGCCGGCTTTGAGTGTATTGTTGTTGTCATACACAGGTACGCCGTCGTTGGTGGTCATTACTTTTTTGCTGTTATCAACCAGGTGCTGGTTGATCTGTGCTGTTTTTGGGTTTTTGTAATTTTTCATAGCTGTTTGTATAATAAGGTTGACAACCAAATCATCGCTATTTTAGCGTGCAATACGTTTTTTAAATCAGCCCCTGATAATGAAAAAGCCAATCCTATTATGGGTATTGCTGTGGACTTTCACGCAATCTCATGCGCAGTTTTTTAACGAGGAGGTAAAAAAACTATACCAGAAGGCGGCGGAAAAAAATGACACGCTGCAACTGTATCGCCTCCAGAAAGAACAAACAGCGGTAGATATACAGTCCACCCGGTTTAGTTTCCTGCCGAGAGTTGCCTTTACCGGCACCTATACCCGCCTCAACGACGATATTGTTTTTCCTGATAACCTGCAGGCGGTGCTGATGGGTACGCAGGGATTGCTGATAAAAGAAAAACTGGGCATGGGTTTTAACGCCGCGTTGCCGCCGGGCATCGAGCTGCAGCAGGTGGATCCCATCCAGCGGAAAAATATTTTAAAGGGAAATGTCAATGCACAATGGCTGTTGTTCAGCGGTTTTAAGGTGAGCAATGCGCTGAAAGCCTACCAGCACCAGCAGCGGGTGTATGACCAGTTGGCCGCAAGACAACAAACCAAATTGTGGATGGACGTATCGGAAGTGTATGATAAAATGGCGCTGCTGCAAAATTCAGAGGCCATTATCCAATCGTCGGAGAAAATACTGCAGGAGCAAACGCGGTTTGTCAATGCAGCCATCCGGAACGGGCTGGCTACGCCCCTCGACCGGAAACGCATAGAGCTGGCGCAGCAGAAGCTGGAAATAAAAAAGCTGGAGAATAAAACCAATATGCAATTGCTGCGCTATAGGCTGCATCAGCTGACCGATGTTTCGGACGAAGAGCTGCAATTGCTGCACCCCGAGCTGGTGGCGGTGGCGCTGGCGTCAGAAGCCCCGGTAAACACACGTCCCGAAATCAAAGCGCTGGATGCCGGCATTGCGGCCACAGGTTATATGGAAAAAGCGGCGATGTCAGATTATGTGCCGAAGCTGGCCGCCTTCGGCCAATATGAATTGAGAGACAAAGATCTTTCGCTGCTTGACCCGAGGTGGTTCGCCGGTGTGCGGTTGCAATGGAATGTTTTTGACGGGTTGGCGGCGCGAAACAACGCGCGGAAAGCAGTCCTTCAAAGACAACAGCTGGAAGTGCAGAAAAAATCTGCTGAAGATATGATCCGCCTGGGCCAGGATAAGCTGAAAGAAGATTACAACATGGCCACGCAGAAACTGGTGCTGAAAAATGCCGAGATAAAGCTGGCGGAAGACACCTACGAGTTTGTTGACAAACAGTACCGCAACGGCCTGGCTGCCCTCACAGATGTGCTGGATGCGTTGAATGATGTAGAAAAGGCAAAATTCGAGTACCAGCAGGCCGTTTACGACCAGCGCCAGGCCGGCCTGAAAGCGGCCGAGCTGAATGGACTTTTATTGAACAACCCCCAGTAGTCACCCACCAAAACAAACCACCATGAAACGCAATCATATAGCAATCATACTCAACCCGGCATTGTTATTCGCTGCCTGCAGCCATCAGCAACAGCCCGTTACGCAACCCGAAGGAAAAGTGAAGCTGGAAAGCATCAGCGTTACTTCCAAAATAGCGGGCCGCATTGAAAAATATGTACAGGAGGACAGTCGGTTCATAAAGGCGACACGCTGGCGGTTATAGATGTGCCCGAGCTGCGCGCCAAACTGGAGCAGGCAAATGGCGCAATCACCAGTGCCGAAGGCCAGCTGAAAATGGCACAGCACGGCGCCACCGGCGAACAATTGCAGCAATTGCAAAGCCAGCTGGCGGCAGCGCAGGCGCAGCTCGATTTTGTGCAACAGTCGTTTACCCGTATGGAGAATATGTTTGCCGATTCGCTGGTGCCCGCGCAGAAATTCGATGAAGTGAAATCGAAATACCTGGCGGCCCAGGCCCAGGTGGAGGGGATAAAAGCGAAACAAAAAGAAGTGGCCACTGCCAGACCGGAAGTGATCAGCAGCGCCCGCGGGCAGGTGGCAAGGGCGGTGGGCGCCCGGAACGAAGTATTGCAGGCAGCCAGTGAAACCGTTATAACGGCGCCTGCCGATATGTTCCTGGAGTCTGTTACCCTGAAGGAAGGCGAGCTGGCCACCCCGGGGTATTCCCTGTTCACGGGATATAAACAGGGTGAAAATTATTTCAGGTTTACCATCGGTGAAAAAGCGATCAATGGTTACCCGGTGGGTAAGGAAGTGAAGGTGGCGGTACCCGGCACCAACAAAGTGATCACCGGGAAAATCGCTATGGTCAAACAATTGCCGCGTTATGCCGACAATACCAGCACGGCTCCCAACCGCGAAATAGGCGAAGCATTTTACGAGCTGAAAGTGTTGCCTGTGCAGCCTGCAGACGCCGCCGGACTGTATAATAATTCCACCGTAATGCTGCAACAGTAATTACCCAAACGTTATGGCGATGAAAAAGTTTTTTCGGTTATTGAATACGGAATGGAAGCGCATCTTCTCCAACAATGTGATGGTGATGATATTTTTCGGCGCGCCCCTGTTGTACGGCATAATCACGATCAATATGTACAAAAAGGGAAAGGTAACCAAAATGGAGATTGCCGTTATTGATGAAGACCATACGGCCACCAGCGGAAAGATCATTGAGGCCCTGAATGACAATGAAAGCCTGTCGGTTGCCAGGGTGCTGTTCAGCGCGGGCAATATAGCCCGTGAAATGCCATCGAAGGAATACGTAGCCGTGCTGGGTATTCCGCAGGGTTTTGAGGCCGACATCATGCAAAAGCGATACCCCGAAATAATGGCCGACATCAATACCGCCAATCTGGTAACCGCCAACTTCGCCACCCGGGCCATACAAACCGTATTGGGTACCATCAACGCAGGCATTGAGATAGAGGCCCTGAAAAAAACAGGCGTGCCCGCCAGCATCGCACCGCTCCGGTACGAAGCTTTTAAGGTTAACTATAACCGGTTCTACAACCCTGCCGGCAATTACATGAACCTGATGATACCCGGTATCATGGGTACGGTGATGCAGCAGGTGATCTTACTGGGACTGGCGCTGGTATTTGCCCGCGATTTTGAAGACGGCTATTTCAGCCAGCTGGTAAAAGCCAGCCGGGTTTCGCTGTATCATATTGCGCTTAAAAT
>JASGFZ010000281.1:0-3985 GCA_047605345.1 Flavihumibacter sp. | reverse complement strand
CGCATCATTGATGATATGTGCGGGCTGGTAAAAGCCCATGGGCATGCTGTTGAGCAGGGCCGTGGCGAAAATATCGGGATGAAAACATTTGATCCACGACGATACATATACCAGCAGGGCAAAACTGACGGCATGCGATTCGGGAAAGCCATAACTGCCGAAACCTTCGAGCTGGCGGAATATCCTTTTCGCAAACTCTTCGGAGTACCCTTTGGCCAGCATGCCCCTGATCAGCCTGGTTTCAAAATCATTGACCTTGCCCTTGGCTTTGAAAGTGGCCATGCTGCGGCGCAGACCATCAGCCTCGGAGGGCGTAAAACCGGCAGCCTCAATCGCAATCTTCATGGCCTGCTCCTGGAAAAGAGGCACGCCCAGGGTTCGCTCCAGGATGGCTTTTAATTCGGGGGATGGGTATTCTACCGGCTCTTCCCCGTTGCGACGGCGAAGGTAAGGATGTACCATATCGCCCTGGATAGGTCCCGGCCGTACGATCGCCACTTCAATTACCAGGTCATAAAATTCTTTGGGTTTCAGCCGGGGTAACATGGTTTGCTGGGCACGGCTTTCGATCTGGAAAACGCCGAGCGTGTCGGCGCGGCTGATCATATCATATACTTCTTTTTCGTTCTGCGGAATATTCGCGAGCGTCCAGTCAAAACCATAATATTTTTTTCCCAGTTCAAAGGCCTTTCGGATACAGGTGAGCATGCCGAGCCCCAGCACATCCACTTTCATAAAACGCAGGTCTTCGATATCGTCTTTGTTCCATTCGATGCAGGTACGGTTTTCCATGCGGGCATTCAGAATCGGGCAGAGTTCGGTAAGCGGACGCCGGCTGATCACAAAACCACCGGTATGCTGCCCCAACTGCCGCGGAAAACCCATCATCTGCTGCGTCAGCTCCAGCACCTTGCGCAGGTAAGGGTCTTGGGGAATCGTTTCCCGTATATGCTTTTTGGCATCCACCCATTCATACGAATGATGCCGCATATTGTCGGAAAGCCGGTTGATGGTATCGACCGACAAGCCCATGGCCTTGCCCACATCACGGATGGCTCCTTTCTGGTGCAGTTCGGTAACCGTCGCCACGATGGCCGCCCGGTCGCGCCCATACTTATTATAGATATACTGGATCACTTCTTCGCGCCGCTCATGTTCAAAATCGACATCGATATCGGGCGGCTCATCGCGGGCGGAAGAAATAAACCGTTCAAAGAGCAGGTCAAAATCGGCAGGGTTCACCGATGTGATGCCCAGGCAATAGCAGATGCTTGAATTGGCCGCCGAGCCGCGCCCCTGGCAAAGGATATTTTGCGAGCGGGCAAAACGGACAATATCATATACCGTCAAAAAATAAGATGCATAGTTTTTTTCTTCCACGAAACGCAGTTCTTTCTCCAGCGCATCGCACACTTTTGCAGGAATATTTTCCCGAAAACGTTCCTTTGCCCCGGCCCAGGTCAGTTCCGCCAGCTCTTCCTGTGCCGGTCGGTCGGGTCGTTTGATCTCTTCGGGGTACACATATTCCAGGCTGTCGAGCGAGAAAGAACAGGCTTCTTCCAATTCCAGCGAGTGGGTCAGGGCCGCGGAATGGTGCATGAACAACCGTTGCATTTCGTCGATCGCTTTCAGGTGCCGTTCTGCATTGCGGTGCAGCAGGTAACCCGCCTGCTGGATGGTTGTCTTTTCCCGCACACAGGTCAGCACGTCCTGCAGTTGTCTTCGTTCGGGCAGATGGTAATAGACATCATTACTGGCCAGCAGCGGCATGCACATTTTTTGCGAAAGAGCCGCCAGCCGGAACAGCCTTTTTGCATCTTGTCCCTCGTAGCCGCAGGCGGCCACCAGCGAAAGACGATCGCCCAGCAATTCTCTATAATGCCCTGCCGCTTCATAAAAAGCAGGTGCAAAATCGTAACCGGTCGCCCATTTTTCGGGGGGCACCAGTACAAAACGGATATCGGCATTGGCTTCTCCGAGATCGCCGCGGTACAGCAGGCAGGATCCTTTTTCAGTGCGCAGGTTGCCTTTGGTCAGCAATCCGCACAAGCGGGCATAACCCGCTTTGTTCATGGGGTAAGCCAGCAGCGAGGGTGCATCCTGCAGATCAAGCCGGCAGGCGGGGAGCAGGCGTAGCCCGTTCTTTTTGGCAGCGGTATGCGCCCGCACAATACCCGCCAGGCTATTGCGGTCGGTGATGGCCAGGGCTTTATATCCCAGCGCAGCAGCCGTTTCCACCAGCTCTTCGGGGTGGGAAGCGCCCCGGAGAAAACTGAAATTACTGGTCACCTGGAGTTCGCAGAACGACATAATGGCTGAATAAAACTGAATTGAACCTGGTTGAATAAATAGTACCTGACGGCAATAAACAATCAGGCGAAATAACCGTGCAGGTACCAGTCGGGCTTACTGCCCGGCTGGTAATGACCCGACCGGAACAGCCAGTAGCGTTGCCCCGCCTTGTCTTCCACGATATAATAATCACGGGCGATGCCTTCCTGCAGCCACCATTCCTGCTCAATGCGTTCGGGACCATCGGCCTTGCTGATCTCGTGTACCACCCCCTTGTACCGGAACAGGAGGGGCGGGTAATCGGGTACCGGTGCACTGACCTCCACTGTTTCAGGTACCGGCAGCAGCAGAATGGGTCTTTCGACGGACGGCCATGGCGGCGGATTTTCGGCAAAGAGGGTGTCTGCTTTTCGATAAGCGCGTTCGGGCCAATGATGTTCGGCCGGCAGAAAACGGCTGATACAAGCGGCGCCGAACTTATTGCTGATCCGGTCGATCCGCTCAGCCAGGTCCTCCTTATCGGCAGCTGTCGATCCGTCCCATATCCTTTCCTGCCGCTGTTGTACCGGTTCCGTTCGCGGCATTTCCAGCAGGAAGGATTCGATGCCCGGTTCGAGCGAGAGCCGGTCGAATTTCATTTCAAAGAGCCGGAACAGCCGGTGGGAATCCTGCACCGGCTGGTGGGTTCCGATTTGTATAGTGACCGGCTTTTGCCGCGACCGGAAGCCCGTAAATACCAGCTGCCTGGCACCCAGCCCCTCCTGCTTTAGCTGCTTTGTCATTTTTTCCAGCAGGGTGCGGAGCGCTGTTTCCACCCCCGCCAGGGTAATAATGGGCTCCAGTGATGCCAGCCGTTCCTGGTATTTAACGGGCGGAAATACCGGATCCCAGCTTTCCATCCGTTGCCCCGAACAGGCATCGATCCGGTCGAGCAACCCCTGGCCAAACCGCCGCAACAAAGCCGGGCGGGGGATCTGCAAGAGCTGGGCCATCGTTTTCAAACCCAGCTTCTGCAACCGCGCCACCAGTTCCGGATCCAGTTGCAGGGCGGCGGGGGGTAGTGGCAGGAGGGCATCCATCTGCCGGTTTGGCGGTACAATGGTGCCGTCTTTTCCATACCGGGTCAGGGCCCAGGCGGCACCGGGGGTACCTGCCAGGGCCAGGCGCACCTGGTAGCCGATGGCGGCAAAAGCGCTCCTGATGGCAACGAGGTAGGTGGCCGCTCCACCCCATAAATGGGTGCAGCCGGTGGCGTCGATAAAGACGGTATCGGAGCCTGAAAGGCTTACCGACGGACTGAACCGGTTGCAATACCCGCCCAGGGCTTTCAGCCAGCGGGCAGCCTTGCCCGGCTGGTCGTTGAAAGAAAGCAGACCGGGTATAAGGGTCCGGGCATCGGTCAGCGAAGTACCATTATCTATCCCCTGTACTTCCACCATTGTATTGACCGCCGTGATCACCATCTTACCATGCACCGGGCTGATCAATACCAGCGGCTGCCCTTTCAAGGAGGGCTGACGGATAACCAGCCGGTCTGTTTTCAAATACCTAAACCATATACATACAAATAGTTTATGCATTTTATACTGCTTTTTTTATAAGATATACATTATCCGCTGGCACGCCGAAAACAAACTGGCGGTGCTGCCAGAACAGGTTCCAGGCGCCCGGACGCCCATTCCGTGCCCTGACA
>JASGFZ010000280.1:0-3985 GCA_047605345.1 Flavihumibacter sp. | reverse complement strand
GTCATTCATCATCTCTTTCATGGCCCATTCGTAATCGGGCAGCTGCATTTTAAAGAAGTTGCCGAAGAACAGGAGGTTTACTTTTTTCTGGCGGATGTCTTCCTCTGTAAACACCCCCTTTGTAACATTCGGACGCGTTGCCAGGATGGCAAACACCACGGCCAGCAGGCAGCCCGTTACCAGTATAACCGTCGGGATAATGAATTGCGGATAGTATTGCAGCTTGCCGAAAAACACCGACACAAGTATCGACAGCACGATGGTATTCACCGAAATCATGATATTGGCCTTGCTGTCGGCCATCTGGCTCAGGTTTACATGGTTGTCGCTCATGATCCGGAACATGGTGGTAATGCCCCGCTCGGCGCGCGCCTGCTTTTCCTTCTGTGATTTCACTACCTCTCTTTCGGTGGTATCGCGTGGTTCAGCCGCCTTTGTGTACTGCGCTTCTTTCAACCGGCTTTTTTCTTCTTCCTTTTCACGCGCCTCGCTTTTGCCTTCCATCAGGCGCTGCCGGTGTTCCTGCTTCACCGGCTCCATATGCTCTTTTGCATAGGAAGTGAAAAAATGGTGGGCGTCCAGAAAAGCAAGGTTTTTTCTCTTCCATTCTTTCTTCCCGATGTATTTGTTGAACACGGTATTAAATTCCTTACGCAGCAGCCTGGTTTCGGTTTCAAACTCGCCCGACCCCAGGTGATACATATCGGCATCACACAATATTTCGCTGATCAGGTTTTTGGGCGATTGGGGCATGCGGGTAGCCAATATACATTCACGCACCAGGCCGATCAGTTCATCGCCGGCCTGCCGGCTGCGCAAAAAGCCGGCGGCGATCTGTGCGCTGGCCTCTTCATGCTCCTGGTAGGTGCGGCTATAGCCTGTATCATGGAACCAGGCTGCCAGCCGCAGCGCCAGCTCTTCTGTTTCGCTCAACGGATAGGCAGCAGCTATTTTCTCCACAGCGGCTGTTACCGACAAGGTATGGTGCAGGTCGTGGTAATAATAAATGGCAGGCACCTGCTCTTCGAAAAGCTGCCTGACAAAAGCCTCTGCCTCGTTCAGCAATGCAACATTTGTATCCATCTGCCTGTTTGATAAATCTAAATTAAGCCATTTAAATTGCAGCCATGAAGCTTTCTCCCCGCTGTATGGTGTTTTGCCTGGTATTCCCCTTTCTTTCAGCCTGCAGCCAGGTGCACTCCCTGTCGTTTGCACCGGCCATTCCGGGCTATGGCGAAGAGTCGGCCCGTTATATCAACCTGCCCAAACAACTGCAGGAAGTTTCCGGTCTTGCCTACTACGACAACAAAGAACTGCTCGCGATCAATGATGAGGAGGGGAATATCTTTTTTGTAAACAGCGAAACCGGCAAAATACGTACACGCAGCTTTGGTAAAAAAGGCGACTATGAAGATATCGTGTACACGCCGCAAAACTGGTATGTACTGAAAAGCAACGGTTATGTGTACCAGGTGGATCCTGCCGGCGCACAGGAAACCGTGGTATTCAAAAACAAATTCGGCAAGGGTTATGAATTTGAAAGCCTCTGCTATGATGCAGCGGGCGACAGGCTGCTGCTGGTATGCAAAACCTGCGGCGTAGATGCGCAGGTCGTCAACGGATGGTGGATTGACCGCAATACCGGCATGCTGTCGCCCGAACCTGCTTTCAGCCTGTCGCTGAAGGAAATCAGGAAAATGGCCAAAGACGATACCGTTTCATTTGAGCCGTCGGCCGTGGCCTTTCATCCCGTCACCAACCAGCTGTTCATTATCGCGTCGGTTGGAAAAATCTTGCTGGTCTGCGACAAAAACGGGCGCCCGTTTCGCTGCACCGCCTGAATCCCTACCAGTTCCAGCAACCCGAAGGTTTGTGTTTTTCGCCGCAGGGTGATCTCTTTATTTCAAACGAAGGCCGTAAAGGCCGCGCCACCCTTCTTTATTATCCCTACCGCCAGCCATGAAAAAATATTTCCTGACCGCCTTCCTCTTCGGCTGCATAAGCAGCAGCACCCTACGGGTTGCTGCACAACAGGGCCCCGACAGCCTGGTAGCCCGCATCATCGTGGTGGGCGATGCCGGAGAATTCGATGCACATACCAGCCAGCATCCCGTACTGGCCGATATCCGCAAAAAGGCCGCGGCCTATCCGCAAAAAGCCACGGCCATTGTGTACCTCGGTGACAATATCTATCCCATCGGTATGCGGCCCGAAGGCACGGCCGCATTTGCGAAAGACAAGGCCATCATCGACTCGCAATGGGTGGTAGGAGCGATGGCTGCTCAAGATGTTTATTTTATTCCCGGTAACCACGACTGGGCCCGCGGGCGCGCCTACGGACTGCAGCAGCTCAACCGGCAAAGTGAATACATCAACGGGCTGAACAACCCCCATGTTCGCTTTCTGCCCGAAAACGGCTGCCCCGGTCCCGAAGAAATTCAACTGACCGATGAAACCACCCTCATACTCTTCGACAGCCAGTGGTGGCTGCAGCGGGAGGGGCGGCCGGGCACGGAAACCGGTTACGCCTGCCATACATACGACGAAGCCCTTATCAAACTCAAAGAAATGGTGTACCGCAACCGCAACAAACTGCTGCTTTTTGCCGCACACCATCCCTTTTATTCAGATGGCGTTCACGGCGGTTATTATACCTGGCAGCAACACCTGTTCCCGCTCACCGAATTTGGTCCGTACTGGGTGCCGCTGCCCGGCGTGGGATCGATCTATCCCCTGGTGCGTGGCGGCTTCGGAAATATCCAGGACCTGAAGCATCCTTTGTACAAGGCCTATATCAAAGGCGTGGATGACATCCTGAAAACCCATCCTTACTGCATCCGGCTCGCGGGGCATGAGCACGGGTTGCAATACCTGGTGAAAGACGGCCAGCAATATGTGATCAGCGGCGCGGGATCTAAAAAAACGCGGCTGCGAAAAGGCCCCTGGTCGCGGTTCAATGCAGTTGAAACCGGCTATGTAACCCTTGAGCAGTACCACAGCGGCCGCGTCGTATTGCAATACGAAGGGGTGGAAGGCGGCAAAAAAGGATTGCTGTACAACACCGATCTGCCCGTTTATAAACGAGAAACGCCCCAGGCCACCGATAGTGCCATCGCCGGCTTTCCCGATTCCATTACCGTAGTGGCAGCGCCTTATTACAAGGCCGGCCCTTTCAAACAATGGCTGCTGGGCGCCAATTACCGGAAAGAATGGACCACACCGGTGTCGCTACCGGTTATGAACATACGAAAAGAAAAAGGCGGGCTCATCCCTACGCAACGCGGTGGCGGCATGCAATCACGCTCGTTGCGGCTGGAAGACAGCCTGGGGCGTGAGTATGCGCTGCGCAGCATTGAAAAATACCCCGACAAAACCCTGCCCGAAGCCCTGCGTGAAACCTTTGTCAAAGACATTCTGGTAGACGGCATTTCGGCCTCCTACCCTTTCGGAGCCGTATCGGTGCCGCCCCTGGCCGGCGCCGCCGGCGTTCCTTATCTTCCTAGCAAGCTGGTGTACCTGCCCGATGATCCGGCCCTGGGCCAGTACCGCGCCGATTTCAAAAACGGCATCTATCTTTTCGAACAGCGCGAACCCGAAACCGTAACAAAGTCATACAGCTCCCTAAAAATGGAAGCGGCCTTGCGTAAGGACAACGACAATGAGGTGAGCCAGCAAGAAGTGCTGCGTGCGCGGCTGCTGGATATGTTTATCATGGATTTCGACCGGCATGAAGACCAGTGGCGCTGGCAGGCCGCCGAAACCAAAAACGGCAAAAAATACACACCCATTCCGCGCGACCGCGACCAGGCATTTTTCATCAGCACCGGGGTATTGCCGCGCATGATCAGCCAGCCCTGGCTGCAGCCCAAGTTCCAGGGGTTCAGGGCAAAAGCGCGCGACATCAACCGCTTCAACTACAATGCCCGCTGGTTCGATCACACTGTCGGTCACGGTCTGTAAAAACCGGTCGATCGCTTTCTGCCAG
>JASGFZ010000279.1:0-4002 GCA_047605345.1 Flavihumibacter sp. | reverse complement strand
CCACAGCCTGGCGGATGCTTCTGATGCGCGCTATATCTTCCTCGGCGTTTTTTCCCAGTTTTACCTTGATGATGCGAATACCGTCGGCCACAAAGCGTTTTGCCTGCTCTGCCATTTTATTAACCGGCCCGATGCCGATGGTGAGATCGGTGGGTAAAGATTTAATTGATTTCCCGCCCAGGAACCGGTAAAGGGGCTGCTCTGCCGCTTTGGCTGCAATATCATAAAGCGCCATGTCAAAGGCGCTTTTGATGGTGGCGTTATTGGCCGTAAAGAGATGCAGCTCTGCCATGCGGGCAGGGATGTTGAGCGGGTCTGCCCTTCCATACTGGCGAAGTCGGCCGCCATCGCCCAGCAGGTTGACTGTGTTTCGCCTACAATCATGGGAAAGGCCGAACATTCGCCTACCCCGTAGAAGCCGGCATCGGTATGGATGCGGATAAATGTATTCTGTGCATGATCCATGGTGCCGGTGGCGATGGTGAACGGTTCCATCGGTATGCTCAGGCGATAAATGTCAATATTGGTTATTTTCATGCTAAGGCTAAACTACGATTCTTATTATTTTTGCCGATACAATATAAGCGCATGGACCCAGTAAAAGGCATTTCATTCGACAATACCGAAAATGCTTTCGCCTACAAAACAGACCGTAGTTTACGCAAAGCCAATTTTTTGTTCAGCAGTATGGGTATCGGTCCCCTGGTAAAACTGGGTACCCGGCTTACGCCCTGGGTCATCAAAACCGGTTTGCCGGTAAAGGGCCTTATCCGCAGCACTATTTTTGAGCAGTTTGTTGGCGGTGAAACCCTGCCCGAAACGGCTACGGTGGCGCGCAAGCTGGGCGAATACAATGTAAAAGTGATTCTTGATTATGGCGTGGAAGGCGGCGATTATGGCAAGAGGGGCTCGACCATGCCTGCGATGAATTTATCCGCGTGATCGATATGCGGCGACCCAGCCGAATATTCCTTTCATGAGCATCAAGATGACGGGTATCGCCGCTTCGGCCTGCTGGAAAA
Organism: Flavihumibacter sp.; assembly: GCA_047605345.1. Lineage (GTDB taxonomy): Bacteria > Bacteroidota > Bacteroidia > Chitinophagales > Chitinophagaceae > Flavihumibacter. The sequence continues at coordinate 2,980 of JASGFZ010000279.1, read as the reverse complement.
GCTGGATGCGGCCGCGACGGCGAAAGCGGCTTCGAAGGGAAAGTGCATACCGAAGTGCTGGCCGGCGAGTTGGCCGAGTGGGATAGGGTGGTGGCCCGGCTGAACAGGATCTGCAGCGAGGCTGCTGTGAAGAAAATAGGCGTGCTGGTGGATGCGGAGAAACCTGGATACAGGATCCTGTTGATGCATTGACCATGCAGATGATGGAAGTGTACAACAAAGACACCGCCATTGTTTTCAATACCGTGCAATTGTACCGGCACGACCGGCTGCAGTTTTTGAAAGACAGCTACCAGGCGGCAGAACGCAAGGGCTTTATTCTGGGCGCCAAGCTGGTGCGGGGTGCTTATATGGAAAAGGAACGCAGGCGTGCGGAAGAGATGAAGTACCCCAGCCCCATCCAGCCGAACAAAGAGGCGACCGACCGCGACTATAACCAGGGAGTGGCTTTTGCCATTGAACATATTGAACGTGTTTCGCTGATTGTGGCTTCGCACAATGAATACAGCAACCTGCAGGCAACAAAATTGCTGGAAGAAAAGAACCTGCCTCTGTCGCATCCGCATATTCATTTCTCCCAGCTCTACGGAATGAGTGATAACATAACCTTCAACCTCGCCAAAGCTGGTTGCGCCGTGAGCAAATACCTGCCCTTCGGACCCATCGGCGATGTCATTCCCTACCTGATGCGCCGCGCACAGGAAAATAGTTCGGTAAGCGGACAAACCGGTCGCGAACTGGGACTGATCAGGAAGGAGCTTAAAAGACGGAAGGGGTGATTGGCATTATTCAATTCGCCCATCAATCATCCACCGTCGCTATATTATCATCCGGTATACGATCTATCAGTTTATTGTAAGGATCGACGCCTGCCTTAACCGGCACACCCTTCACGCGAACCGTAACCGTGTGCTCGCCCTCTTTCAACTTCAGCCTTTCCCGGTGAATCGGGTTGGTTTTTCGACGGCCGTTTTTATCGGTGCTTTCCGCCGCGAAAATACCTATGTCGATATAGTCATTCATGGGTGCGGCCGATTCGCGGCCGGAACTGTCGGCATAGAATTTATGTGAGCTGAATTGCAGCGTTACGTCGTAGAGGGAATCGCTGATTTTTTTTGAGCTTGCTTTGATCATCCGGTTGTCGTACAGCGTTGTCTTTTCCCAGGTATCGTGTAAGTAATACTGCAATGAGTCGGGCGTTACCGCGCGAAATGCATCATAGAGGTCATGGCTGCCGGGAAAGGGCGGCTGCTCGCGCAGCGCAAAACTGTCGATAAAGCCATGCAGCGCCCGGTTCATGGCGGCTTCGCCGATAAAATCGCGCAGGCCGTATAGTATCAGGCTTCCTTTGTAATACCATTCATAAGGCCGGTTGCAGTCGATGAATACATTTTCTTTCTTGCTTTCGTTGGCGCGCCCGCGCAGGTAGTTGTCAAGCTCCTGTTTGAGGAAACGTTTCATATTGTCGGCTCCGTATTTGTGTTCGGTCAGCACCAGTGCCGAATATTCTGCCAACGCTTCGGAGATCAGGTTGGCGCCGCGGGTGGCATTGGGCGTGATCTGGTGCCCCCACCACTGGTGCGCCAGTTCGTGAGCGGTAACAAAATAACCGTAATCAAATGCATTCGGATCGCTGAAATCGGCCAGCCAGCCGAAGTTTTCCGAATAGGGAACAGTATTGGGGAAGCTCTGTGCAAAGCCGGCATATCGCGGAAATTCCAGCAATCGCATTTGCCTGAACTGGAAGGGGCCATAAGACTGCGAAAAATAGCTAAGCCCGTCTTTATAGGCGTTCATGAAGCGATCTACATTATATCCATGCTCGGGATGATAAAAGACCTGCGTGGCGATCGTCCGGCCGTCGGCCAGTTGTATCGAGTCATTCTTTATGGCATACCGTGCGGAAACAATATTGAAAAAGAACTGAATGGGCGAGTCTTGTATATACTGAAAATAACGACGCCCGTTTTTCGTCCAGGTTTTCTGCAGGTATCCCGGGGCAATGGCCGTCTGATCGGCGCTGGTGCTTACCACGGCATCGAAATATACCAGGTCTGCATCGTTGTTGAACAAGAGGGTATGCCGGCCGCGTTCATCGCTGAAAGGCGGCAGGTCGTCGGGCTTTTCGGGCAGCTTGTATTTTTTTCTTTTCTCGTCGCTTTCCATTTCGCCGCTGCTATTGTATCCGAATGAGGGTAATCCGCCTGAATAAAAAGTGCCGTTGTACACAATCTCGCGACTGTAGCCGTTGTTCACGAATCCTTTATTGGCTATCTCCGAATATACTTCCATGCGGGCGGAGTCGCCCGGGAGAAGCGGCTGCGGAAGGCGGTAGATTTTATAGTTGGCAGTGTCTTTACCAGGTTTGAATAGCGTGAAGCGGGTGTGTTCGTATAAGAGCGGATGTGAATAGGGGAGCTCCTGCCCGTTGTAGAGGATGCGGAACGTAACATTATCCTCGGCGGACAAATGCAGGGAGTCTATAGGGACGCCGGTTTTGTTCTGCAGGATCAGCCTGGCATAGATATTTACCTTCCTTTCATCCGGATAGATATCGGCCTTCATCGAGATGCGGGTGATCTTGGGCTGGGGGATGAATTCGTGTCGTTTCAGCGTGGTTTCGTACAGCGCCTGCCGTTCGTAATTATTGTCGTAGCTGACATAACGATTCAGGTAACTGACATTGTAATAGATATAAGCGCCGCTGGCCAGCCAGCCGGCGAGGAATAACCAGATCAGCCAACCCCTGCCCCGGCGGTAACGCATCATGGCCAGTTTCCATTTGGATGCGAAGCTGCCGGGCACACCGCGCTGGTAAAACAGCAGGGCGATCAATACCAGCATGATGCCGCAGCAAAGCCAGTACAGGTTAAACCAGAAGAGCGGTTTGGCGAAATGCCCCAACCCGTTCATGTCTTTCCACAGCTATCCCGGCGTATAAAAATAAAAGAACAGGTTGTAGTTCATGTGTCCGAAAGTG
>JASGFZ010000278.1:0-4009 GCA_047605345.1 Flavihumibacter sp. | reverse complement strand
GTCGGATTTCCCGAAGTAATAAGAGATATCGGGGAATACATAAAACGCACCATCGGGCTCCACGCAGGTAACGCCCGGAATGGTGGCCAGCAGCTGCATGATTGTGTTCTTGCGCTGCTCAAATTCCTTCACCATATCCATGCTGGGTTTGAGGTCGGCAGTAAGCGCCACCACGGCTGCTTTCTGCGTAACGGCGTTGGCGCCGCTGGTGATCTGGCCCTGCACTTTTTCGCCGCCTTTTACGATGTCGGGCGCCGCAGCGATATAGCCTAAGCGGTACCCGGTCATCGCGAAGCCCTTGCTCAGGCCGTTGATAACGATCACCCGGTCTTTGATATCGGCAAACTGCGCGATGCTTTCATGTTTACCCCTGTAATTTATGTATTCATAGATCTCATCGCTCATGATGTACAGGTTCGGATGCCGGCGGAATACGTCTGCCAGCGCAGCCAGCTCATCGTGGCTGTACACGGCGCCTGTGGGGTTGGCGGGCGAAGAGAACATAAAGAGCTTGCTTTTCGGTGTAATGGCCGCTTCCACTTCGGCGGCGCTTACTTTATAGCCGGCCGAAGCCTTGGTACGGATCATCACCGGTATGCCCTCGTTCATACGCACGATCTCTGAGTACGATACCCAGTACGGCGTGGGGATGATCACTTCATCGTCTTTATCAATCAATGCCATGATCAGGTTGGCAATGCTTTGCTTGGCGCCTGTTGATACCAGGATGTTTTCGGGCTTGTAATCAAGGTTATTGTCGCGCTTCAGCTTGCCGCAGATGGCTTCGCGCAGGTCGGGATAACCCGCTACGGGCGCATAATGACTCCAGTTATCATCCACCGCTTTTTTGACCGCTTCCTTGATATGAACCGGCGTATCAAAATCGGGTTCGCCCAGGCTAAGGTCGATTACATCGAATCCTTTGGCACGCAATTCACGGCCCATTTTGGCCATCCGGAGCGTTTCCGGTTCACTGAAGCGTTGTAAACGCGTTGATAAAGACATTTTTTGTTGAATATATTATTCGGAATGCTTGGCTAACAGCCGGCAAAATTAGTTATTTCATCTGTAATAACAGTTTCATTTGCGGCGCCAGGTCGCCGGTGCCGCCCGGCTCCCCCACGGCAACCACTGTGTAAAGGGCATTTTTCTGAATAACGACGGTATCGGTGAAAAGGTCCTGGTAGAACCTGTCTTTCATTTTCATTTGCCATTCGCCGGGGCGGAGACTGAAGCTGAAGCTGCCGCTCACCGATTTGTCGCGCCCTACAAAAGGCTTCTTATTCACCAGGCGCTGAATACTGGTGTCTGCGGTATGCAGGTAGTGCATCCAGAGGCTGATGCTGTCACCTCCGCGGTAACAGTTGATAAACCGCATCCGGCCCACGCTGTCGTTCTGCGAAGGCGCATCGGTAACGATCAGCAGCTGGGCTACATTATTCCTGGCAGAATCGTAATGAATCAGGGTATAATAGGCGCCGGCATTCCACGACACAAATTTGTTGAGTGATACGGCCTCGCCGCCTACCTGCCAGGTGGAATTTCTGATGCCGGGGGCCGTTTCAATATACCCGGCGCTGCCCTGGCTGCCCACCGACACATCGCCAAACGCCACCGGGCTCGAAAGCAGCGGCGCATCGTCCAGCAGCAGGTTCACCGGCTCGCTTGAGAGAGCCATATTGATGATCGCTATGTGGGCCTGGAGGCCGCCGGTGGTTTCATCACGCTGACAACCAGCGAATAAGGCCAGGCCCGCCATCAGAATACAGAATTTCTTCATATTTGGATACAGCTGCAAGATAGGCTGATTGCGCCTGAAATGCTATATTTGCACCTCTTTAAAAAATAACGAAAAAACGAAACAAAAACGCGATGAGAAGTCTGGTGAGCATTTTTGCTGCAATCCTGATCCTGATTTCCCTGTACCAGCTTTCCTTCACCTGGTTTGTGAATAAGCACGAAAAAGCCATAGAAGAAAAGGCCCAGCGGTTTGTAAAATCATTGCCGACCCCTGAGCAGAAGTATCCCGGAAACCCCCAAACACAGGCCATTTATAAAGACAGCCTGGAAGAAACGCTGAAAGCACGTGTGCGATTTCTGCAAGACAGCACCAAACACCAGAAGATTACCTGGTGGGGTCAAACTTACCAGAAAGCAAAAGAGAGCGAGCTGCTGCTGGGTCTCGACCTGCAGGGCGGTATCAACGTAACCATGGATGTGGCGCTCGACGGCCTGATAAAGGGCTTGTCGAACAATGCCGCCGATCCGGTGCTGAAGAAAACCGTTGATGAGGCACTGAAGCGGAAAGTGAATTCTGATGCGGATTTCATCACCATCTTCGCGCAGACTTTCAAAGACCTGAACCCCGGCGTTAAGCTGGCCCCGCTTTTTGCAAACAGCACCCGCAACAAACTGAAGATCGATGCCAGCGACGATGCAGTGATTAAATACATCCGTGAGCAGGCTGTGGCTGCCATGAAGCAGACCTATGATGTGCTTACCAAGCGTATCGATAAGTTCGGGGTGGCGCAGCCCAATATCAGCCTTGACGAAAACAAAGGTATTATCACGGTTGAGCTGGCCGGCGCCTCTGACCCCGAGCGCGTACGCAAGTACCTACAGTCAACGGCCAACCTGCAGTTTTTTGAAGTATATAATATCGGTGAGCTCGACAAGAGCATTGAAGCAGCCGATAAGGCGCTGGCCATCACCCTGAAGGGTGAAAAACCCGCCGATACGGCAAAAGCCGTGACCGCAGCAAAGACCGCCGCCGATACGGCAAATAAATCACTGGCCGATGTGCTCAAAGGAAACACCGACAGCAGCCAGACTGCCAACGAGTCGGCAGACCAGATCCGCAAAGACCATCCGCTGATCGCTTCGATCTCTTTCGCCAATCCGCAGGATGCCAATAAAGACGGCCGCCCGGAGTTTGCCCCTTATCTCGGTTTTGTTCCCACGAAAGACACTGCGCTCGTTTCTTCTTACCTGAAAGATCCGGTGGTTACCGGTAATATGCCGGGCGATGTGAAGTTCCTGTATGGTATGCCCGAGAAAGACAAAGACGGCAAAGAGCTCGACTTTGTTCCCCTCTATGCCATCAAGACGGTTCCCGGTTCAGACAAAGCAAAACTGGAAGGCGAGTATATCACAGATGCTTACCAGGATTTCAATTCCATTACCAGTCAGGTAACGGTGAATATGTCGATGAACAAGCAGGGTGAAAAGATCTGGGCTAAAATGACCGGCGACAATGTTAGCCGCGCCATCGCTATTGTACTCGACGACATTGTTTATTCTGCTCCCAACGTAAACGAAGCGATCACCGGCGGCAACTCTGCCATCAGTGGTTCCTTCACCGTACAGGAAGGCCAGGATCTGGCAAATATCCTGAAGAGTGGTAAACTCGATGCGCCCGCGAAGATTGTGCAGGAGCAGGTGGTTGGTCCCACGCTGGGCCAGGAAGCCGTTAAAGGCGGTACCATGGCATTTGCCATCTCGTTCGGTATCATCTTCCTGCTGATGCTGGTGTATTACAACACGGCCGGCTGGGTGGCGAATATCGCCCTGATCCTGAACCTGCTTTTCACCGTGGGTGTATTGAGCGCACTGAATGCCACGCTTACTGCCGCCGGTATTGCGGGCCTGGTACTCACCATCGGTATGGCCGTTGATACCAACGTTATCATCTTTGAACGTATCAAAGATGAGCTTACGCATGGAAAAAGCTACCAGCAGGCCGTGCACGACGGCTACCGCCGTTCACTGGCGCCGGTGCTTGACGGGCATATCACTACCCTGCTTACCGCCCTTATCCTGTTCTACTTCGGATTGGGACCGGTGCTTGGCTTCGCCACCACCCAGATACTGGGTATCCTGCTGAGCCTCTTCTGCGGTATCCTCGTGAGCCGCCTGATCACCGATTTCTATACCAACAAGAACCGCCACTTTAACTACTTCACCAACCTGAGCCACAAAATTATACTGGGCATGCTTGAAAATATTGCGG
>JASGFZ010000277.1:0-4064 GCA_047605345.1 Flavihumibacter sp. | reverse complement strand
GGAGCCCATGAATTACCATAAAACAGAAACCGGTTACCAGGCGCGGAACCAGCGGGTGGACGAACTGCTGTCGGCGGTCAACCTGTCGCCGGCCTTCCGCAACCGTTACCCGCATGCCTTCAGCGGCGGCCAACGGCAGCGTATCGGCATCGCGCGGGCGCTGGCCCTCCGCCCCGGGTTCATTTTGTTCGATGAAAGCGTTAGCGCGCTGGACGTAAGCGTGCAGGCGCAGGTGCTGAACCTGATCAACCGCCTGAAAAACGAGTTGGGGTTTACGGCCATATTTATTTCCCACGACCTGGGGGTGGTACGGTATATCGCCGACCGGATACTGGTTATGGAAAAAGGGCAGATTGTTGAATCGGGCGATGCCGAAACCGTATTCAGCCAGCCGGCAAATCCTTATACCCGGAAATTACTGGATTCGATCCCGGGAAATTCCCTACCTTCGCGTGCTTTGCATATCATGCCGTAACATGAATCACAAATTACATGAAGCTATCACAGTTTAAGTTCGACCTGCCCCTAAACCTCATTGCCCAGAATCCTACCAAAAAAAGAGAAGACAGCCGGATGATGGTGGTACACCGCAAAACCGGCCAGATCGAAAACAAAACTTCCGGGACATACTTGATTATTTCGACGACAAGGACGTATTTGTTGTTAACAACACCAAGGTGTTTCCGGCGCGCATGTATGGCCGCAAGGAAAAAACCGGCGCCAAGATCGAGGTATTCCTGCTGCGCGAGCTGAACAAACCCAATCGTTTATGGGATGTGATTGTTGACCCCGCCCGCAAGATCCGCGTTGGTAACAAATTGTATTTCGGCGATAACGATGAGCTGGTAGCCGAGGTAATCGACAATACCACCAGCCGCGGACGTACCATTCGCTTTTTATGGGAAGGTACCGACGCAGAATTCCGCACCATGCTGGAGTTTCTGGGTGAAACGCCGTTGCCCAAATACATCAAACGCAAGCCCGACGCAGAAGACAAAGAGCGGTACCAAACGGTGTACGCGAAACATGAAGGCGCTGTTGCCGCTCCTACGGCCGGCCTGCACTTCAGCCGTGAGCTCATCAAACGTTTGGAGATCAAAGGAGTTCGTTTCGCTGAAGTGACCCTGCACACCGGCCTCGGTACCTTCCGCCCCATCGAAGTGGAAGATCTCAGCAAACACAAGATGGATGCTGAATATTACCAGATAGATGAGATGGCCTGCCAGATCGTGAACAAGGCGAAAACCACCGGTCACCGCGTGTGTTCCATTGGCACCACCACAATGCGGGCAATCGAATCCTCTTTCACGGCAGAAAAGCTGCTGAAGCCTTCTGAAGGATGGACCAACCATTTCATTCATCCGCCGTACCAGTTCTCCATTGCGGATGCGCTGGTGACCAATTTCCACCTTCCCAAAACAAGCCTGCTGATCATGACCTGCGCTTTTGCCGGTTATGACCTGGCTATGGAAGCTTATAAGAAAGCCATTAAAGACAAATACCGTTTCTTCAGCTATGGCGACGCCATGCTGGTTATCTGATGTTCAGTCTTCGTAAACAAACCGCTTGCAAAAAAGAGGCTGCTCACGGAATTTGGAGATCTTTTTTGCTTATTTTCAAGCCAGATTCACCAATATGAACCGTCTGTTATAATACTTGCAATGACATTATCTATCTCTGTTACAGCCAGGATGTCATTCCCCTATCCTGCCGACGCTATCCCCAACAGCAAAGGTCTGATGAAAGAGAAGACCGAAACGCCGGCAGCGGGCACCCTGATATCAATGTAACCGAGCCTTAACCGTTTATCTGCCCCCCGCAGGAAAAAGCAACGGAACGGCCGTGATCATTTGCCCCGGCGGCGGCTATTGGGTGCTGGCTTCCGAACACGAAGGAAGCGAAGTGGCCAAAGCCCTCAATGAATGGGGCGTAACTGCTTTCGTGCTGAAATACCGCCTGCCGGCTGACCAAACAATGGCAGATAAAACCATTGGCCCGCTGCAGGATGCACAACGCGCTATCCAGCTGGTGCGGGAAAAAGCACAGCTCTGGCAGCTGGACCCGCACCAAATAGGCATTATGGGTTTCAGCGCCGGCGGTCACCTGGCGGGGTCTGCTACGGTACATTTCGATGATGCCAAAATTCCCAACCCGCTAAAGACCTCGTTGCGGCCCGACTTTTCGATACTCGTTTACCCCGTGATCAGTTTCACCGACGAGTTGGCGCATAAGGGTAGCCGTGAGAACCTGCTTGGCAGGGAGCCTGCCGCCGCACAGCTGAAATATTATTCACTGGAAACCCAGGTCACCAAAAAGACCCCGCCTGTTTTCCTCGTTCATGCCAAAGACGACAATACCGTCAAAGTACAAAACAGCCTTGTTTTTGCCGAAGCGCTCGCCAAAAACAAGGTAAAACACGATGCCTACTATTACGAGAAAGGCGGCCATGGCTTCGGTATGACCAACCCCACCAGCGACGTTAAGTGGATGAAGTATGTGAAGGAATGGATGTTTAATATGGATTTGATCCTGCAAAAGAGAAAATAATCCCTTATATCAATTATTTTAAAGCTATTAACTTATTGGCCATCAGTTTCTTATTTCTAAAACCAAAGATGTACAGGAGCTGAATTCGCTGTTTAATGTGATCGCCTATAACTCGGGCAATGAATTCAACCTGGAAAGGTTGTCGCAGGAATCGGGTGTAGAAAAGCAAACCATCCGCAAATACCTGGAAGCCGCGTTCCTGATCAAGATTCTGTACCCGGCAGGCATCAATACCCGGCACTTTCAACGCGACAGCCGTTTCAAAATTTACCTGACCAATCCAAGCATGCGCTGCGCGCTGTTTGCACCCATTATGTTCACCGACGACCATTTTGGCCAGATGGTGGAAACAGCCGTTATTGCCCAGCGGCTGCACCGCGGAGATGTGCCCCTGCATTTTGCTGCCTGGAGCGGCGGTGAGGTAGACCTGGTAATGATAACCCGCAGCCGCTTACTGCTTTTCAGCAGGCGAGCTCAGCTTTCAGCAAAAAAAAGACAGCTCCCTCGAAAAACTGTTTGGCCCCGGCAAGTGAAACAACATCAATCCAGCCCAAACAAGCCTTTATTCAGCAACTGCAGGGTTTTCACCTTTTCGCCCGAAGGGATAAGCATCGACACATTGTGCTTGCTGCCGCCATAGCTCACCATACGCACAGGCACGGGCCTCATTGCATCGAACAGCTTGCTGAGTATATCGCGGGTCTGGGCAATATCGTTGCCCACAATCGAAACGATCGTCTGGTCTTTGTCTACTTCCACGTGGCCGAATGGCTCCAGCTCTTTAACAATCGCCTGCAGAAAAGTATCGGTGTCGATGGTCAGCGAAACAGCCACTTCAGAAGTGGTCACCATGTCAATCGGTGTGCGGTATTTCTCAAACACCTCGAAAATTTTCCGCAGAAAACCATACGCCAGCAGCATGCGGCTGCTCTTGATATTGATAGCAATGATACCGTCTTTGGCGGCTACCGCCTTAACACCAACCGAACCGGCATCTTGTGTAATCACCGTACCGGTCGCTTCAGGCTGCATGGTATTGAGCAGCTTCACCGGCACTTTTTCCAGCTGTGCCGGCCAGATGCAGGTGGGGTGTAATATTTTGGCGCCGAAATAAGCCAGTTCGGCCGCTTCTTCAAAGCTCAGCTGCTCTACCGGAACTGTTTTGCCCACTACCCGCGGATCATTGTTGTGCATGCCGTCAATATCGGTCCATATTTCGCATACCGTGCAATGGGCCGCAGCAGCCACCAACGATGCCGTATAGTCGCTTCCGCCGCGTTTGAGGTTATCCACCTCACCCCGCACGTTGCGGCAGATATAACCCTGGGTAATAAAGAGCGTGATGCCCGGGTGCGAGGCGAGCACGGGAATCAACTTTTGCCTGATCGCGGGTACCTGGGGCTCATCGTTGGCATCGATGCTCATGAATTCGAGCGCCGGTATCAGGGCGAGCTGATGAGCACCAAGTTATTCTCCGTTTACCTCGAAGAAAAGGGCATCAGGCATGCACTGATACC
>JASGFZ010000276.1:0-4065 GCA_047605345.1 Flavihumibacter sp. | reverse complement strand
CGGCAACCCCGTTACCGCCACCAGCGCTTCTATGCTCTTTACATACAGCGGCAGCGTGATCCGTTTTCCACCCGAAGCGCCATGCGCCGGCGCATCGAGGCTGATCACTTCAAATCCTTTTTTTACCAATGGCGCGATGTAGCGGTCGAAATTGCGCGCCGCCGATTCGAAGCCATGTATGATCATGATCCTTTCACCACCGCCTTTGTTCCAGCGGTATCCCGTTATGCGGATGCCGTCTGCCTGCAGCTGCAGGCGTTCGGCTTTTTTAAAAACCGGCGGCTCGGGCTTTTTTGAACGCCGGAAGGGGGTACAGAAAATTGCAAAAGCCTGCGCTGCCGCCCGCTTCCTGGAAAACACCGCCGTCATATTGAGTTTGGCGCGCAGGTAATTCAGGGCCAGCTTTTGTGCTAATTTCATGGCGCCAAAAATACAACATGAAGATCGTTATCATCGGAACCGGCAATGTAGCCACGGTGTTCAGCCGCCTGTTACGGCAAACGCAGCACCAGGTGGTGCAGGTATTCGGCAGAAACGCCGGCAGGGCCCAGGCACTTGCCGATGCATGGCAGGCCGCTGTTTGCACCGAATGGCCGGCGATACAAACAGATGCAGACCTGTATATCGTGGCGTTGAGCGATGCCGCGTTGTACGACCTGCCGTGGCAGTTGCCAGACGGGCTGGTAGTGCACACGGCAGGCTCCGTTCCCAAAGAAGCGCTCGCGGGCATATCATCACGGTACGGTGTTTTTTATCCGCTGCAAAGCATACGCCGGCTGGATATGAACGCCGGTGCTGTTCCGCTGTTGCTGGAAGCAAACAGTACAGAAGATGAAAGCAGGTTGGCGGCGCTGGCCACCGACATGGGCTGTGCGTGGCAGTATTGTTCGGCCGAAGACCGGAAGCGCCTGCACCTGGGCGCGGTTTGGGTAAACAACTTTCCCAACCTGCTGTTCTCGATTGCCTACCGGTACTGCAGGCAGGAAAAACAGGACTTCCGTTTGCTGTTGCCGCTGATCAGGGAAACGGCCGGCCGCCTGGCCGATGGCGATCCCTGGCAATGGCAAACCGGTCCCGCGTTGCGGCACGATGCATCCACCCTCAGTATGCACGGAGACATGCTGGCCGCCTATCCGAACGAACAGTTGCTGTACCGGCAACTGAGCGAGGCCATTGCCGCTTTTAATCCAGCAGCTGAATAATATCCGTACGCACTTCGTAGATCGAGGCCTTGGTAGTAGGGTCGTCGATATACTGGTCGAAAGGTTTTCCCTTTGCCTTGCGGCCATTGTTCTTCAGCCATTCGGCGATCAACGCATAAGCGGTATCGGTTTTTTCATAAGGGCCGTAATACCTGACCACCACCGCTTCGCCGGCAGGCAGCGATCTCATTTTGATACGGCCGGCGGTAGCAGCGGGTTTTGTTGTTACGGGGACGGCCGCTTCAACCACATAGGGATCACCCGCCGTCAGGTACCAGGCGATGGGCGCCGCCGCAAACTCGAGGTGCTGCGCTTTCATCAGCTCGCCGATTTCACCGTAAGCTTTCTGCAGCAGCGGGCCGATATCGCCCATGCCCTGGGCGGTATCCATAACCGTTAGTAACTGCAGGGGCCCCACCTGCGTTTTTTCAATTGATAAAGCGGGCGATAATACCCCCAGCTTGCCCGATTCTATTTTCTCGCGAAGCTGGTTCAGCCCCTTGTCAAAATCTTTTTCCATCATACCCCTCATCAGCTTGCCGGCCCAGCGGGCGAGGGGGTTCATGCCCATATCCATGGTCATGCGCCAGTTCACGCGGGTAAGTCCGTTTCCCGGTTCCAGCGTCCAGGTGGCCAGGGCGGGATCGGGCGATTCGCCGAATACCATCGACGTACTTACTTTTTTATAAGGGTCCGCTTCGGTGATCTCCAGGGAACCGTTGCCTACACTCCGGTTGGTGCTAAACCATTTATAGCCGGCGCCTTTGCCTTTTTTGGAAGCGCCCCATTCTATTTTCATAGCGGGATCAACCTGGTTCCAGGCCATCCATTCATTATAGGTGGTAAGATCGGTCAGCACGTCAAACACCTGTTCGGGCGCTGCTTTTATTTCGGTAGCGCGGCTGATCGACACCTTTGCAGGAAACAGAAAACCCGCACAAACAGCCAGCAGCAGGATCAGCAGCAGCCAGCCCAGTATTTTAAACAGTTTTCTCATATCGCAGCTTTGTTTTATAAAGATATAAATAAGGGGTAAAATCTGCTATTTTTGCGGGCCATGACACTTCTGCAACAGTTCAGGCAAATAACCTGTTTCGTTTTTGATGTAGACGGCGTGCTGACCGACAGCGGCCTCTGGCTGCTGGACGACGGGCAGCAGATGCGCCGCATGAACGTGCGGGATGGTTATGCCCTGCAGCTGGCCGTTAAAAAAGGATACCGTGTATTGATCATTTCAGGCGGCCAGTCGGAAGCCGTTCGGCTTCGCCTGCACAAGCTCGGCATCGATGAGGTGTTTACCGGCGTACACGATAAGCTGGCTGTTTTAGACCAGTATATGCAAACGCATGGCATTGAGCCCGGCGCCCTCCTGTATATGGGCGACGATATTCCCGACCTTGAAGTGATGGCGAAAGCGGGCCTTGCCTGCGCGCCGGCAGATGCAGCGCCCGAGGCCAGGTCGGCAGCGGCTTATATTTCACCGGTTGCCGGCGGGTATGGCTGTGTGCGGCAGGTGATTGAGAAAGTAATGAAACTGCGGGGCGACTGGTCGAATGACTATTCGGTGACATCGAAATAAGCGTCAATTCGTAAATTCCGACATCAAACCCACCCATTTGAAAGCCGTTTTTGCATTTTTCCGCCTGATCCGATGGCCAAACCTTTTTTTCATCACCATCACGCAAGTGTTGTTTTACACCTGCCTGTTATTGCCTGCAATGTCGGCCGGCAGCGGTATCCGGTGGAACTATCCTGCAGTGAAGCTTGACCCGGTTTACTTCCTGTTACTGATCTTATCGTCGGTATTCATTGCCGCCGCCGGTTATATCATAAACGACTATTTCGACCTGAACATAGACCAGATCAATAAGCCGCAGGCCATCGTTATACAGAAATTTATCAGCCGGCGCTGGGCCATTGCCTGGCACGGCATTTTATCGGCGGCCGGCGTTGGCATCGCCGTGTACCTCAGCTGGAAGCTGCACAACCCGCTGATCGGCTTTGCCAATTTCGGTTGTGTATTACTGTTATGGCTGTACAGCACCAGCCTGAAAAAGCGCCTGCTGGTGGGAAATGTGCTGATTTCGCTGCTCACCGCCTGGGTGATACTGGTGATTTATTTTGCCGAGCTGAGCATATCGCGGTTTGACGAACCGCCCTACCTCGATTCCATCAAGGCGATTTTCAAATTCGCGGTCATTTACAGCAGCTTCGCCTTCATCATATCGCTGATCAGGGAATTGGTGAAAGACATAGAAGACAGGGAAGGAGATGCCCGGTACGGGTGCAGTACCATGCCCATTGTATGGGGTGTGCCAGTAACCAAATATTTCATCATGGTATGGCTGTTCATTCTTGCCGCCGCATTGCTCATCATTTTATTTTACGGGCTCCTGAAAGGATGGTGGCTGGGTATGGCCTATAGCGTGGTCTTTATTCTTTTTCCGCTCTTCAAACTGTTCAAAGACCTGCAGCAAGCGGCCACCAAAGAAGATTACCACCGCCTGAGCACCCTGATAAAAGGCATCATGCTGGCAGGCATTCTGACCATGCTTTTTTTTAAATGGTACCTGTAATGGAACTGATACTTGCTTCACAGTCGCCGCGCCGCAAACAACTGCTCGAATGGGCTGAAATCGATTTTACGGTGCAGGTATTGCCTACCGACGAATCCTATCCGCCCGGCCTGGCGGCCAACGATGTTCCGGTTTATATTGCGCGGAACAAATGCATCGCCGTGCAGCAGCAGGCCGGCGCACAGGCTGTTGTGCTGGCGGCAGACACGGTAGTGGTGCTGGAAAACACCATAATCGGCAAGCCGGTGGATGCAGCCGATGCCGTTCAGATACTGCAATCGCTTTCG
>JASGFZ010000275.1:0-4090 GCA_047605345.1 Flavihumibacter sp. | reverse complement strand
ATGATCATGCTTCACTGCACATTGACCTGGTGCCAGCGGGCAAAGAGATCGGCTTCTTTATTGGCCGTGCTGTGAAAAAAATCGCCTACGATAAGGAGCCGCACAGGCTGGAAATACTGCAGCAGGGAGAACAGCCTTTGCAGGTCTTCCCTGAAAACAGTTTGCGGTATGCCGATGCCGGCTTTGCGGAAATGGCCTGTTTTTCCGAAATGGGTGTCTGACAGGATCAGTGTGCGGGTACGTTCCCAAAACAGCACCCGGGCATCCGACAGCCATAACTGTTCGCCGGAGAGGGAAAAAGAAAGGGGTGCCTGCATGGTTACAAATCTAATTGGTTATTTTTAGAATAAATTGTTCACCAAACCAATGAATATGTCAACGCAAGATCCATTTGCTGCCGGCGAAAAGAAAAAACTGCCTACGTTTCTGAATGTGCTGACCATACTGACCTTTGTCGGTTGTTTTTTCGCGCTCATTTCCATGCCGCTTGCAGGCTGGCTGATCGGTTTCACCAAAAAAGCCATTGAAAACCCCGAGTATGCCGATAAGATGAAACCTGCAGACCTGGAAAATGCGGAAAAAGGTATTCGTACGTTTGAAGCAATGCAGGCCAACAGCACGTCGCTCTGGATCATTACACTGGTATCGGTGGGCCTTTGCGTGTATGGCGCCATACAAATGCGCAAACTGAAAAAAGAAGGCTTCTACACCTATACTATTGGTGAAATACTCCCGCTGCTGGCAACCGGGCTGGTGATAGGCTTTGCCAACCAGTTTCCTACCACCCAATCGGTGATCTCAAGTGTCGGTATCGCGCTGCTCTTCATCATTCTGTATGCAACGCAGCTGAAGAAAATGAACTAGCTCATTTTTGCAATTGCGCCTGCATTTTTTTGATGCGGTCTTCCAGTTTTTCTGAAGTGAGTTGCTCCCGCATACTGTCTACTTTGATCGGAAAACAAAAAGGCGTCAGCCGTTCGGGAAACTGTAAAATGATCCTGCTCTGCTGTATCCTTTCCAGCATATCGCGCAGGCGGGTCTCTTCCATCTGAATGGCAAATACCTCCTGGAAAGCCTGCCTCATCAACAGGTTGCCGGGGTCGTATTCCTGGAATACATTGAATAAAAGCGAAGCGCTTGCCTGCAGGTGCCTCGCTTTTTTCTGCTCACCGGGAAGTCCCTGGAAAATCAGGCCGCCGATCACGGCGATATCCCTGAATTTTCTGCGTGCCATTTCGGTGCTGTTCACGCTGCGTAAAATATCGTTCAGCAGGTCGTCGGGTGAAAAAAGCGCATATACATTGCTGTCATCCACCGGTATGGGCTGGTCGCTCAGCAATTCAAAACCATAGTCGTTCATGGCAAAGGAAAAGCTGATGGGATGCAGCCGGCTGATGCGCCAGGCCAGCACAGCGGCCATTGCTTCGTGTACCAGCCGCCCTTCAAACGGGAAAACGAAAAGATGAAAACCATCGCGGGTTTCGATCTGTTCAATCAGCAATTCATTGGCGCGGGGAACATGGCTCAGCTGCTCCTGGAGGTTGAACAGGGGCACCAGCTCGCGCAGCTCGCGGCGTTTGCTGTACACGGCTGCCGACGCTTCGTTGAACTGCTCCCGCAGCATCCGGCCCAGGTTCGCCGACAAAGGCATGCGCCCGCCATTCCAGCTGGGTACAATGGTTTTTGACGATTTTGAATGACGCACCAGCACGGTCATATCTTTGATCATCACCAGCTCCAGGTTTTTGCCTGCCAGGGTGAATACATCGCCCGGTTCCAGCCGTGAAATAAAATATTCTTCGATCACGCCGATAAAGCCGCCGCTCACAAAGCGCACTTTGAGCATTGAATCGCTTACGATGGTGCCGATGTGCAGCCGGTGCCGCATGGCAAGCCGCCGGCTGGTAATGCGATAACGGCCGTCGATCCATTCGAGCTTGTTGTAATCGTCGTATTGCTGCAGGGCTTTTCCGCCATGCGCGAGAAAAGCGACCAGCTGCCGCCAGTCGTCTTCTTCCAGGTAACGGAAGCAATAGGTTTTTTTCACTTCTGCATACAATTGCTGCGGATCAAATCCTTCGCTGATGGCGAGCGTGCAGCAGTATTGCATCAGCACATCGTAACAAAGCAGCAGGGGCTCGCGTGATTCAATCAGGTGTTCATCGATCGCTTCCTGCAGTGCAGCCGATTCAACCAGCTCCAGTGAATGCGTGGGCAGGAACCAGATGCGGCTGGTGGCGCCGGGCTGGTGGCCGCTGCGCCCGGCTCTTTGCAGAAAGCGGGCAACACCCTTGGGTGAGCCGACCTGTATAACGGTTTCGACTGGCCGAAAGTCAACGCCCAGGTCGAGGCTCGCGGTACATACCACGGCTTTCAATATGCCTTCGTGCAGGGCCTCTTCCACCCATAAGCGCAGCTCGGGTTCAATACTGCCGTGGTGGATGGCGATGGCGCCTGCCAGATCGGGCGCTGCATCAAGTATGGCCTGGTACCAGCGCTCGGTCATGCCGCGGGTATTGATGAACACCAGTGTTGTGCGGCTGTTGCGGATGATCGGGATGATCTTGTTCACCAGCTTTATACCAAGGTGCCCCGCCCAGGGGTATTTTTCGATTTCGTCGGGAAAAATGGAAAGCACTTCCATCTTTTTAGGCAGTGTGGCCCGTATAATCTTTCCCTTTTTTTCCAGTGATGACAATAATACCTCCATCGCTTCTTCCAGGTTGCCAATGGTAGCAGAGATGCCAAATACGGCCGGCGGACGTGAAGGGTTCAGCGCCACCAGGCGCGAGATGGCCAGCTCCACCTGCACGCCGCGCTTGCTGCCGATAAGTTCATGCCATTCATCTACCGCGATCAGCTGCAGCTCTTTTACAAGCGAAGGATAATTTTTTGACGCCAGCAACAGGTGCAGGCTTTCGGGTGTGATGATCAGTATTTCGGGCAATTGCTGCCGCTGGCGCGCGCGTTCGGCCTGGCTGGTATCGCCGTTGCGGATGCCTACTTTCCACGGCAGGCCGAGCTCAGCAATGGCTTCTTCCATGGCGCGGCCGATGTCTTTGGCCAGCGCCCGTAAAGGCGTGATCCATAAGAGCTGGAGCCCGTTCTTGCTGCGGCTGCGGAAATCTTCCTTGTGATCGTTGATAAAACGGATCAGTGCGCCGAGGAATACGGAATAGGTTTTCCCGTAGCCGGTAGGGGCGTTCACCAGGCCGCTGCCGCCCGATTGTATGTGCGCCCAGGCTTCTTCCTGGAAGGGAAAAGCGCGAAACCCTTTTTCGGTTAGCCATTGCCGTATGACCGCATATCCCGGGCTGTTGTACACTAGAGCGTTTTTAGGTATTCAATCACTGCTTTCCGGTCGGCTTCGGAAAGTTTGTCGCCGAAAGTATGCCCGTAGTTGCCATATCCTTTTTTACGGGTGTTGTAGTAACCAGGTGTGCTGCCGTCGCCCTGGTAATATTTCCAGCCGAGCCGCTGGTAGTCGTATTCGGGCTGGTTGAAGTTGCGGGTCCAGAACGGCGGACGTAAAGCGCTGTTGAGCACGGCTTCAATGGTGGGAACGGATCCATTGTGCAGGTAAGGTGCCGTGCACCACACGCCATCGAGGGGAGGCGCGATATAGCCCTGGTAAGGAACCAGCTGCGCGGGATGATCGCCGCTGGCAAACCAGCTGCGGTTGAACCATTCCACAAATTGCGGGTTCTGGTAATTGGCGCTGTACAGGGCGGTATCGGTTCCGATAATGGCTGCCGGCACCAGTAAGTTCGGATAGGCATCTCCGTTACCATGGCATTTGGCGCAATGATCTTCGTAAACCGTTGCGCCTTTTCCGGCCAGCGCCTGGTCGATGGGATAGGGGTAGGCCGGCGCTTTCAATGTATAGAGGCAGGCCAGCACATCGCCCATTTGCCGGTCTACTTCGGCTGATTCTGCCGTATCGGTTACCGTCAACAGGTTGGAGGCCATGAGGAAGCGGCCGAAATCGCCCCGGCCAAACCCATTGTAGAACATACCGTTCTTTTTCTTCAGCAGCCACCAGGCGGGCACGTCGCTGGGGATCACTTCATCGGGCAGCGGCATCAGCAAG
>JASGFZ010000274.1:0-4096 GCA_047605345.1 Flavihumibacter sp. | reverse complement strand
CCAGCCTCCGTCAAGGGAGGAGAAATCCACCTGGCGGAGGCTGGGCTACCTTTACGGATTTCAGCGAGTCTTTCCCGTCAGAAAACGGTTCGGCTTATTTTGTTGAACGTACCGGCTGGGGCTACGGCGAATGGGGTACATGGGATTATGGTTATATCCGCGACCTCAACCTTTTCCTGCAAAGGATGGACGCAACCGAACTGTCTACCAAGATTACCGCCGAGGTTAAGGCGGGGTTCCTGGCAGAAGGCCGTTTTCTGCGTGCAAACTATTATTTTGAAATGGTTAAACGCATGGGTGGTGTTCCGCTGATCACCGAACCCATGGAGTATGATTACAAAGGCAATGCTACTTACCTGCAACACCCCCGCGCCAAAGAATCAGAAGTATATGACTTTGTGATCAGCGAGGCGGAAGCTATCAAAAACGACCTTCCTGCCAACCTTACTGATAAATCGCGCGCCACCAAAGCAGCAGCCCTGGCTATGGAAAGCCGCGCTGCCCTGTATGCAGGATCCATTGCCAAATACGGCGCATCCACGCCTGCGGTAAAATTACCCGGCGGGGAGGTAGGTATACCGGCAGAAATGGCCCAGGGCTATTACACCATTGCCTTGCGGGCTGCCAATGAAATCATCAGCAAGGCGGCTGGTAACGTATCTCTTTACCAGGCCCTGCCTAACCTGGAAGATAACTTCGCTGCTATTTTTCTCGACAAAACAAGTGTGAACCAGGAAGCCATCTTTATTGAAGATTTTAAAGCGTTCTCCGGCAAAACGCATGCCTACACCACAAATAACCAGCCTTATAGCCGCTCTGATGAAGGGGGTGATGCGGGTCGTTTGAACCCTTCGCTGAACCTGGTAGAGCAGTTTGAGTTGCTCAATGGCACCTATGCGCCGCTTAATATCGGCAGTTCGGCGTCGCGCACCGCTTATGAAAAGCAGGAGGACCTGTTTGCCGGTCGCGACGCCCGTCTGCTTGGTACGATCCTGGTGCCGGGCGCCTATTTCAAATCGGGGCAGTTGAAGATCAAGGCTGGTGAGATCACTTCTTCGGGAAATATTGTAACCACTGATGGCAGCGGTAATTCGCTGGTCGGAACCGATGGCCCGGTAAATGGTCTGGAGTTTCGCACACAAACCGGTTTCTATGTACGTAAATGGCTGGACCCCCAGGATGGCTCCGGCCGCCGTGGCCGTGGCAGCGATGTAGCATTTATACGTTACCGTTTCGGTGAAGTACTGCTGAACGCTGCTGAAGCTGCTTATGAGCTGGGCCAGCCTGATGTGGCTGCGGGTTTCATGAACCAGATCCGTGAAAGAGCCGGCATTACAACACCGCTTACAGCCGGAGACATTAATTTCGACCGCATCGTGCATGAGCGTCGGGTGGAGCTGGCTTTTGAAGGGCATATCCTCTTTGACTACAAACGCTGGCGCATAGCTGACAAAGTATGGAACGGAGACGCCACTTCATACACTGATATCATTAATAATTTGGGAAAAGCCACTGCGAAAAGCACGCAACCCTGGGGTTTGTGGCCTTATCTGGTACAGAATGGACCCGATGCAGGTAAGTGGATCTATATTGAAACCAAGCCGGCACGCGTAACCGGTTCAAACCGCTTTCAGCTCGGTAACTATTATTCGGCGATCGGTGATGATATCCGTGCAGCAAACCCAACCATTGTGCGTCAACCGAACCAGTAATAACCGATTAAATCAACTATTATGAAACCAATGAATAAATATGGTCTGTTCTTGCTGGGGCTGGTAGTTTTTGCTTCCTGCAAGAAAGATAATTATACCGCACCTTCATCGCAGTTGACCGGACGGGTGGTGTACCAGGGCGAACAACTCGGTTTTGAACTGGGTCAGGTGGGGTTCGAACTGTATCAGTCGGGTTTTGGTAAAACGGGGCCGATGGGATCCTCCTTCGCCCAGGATGGAACAATGAACATGCTGCTGTTTGACGGCAGTTACAAAATGATCGTTCCAAACGGCCAGGGCCCGTTTCTATGGACCAAAACCGCGAATGATGAACCAGACTCCCTTGTCATCAATGTAAAGGGAAGCCAGGCGCTTGATATTGAGGTGACGCCGTACTATATGATCCGTAACCTGAACATTACCGGATCGTCAACCGCTGTCAACGCAACGTTTAACCTGGAGCAGATTGTTAAAGGCGCTGATGCGAAAAATGTGGAATATATTGGACTCTTTGTCAATAAAACAGACATCGTTTCCGCTTCAGGCGATCAGAACATGAGGCAACAGAAACTACAGGGAAGTGATTTTCCGGACCTGACAAATATTACATTGACCGCCGAAGTTCCATCGGTTACCCCGGCTCAGAATTATATGTTCGCCCGGGTGGGTGTAAAGATCGACGGCGTTGAAGACTGGCTTTATAGCCAGGTGCAAAAAATAACCTATTAAGGACTATCTTTTCTTTATTGAAAAATGAAGCCTGCAGGCCATTCAGCCCACTGGCTGGCTGGCCTGCCTGTTTTTCTGTTATTTCTTAATCATATTCGTAAAGCATGCTGAAAAAATTTATCTGCCTTGCCTCGCTGACAGCCCTGCTGGTAGCCGATAGCACTGCCCAATCCTGGACGCCCGCAGGCAACAAAATCAAAACCGAGTGGGCCGATCAGCTGGACCCCGCCAAACCATTGCCCGAATATCCCCGCCCCCAAATGGTGCGCGACAACTGGCTTAACCTGAACGGCCTCTGGTCTTACTCCATCCTGCCGGTTGCCGATGCGGCGCCCACCGCTGCCCAGGGAAAAATCCTGGTGCCTTTTGCCGTTGGGTCTTCCCTGAGCGGCGTAGGTAAAACGGTGGGCAAAGACAGCATACTGTGGTATGAAAGAAGTTTCAGCCTGCCCGCCAACTTTAAAAACAAAAATGTACTCATCCAATTCGGCGCGGTCGACTGGCGTTGCGAAGTATTCGTAAATGACAAACCGGTTGGCAAACACGAAGGCGGATATGATCCCTTCAGCTTCGACATCACAGCGGCCCTGAACAAAAAGGGTAACCAGAAACTCGTGGTGAAAGTGTGGGACCCCTCCGACGATGGCCCCCAACCCCGCGGCAAACAGGTGAAAAATCCCCATGGTATCTGGTACACACCCGTAACCGGTATCTGGCAAACCGTTTGGCTGGAAGCGGTTCCGGCTACCTATATCGCTGCGATTAAACAAACCCCCGACCTCGATAAAAGCAGCCTCGAGCTGGAAACCGCTGTTGAAAACCTGCAGCCGGGCGACGAGTTGCTCATCACTGCCTCCAAAGGCGGCACGAAAGTAGCCGAACAAAAAGCCGACGGCAAAACCGCCGTTTCGCTGGCCATTCCCAACCCCGAAAAATGGTCGCCTTCCAATCCTGCATTGTACGACCTCACCCTAACGGTAATGCGCAAGGGAAAAAAAGTGGATGAGATACAAAGCTATTTCGCCATGCGGAAAATC
Organism: Flavihumibacter sp.; assembly: GCA_047605345.1. GTDB lineage: Bacteria > Bacteroidota > Bacteroidia > Chitinophagales > Chitinophagaceae > Flavihumibacter. Next base: position 618 of record JASGFZ010000274.1, on the reverse strand, counting down.
TCCATGGCGCCCGATAAAAACGGTATCCAGCGCATGCTGCTGAACAACGAATTTGTTTTCCAGTACGGCCCGCTCGACCAGGGATGGTGGCCCGACGGACTCTACACCGCACCTACCGACGAAGCGCTTAAGTTCGATATCGTTCGCACCAAAGAAATGGGTTTCAACATGATCCGTAAACACGTGAAGCTGGAGCCTGCCCGCTGGTACACTTATTGCGATCAGATCGGTATGCTGGTTTGGCAGGATATGCCCAGCGGCGACCTCGGTAACCGCTGGGAAAACAGGCCCGGCATCTACGGCCGTGCCACCGATAAAGACCGCACCCCCGAATCGGAAGCCATTTACCGCAACGAATGGAATGAGATCATGCAGGATTTCCATAACTATCCCTCCATCGTGGTATGGGTACCATTCAATGAAGCCTGGGGTCAGTTCAAAACCAAGGAAATTGTTAAATGGACCATGGCCAAAGACCCCAGCCGGCTGGTTAACACCGCCAGTGGTGGTAACTTCGAAACCGTAGGACAGATCATCGACCTCCATAACTACCCCGAGCCGTTAATGCCCGATCCCGAACTCTTCGGCAAAGACAGGATACTGGTGCTGGGTGAATTC
>JASGFZ010000273.1:0-4097 GCA_047605345.1 Flavihumibacter sp. | reverse complement strand
ACAAAGACCTTTGCTATTCAGCAATTTAGCGATGCATAGCTGCAAACTGGGTTAATCAGCTTCGGAAAACAATCCTGCAGTTTTGCGGCGTCAGCCCCGTAAAAGTAACCTACATTGAATTTGTGAAAAAAGCCGATGAACAAAAACGAAAACAATGGCTGGCGCAAATAGAAAAGCTGGGGAAAGCGCAGAAATAGCCTGCCGCACTGCCCCGCTTCTATATTACCATCAGATCTACAAACTCGTGCACCGGTGTATTGATCAGTTGCTGATAATCCAATGACAAGGCAGCTACAAGGCTTTGTTGCTTTTCCGGGAATTTCCGCGCCAGGTTGATCCTGTATTTTTTAATCAGTTCAGGGATGCCTTCTTCGCGCCTGCGTTTATGACCGATGGGATACTCGACCACCACCTCATCCCATACCGTGCCATCATTCAGCGTAACGGTCAGCGCATTGGCGATAGAACGTTTTTCCGGATCATGATAGTCGCGGGTGAACTGTACGTATTCCACGCATTCCATTTTATCACGAAGCGCATCGATAGCCGGGTTGGCGGCAATATTGTCTTCATAATCGGCGGCTGTCAGCCTGCCGTACACCAGGGGAACGGCAACCATGTATTGAATGCAATGATCCCGGTCGGCCGGGTTGTTCAGCGGCCCTTTTTTGTCGATGATCCTGATCGCCGCCTCATGCGTACGGATGGTGATCTTCCTGATATCTTTTTCCGTTTTTCCTGTTTCCTGCAATTTTTGGTGAATGGTCATCGCCGCTTCCACAGCAGTTTGGGAATGAAACTCTGCCGGGAATGAAATCTTGAACAAAACATTTTCCATTACGTAAGAACCGTATGGCCGTTGGAATCGGAAAGCGTTTCCTTTGAAAGAAACATCATAGAAGCCCCAGGTCTTCGCCGTCAATACCGATGGATAGCCCATCTCGCCGGTTTGAGCAATCAGCGCCAGCCGCACCGCGCGGGAAGTGGCGTCGCCGGCTGCCCAGGATTTGCGGCTTCCTGTATTGGGAGCATGACGATAGGTTCTCAATGATTGTCCGTCTACAAATGCCAGGGAAACGGCATTGATCAGCTCGTCGCGCGTTAGCCCGATCAGTTTTCCCACCACCGCGGTGGATGCCACTTTTACCAGCAGCACATGGTCCAGCCCCACCCTGTTAAACGAATTTTCCAGCGCCAGCACACCCTGTATTTCATGCGCTCTTATCATGGCGTCCAGCACATCTTTCATTAGCAGCGCCGGTTTGCCTTCGGCTATGCGTGTACGTGAGAGCCAGTCGGCGGTTGCCAAAATGCCGCCCAGGTTGTCGGACGGGTGACCCCATTCAGCAGCCAGCCAGGTATCGTTAAAATCCAGCCAGCGCACAATGGCGCCGATATTAAAGGCGGCCTGCACCGGGTCCAGCTGGAATTGCGTACCCGGCACCCGGGCGCCGTTCGGAACAACGGTACCCTTTACGATGGGGCCCAGTAATTTGGTACAGGCGGGATAGGTCAGCGCTTCCAGTCCGCAGCCAAGGGTATCCAGCAGGCAGTACTGCGCGGTTTTCCAGGCCAGCTCACTGTTGATTTCATAATTCAGCACATAATCTGCAATATCCATCAACACCTGGTCCGGTTGTGGTCTTTCATTTGAAATATAAGATGACATCCTTTGTATTTATGGGAATTAGGAACGTTTTTCAATCGGAACAAATGCCCGGTTTTCGGGTCCGGTATAATTGGCGCTGGGGCGGATGATCTTGCCATCCTGCCGCTGTTCAATAATATGTGCGCTCCAGCCGGTGATCCTTGAAATCACAAACAGGGGCGTGAACAGGAGTGTCGGCACGCCCATTACATGATAAGAGACAGCCGAAAACCAGTCGAGGTTGGGAAACATGTTTTTTTCCCGCTGCATGACTGTTTCCAGTCTTTCGGCGATATCGAACAGCAGCCTATCGCCCGCCTCTTCCGAAAGTGTTCTGGCTACTTCTTTGATAACGATATTTCTAGGGTCTGAGATCGTGTACACGGGATGGCCGAAACCGATAATCACTTCCTTATTTGCCAGCCTTTTCAGTATATCGGCTTCCGCTTCATCGGCTGAGCTGTAGCGGCTCTGGATATCAAAGGCCACTTCGTTGGCGCCCCCGTGTTTGGGTCCTCTTAAAGCGCCGATAGCGCCCGTAACAGCCGAATAAAAATCGGAACCGGTACCTGCAATGACGCGGCTGGTAAAGGTAGAAGCATTGAATTCGTGTTCAGCGTACAGGTTCAGCGAAACCTGCATGGCTTTTATCCAGGATGCTGATGGTTGCTGCCCATGCAACAGGTGCAGAAAATGAGCGCCAATGCTGTCATCGTCTGTCTCCACTTCTATCTCCCTGCCGTTGTGCGAATAATGATACCAGTACAGTAAGGCAGAGTTGAAAGAAGCCAGCAGCTTATCGGCGATATCCCGGGCGCCGGCCAGGTTATGATCGTCTTTCTCGGGCTGGATGCTGCCGATGACCGAAACGGTAGACCGCAGCACATCCATGGGGTGCGCCGCCGCGGGAAGATGGCGCAATATATTTTTAAGCGCATGCGGCAGACCGCGCAATGATTTCAACCGGGCTTTATAGTTCACCAGCTGCGGCCGCGTGGGTAAGGCACCATAGATCAGCAAATAGGCTACTTCTTCAAACGAAGCCCCTTCGGCCAGGTCAAGAATATTATATCCCCTGTAATGCAAATCGTTGCCGCTTTTTCCCACACTGCACAGCGCCGTGTTACCGGCAACCACGCCCGAAAGGGCTACACTTTTTTTGGGCTTGAAAGCGCCTTCGTTAACGGACATCTTTGTTCATTTTAAAGAGTGTATCTAATTTCTGCTCGTATGCATAATAGCCGATGCTTTTGTAGAGTTCATCCCTGGTTTGCATCGTGTCTAACACATTTTTCTGCGTGCCTTCTTTGCGGATGTGTTCATACACATTCTGTGCTGCCTTGTTGGCAGCGCGGAAAGCGGAAAGCGGGTATAGAGCCAGCCCCACGCCGGCGGCTTTTAATTCTTCCAGGGTGTACATGGGTATCATGCCGAATTCGGTGATATTCGCAAGCACGGGAATGCCGGTGGCAGCCGCAAATCGCTGATACAAATTCAGATCGGGAACGGCTTCGGCGAAAATGAAATCGGCCCCCGCTTCTTTATAAGCAACTGCCCGTTCCAGTGTTTTTTCCAATCCCTCGCCGGCAAAAGCATCGGTTCTGGCGCCTATCACAAAATTTTCGTCGGTACGGGCGTCTGCAGCGGCTTTTAACCGGTCGGTCATTTCCTCTTTGCTCACTACTTCTTTACCGGGGCGGTGCCCGCAACGTTTGGCGCCGGCCTGGTCTTCTATATGCATGGCGGCAGCGCCTGCTTTGATCACCGATTTTACGGTGCGGGCCACATTGAAAGCCGAGAGACCGAAACCGGTATCCACATCTACCATCAGCGGCAGGCTGCAAACATTGGTTATACGTATAATATCCGTTAATACATCGTCCAGGGTGGTGATCCCCAGGTCAGGGATACCCAGCGAGCCGGCGGCAACACCGCCGCCGGAAAGATAGATGGCATTGAAGCCAGCCTGTTGCGCCAGCAGCGCATGATTGGCATTGATAGCGCCAACGATCTGGAGAGGCTGCTCTGTTTTCATAGCCTCCCGGAAGCGCGCCCCGGGAGACGGCAGGATCTCGTTTTTATCCATTATAAAAGCTTTGCGTAGCAAACTATGCAAAAAAGTCGAGTAGCCAAGGGGAGTTTCACCCCAAGGCTCTCACAGCACTGGACATGAGACTCTCGCCTCATCCAGCGCTTCCGGATTCAGGTTTTCTCCTTATACCAAGAACGGGCGGCACTAATGTCCAATGTACAAAAAGGGATGGCTTGCCTCTGTAGACCGATTCCAGCCATCTTATTGCCCTGAACTTACCAATTCCTTTAAGGGGTATGCGGAGAAAAACGGTCAAAGCTGACTATTGACAGAAAAGAAAAAGGTTATAAATCGATGACTTATAACCTTTTTATACTTACTAAAGTGCCCAGGACTGGATTCGAACCAGCACACCTC
>JASGFZ010000272.1:0-4107 GCA_047605345.1 Flavihumibacter sp. | reverse complement strand
AACGGCATCGTTCATATCGTTCAGGATCACCGCCGGCGCACCCGCCGCCGCATGTGAAAAGGTGGCCCTCGTTTCCTCGTGCTTCGGCTTGCCGTGTATCAGGATGCTGTAACCCTTCGCGGCCAGCTGCTCGCTGCGGTTCCACACCTTTTCCACAAAGGGGCAGGTGGTATTGTATTTTTCGGTCTGGATGCCTTTTTCCTGCAGCAGCCGCTCGATGGGCAGGGTGGTGCCGAAAGCGGGAATCAGCACAATATCGTCGGCCTGTATGTCATCAAAGGGAATCAGCTGCCGGCCATAGGTGTCTTGCAAAAAACGGATGCCCGCCGCCTGCAGGTCGGCATTCACACGCGGATTGTGGATCATTTCGCTCAGCAAAAAGATCCGTTTGCCGGGGTGCTCGGCCACGGTTCTGAAGGCAATTTCAATGGCGTTTTCCACCCCGTAGCAAAAGCCGAAATGGCGGGCCAGGTAAATGTGCAGTGTACCGGCATCGAGCAGGGTGGGGCTGAAATCTTTCTTCAGCTTGTCCGCCTCCTTTCGCTTCTTTTTGACCGCCGTGATCAGCGGGCTCCTGTAATGATCCGGAACTTCAAATTGTTTCATGCGCACCTGTATAAACCAGCCGCAAAATTATCTTATTTTCACCCATCCCAATGAATTAGAAACGATTAATATGGCATCTACCGGATTTGTTCCGCTCAGCTGGACGCAGCAAAGCAATATTTACGAGGTTAACCTTCGCCAATACACCCGAGAAGGAAGCTTTCAGGCCTTTGCCCGCGAAATGCCCCGACTGCGTGACATGGGCGTACACGTACTGTGGTTTATGCCCATTACCCCCATCTCCGTCGAAAAAGAAAAGGAACTCTCGGCAGTTACTACGCGTGCAGCGACTATACCGGCACCAACCCGGAATATGGTTCGGTTGACGACTTCAAATCACTTGTGACCCAGGCGCACGACCTGGGGCTGAAGGTGATCATCGACTGGGTGGCCAATCACACCGGCCACGGCCATACCTGGACCAAAACAAACCCTGATTTTTTCAAAAAAAATGACCGCGGCGAGTTCTACGATACCAACGGATGGGAGGACGTGATCGATCTCGATTACAGCAACCCCGCCATGCGCCAGGCCATGATCGATGCCATGGATTTTTGGGTGCGCGAAACCGATATCGACGGTTTCCGCTGCGATATGGCCATGCTGGTGCCCCTCGATTTCTGGGTGGCCGCCCGCCGCCAGCACGATGCCCGTAAAAAATTATTCTGGCTGGCCGAATGTGAAGAGATCCACTACCACGATGCCTTCGACGCCACCTACGCCTGGGAATGGATGCATAAAACGGAAGATTTTGCCAGGGGCAGAACCGATATCGGGGGGCTCGACTGGCTGCTCAATAAGATCAGCGACAGCTATCCGCCCGCCGCGCTCAAAACCTGGTTCACCAGCAACCACGACGAAAACAGCTGGAACGGTACCGAATACGAAAAATACGGAAACCTGGCCCTGCCTTTTGCCGTATTCTCCGCTACCTGGAACGGCATTCCCATGATCTACAGCGGACAGGAAGGCCCGAACCATAAACGCCTGGCTTTTTTCGACAAAGACACGATCAGCTGGAACGGACAGTATGCCCTGCACGGCTTTTATAAAAAACTGCTGACCCTGCATGCCACCCATCCCGCCGCCCGCGGCGGCGACCCGGCTGTACAAACCACGCGCCTGTACAACACCGGCCAGGAAGTGTTTTCTTTTCTCCGCCAGCACGGCGATGCTGCCCTGCTGGTGCTGCTGAACCTGTCGGGGCACGAAGTATCGGTATCGTTGCAGGATGCCCCTGTAACCGGTTTTTTTGAAGAGCTGTTCAGCGGCGAGCTGATCGATTTCTCCATAAAAAAAGGCGTGCACCTGCACGCCTGGGGTTATAAGGTCTTTACCAAACAGCTAAGCTGATCAGTCGTTGATCTTCATCGGATACCTGAACACACCGTCGTAACCGGGGTACATACCGTCGAGCGTAACCGAAGAGCCGGCTTTTTCCAGCTCGGCGCGGAACTCTTCTACAGTCGTCACCTCTTTGCCGTTCACTTTCAGGATTACAAAGCCTTCTTCCATACGGGTTTTGCTGAAGGCGCCGTTGTCGTCGATCCCCTTCACCATTACCCCGCCTTTAACACCCATTTCCTTGGCTGTTTTTGCCGAAATGGTGGTGAGCTCGGCGCCCAGCTTGTCTACTACGGATGATTTTACCACGGCGGTGGTTCCGCCGCTGTTGCGAAGCACCACGTCGGCCACCTGTTCTTTGCCGTCGCGGCGGTAACCGATCTTCACCCGGTCGCCGGGACGATAGGTAGCGATCTGTCCCACCATCTCGGGGCCGGAACGCACCGGTACACTGTTGATGCGGGTTATAAAGTCACCTTTACGGATACCCGAAGCGGCGGCTGCCCCGTCTTTGGTAACATCCAGTACATATACGCCATCGCCATCGGCAATGCCTTCCTGTTTTTTCACTTCGTCGCTGAGGTTTTCAGGGGCGTAGTTGATGCCCAGGTAAGCGCGTTGCACGGTACCGAATTTCATCAGGTCGGCCACGATCTTTTTTACCAGGTTTACCGGTATGGTAAAGGAATAACCGGCATAAGAACCGGTGGGTGAAGCGATGGCCGAGTTGATGCCCACCATCTGGCCGGCGGTATTGATCAGCGGTCCGCCGCTGTTACCGGGGTTCACCGCGGCATCGGTTTGTATGAATGATTCAATGGGCACTTTGCTCTGGCGCTTGTTGATATCGAGCGAGCGGCTCTTGGCGCTGACGATACCGGCGGTAACCGTGGCATCGAGGTTCAGCGGATAGCCTACTGCCAATACCCACTGGCCGATCTTCAGGTCGTCTGAATTGCCGTACAGCAGGAAGGGCAGGCCTTTGGCGTCGATCTTGATCACGGCCAGGTCGCTCGACGGATCGGCGGCGATCAGCTTGGCTTTATAGGTTTTTTTATCGGCCAGGCTAACGGTGATATCGTCGGCCCCGTCTACCACGTGGTTGTTGGTGACAATATAACCGTCGTCGCTGATGATGGCGCCCGAGCCGGAACCCATGGAAGGCATGGAGCGGGGCGTCATGCCTTCGTCCATGTCAAAGCCGAAAAGGTCGAACAGCGGGCTCCTGCGCGGCAGGTTGTTGCTGGCCGTGCGGGTCGCCTTGGTCTTTATGTGTACGGTAGCAGGTATGGCGCTGCTGGCGGCGTCAACAAAGTCGGAAGGCGCATTGTCTGACTTGCCGTCGAAAAACCCTGCATAATTGGAAGGGATCTCGCGCTGGTCAGCCGCATTATACGTGTATTCGTTCTTATTGAAATACTTATTGTAAACAACCATGCTGCCTACCGAAGTGACAGCACTCAGAAGGATGAGGGGTACAACTTGTTGCAGTTTCATATTTTTCAATCTGTTTAAACAATCGATCGTTACAAATTAACGATGGGAAGCCTCTGCCGGTTGTATCGATTTTTAGTTTAACAATAGTTTTACTAAGGTCTTCGTAGATCAGTTTAAAGATACGTCAAAAATGCCATCGTATCTACGCCGTCGGCGTAATCATTTATAGCCGGTTGCTGTGCTTTTCCAAAGGGGATGCCACCTTGCTGAACGATGCATTGAACCGAATTATTGCCCGCCAGCCCGGCGGCGGGGTCTTCGCCCGGCTGGTAAAAGCGGTAATTCAGCTGCGAAATGGGCGAAAACAGCGATTCGTTCTCCATCAGCAGCACGGTACCGTTGGTCATGTAAAACTGCTTGTTCAGCAGGGCCAGGGCCAGCTGGTAATCGTAATTGTTCCTGTAGCGGCTGTGGTCGGAGAAATAGCTGTATTTGCGGCAGGCTTCCAGCAGCGGCTCGAAATCATAACCTTCGGGCACCCGCAGGGCCGTTACATTGCGGCAGCCCAGCCCGAAGTACAGGTGGGTATCGTCGGCCAGCTGATCCAGTTCACCGGCCGATTCGCTGCCATTCAAAACAGCCACCGAGGTGCGGTTTTTGCGAATGATACTCGGATATTTGCCGAAATAGTATTCGAAATAGCGGGCGCTGTTATCGCTG
>JASGFZ010000271.1:0-4110 GCA_047605345.1 Flavihumibacter sp. | reverse complement strand
CTTCGCTTTCTTTTTGCCCGAGGGTGATAAGCCCATGCCCGATATATATATTCCCCTGGCCAACACCCTGAATGCGCCGAACGGTGCCCGGGTAATGGTGAAGATGACCGAATGGGAGAATGGCAAGAAACCGGTGGGTATCGTCACTGAAATACTGGAAGATATTGCCGAGAACGACCTGGCCATGAAAGAGATCATTCTCGAAAATGGTTTCACCATCGGCTTCTCTGAAGAAGTGCAGGAAGAAACGGCGCGTATTCCGGATGTATTGGCCAGTGCCGAAATTGCCAGGCGGAGAGATTTCCGGGATGTTCTCACGTTCACCATTGACCCGGTAGATGCAAAGGATTTCGACGACGCCCTTTCCTTCCGTGAAATAAAAGGCGGTTTCGAGATCGGTGTACACATTGCCGATGTGAGCTATTATGTTGAGCCCGGTACCGAACTGGATAAGGAAGCTTACCAGCGCGCCACTTCGGTGTACCTGCCCGACCGGGTGAATCCTATGTTGCCCGAACGCATTTCGAACGAGCTCTGTTCCCTGCGCCCGCATGAAGACAAATTCACGTTTTCGGCGGTTTTCCAATTAACAGCCAAGGGCGATGTGAAGGATTACTGGCTGGGCCGCACGGTTATTCATTCCAACCACCGGTTCACCTATGAAGAAGTGCAGGAGATCATTGAATCGGAAGACGGATTGTACAAAGAGGAAATACTGACGTTGAACCGTTTTGCCCAGCGCTTCCGCAAGCAACGGTTTAAAAAGGCGCGATCAATTTTTCTTCGCAGGAAGTGCGTTTCAAGCTGGATGAGCAGCGCCGGCCCATCGGCATCATCGTGAAAGAAAGCAAGGAAGCGCACCAGCTGATTGAAGAGTTCATGCTGCTGGCCAACCGGTATGTGGCGGAGCATGTAGGTAAGATAGAAATAGAAGGCAGACCTGTGCCCTTTCCTTACCGGGTGCACGACCAGCCCGACGAAGAAAAGCTGTTGCCCTTCGCGGCCTTCGCCCGTAAGTTCGGCCATTCGTTCGACACCAAATCGCCCGACAGCATCGCGGCCTCGTTCAACCAGCAGCTGAAAGATGTACAGGGGCAGCCTGAGCAGCATGTGCTGGAGCAACTGGGCATCCGTACCATGGCCAAAGCCGTGTACACCGGTAAGAATATCGGGCATTACGGGCTGGGCTTTAAAGACTATTGCCATTTTACTTCACCCATCAGGCGTTATCCCGATGTGCTGGTGCACCGTGTATTGCAGGAGGTGCTTGATAAGAACCTGCATGCCGACAAAAAGATGGAAGAGAAGTGCAGGCATTGCAGCGAGCGCGAGCGCGCAGCCATGGAAGCCGAGCGCGCGGGCAACAAATACAAGCAGGTGGAGTACCTGAAGAATTTCCTGGGCGACGAGTTCGATGGTGTGATCAGCGGTGTGGCTTCTTTCGGCTTCTGGGTGGAAACGGTAGCCCATAAATGCGAAGGACTGGTAAGTGTGACCAGCCTGGCCGATTACGATGATTTCAGGCATATTGAATCGGACTATATGCTGGTGGGTATGCGCAGCGGCCGGCGTTTTCGGATGGGCGATAAGGTGCGCATCAGGGTGGTGGCTGCCAACCTGGAAAAAAGGCAGCTGGATTACGAATGGGTGATCACGGCTGCGCTGAAGGATCATCCTGCGGCAGCGGAATTGCCCTTTATACCCGGGCCCCCGGCCGGCACCAGGAAGAAAGCCGGTAAAAAAACAACGGCCGCTTCGGGAAAACCGGCGGGCGCCAAAAAGAAACACAAAAAATCCTGAGATTGTCTGATTCGATCAGCCTGAATAAATTCATCAGCGATACGGGCTATTGCTCCCGCCGCGAAGCCGATGCGCTGATAAAAGCCGGCCGTGTATTGCTGAACAATAAAACGGCGGTTACAGGTAACCGTTATACACCCGGCGATACCGTAGAAGTTGACGGCAGCCTCGTTACCCGCAGCCAGAAGGAAAAGCCGCTGTATATCGCCTTCAACAAACCGGTGGGTATTACCACCACTACCGAAGAGCATGTTCCGGGGAATGTTATCAGCTATATCGGCTTTCACAAAAGGATATTCCCCATCGGGCGGCTTGACAAGGATTCTGAAGGGCTGCTGTTTCTCACCAACGACGGCGATATGGTGAACAAGTTATTGCGTGCGGGCAACGCCCACGAAAAGGAATACCAGGTACGGGTTCACCGCGTGCTGGAGCCCGGCTTCGCCGAAAAGATGAGCCAGGGCATTCCGCTGGATGGCACAAAGACCCTTCCCTGCAAAGTAACGGTTACCGGCCGGCAAAGCTTCAGGATCACGCTGGTACAGGGGCTGAACCGCCAGATCAGGCGTATGTGCGAGTACCTGGGATATACGGTTACGGCCCTGCAGCGTACACGTATCATGCATATTCGGCTGGACAAGCTGCTTCCGGGCAAGTGGCGTTACCTGAGTGAAGCCGAAATAAAGCAATTGATCAGCAGTGTGGCGCAGTCGTCCAAAACAGCGGCACCTGCTGCCGTAAAAACACCGCGTGCCAAACCCGGTGCCCCGCCTGCAGCGAAGCCGGCGAAAAAAGCGGCGCCTCCCCATGTACCCACCCGCACAACCGAAAAGACAGCCAGGCCGGCTGCGTCCAAAGGTTCGTACAAGGCATTTCGCGAACGGCGAAAATCACGCAGCTGATCGCACGGTTATTCGGGTTTACTCAGCATAATGGCTGCCAGTGTTTCAATACCATTCCAGAGGTTGGCGAGCCGGATGTTTTCATTCTCCGCGTGCTGGTTATTGTCGTGGTTGGCGATCGATACCGTAATGGTTTTAGCGCCCAATTTTTGCTCAAATACGAATAGCGGCAGCGAGCCGCCAACGGTGGGCAGCAGTACAATCGGTTCGGCTACGGTCAACTGTACGGCTTTGGCCACCTGTTTGGCAAAGGGAAGGTCCATTCGCGTGCGTTGCGCATTGTAGCCGTCATTTCCGCAGATCACTTTCACCAGCTTTTCACTCGTTTCCCTTTCTGCCTCTGTAGGCTCATGGTCAATCACCGTGTATCCTTTTGCTTTGAGGTGCGACACGATCTTTTGCTGTTGTTTTTGCCAGTCGTTGCCTAATACCAGCCGCAGGTCCAGTACGGCTGTGGCGCTTACAGGTATTACGTTTGCAGCCATTTTCCCACATTGGCGCTGTTCATGCCGTTGATGTTCAGCGAGGGGAGGTTAATGGCCTCCATCAACGACGAGCCGGGCATTTCTTCCTGCGTAAATCCCAGCTCTTTTTTCATTTGCGCTTCTACGGGTGGTACGGCGGCCAGGGCTTTTTTCTCCGTTTCTGTAAGCGGTGTTACATCGTCGTAAAACCCGGCGATGGTAACGCGGCCCTTATCGTCTTTCATACCTGCCAGTAATTTCGATAATTCCATGGCCGGATTGGGCGCCCAGTTGCCATAGTGCCCGCTGTGCAGCGGCCGTTTGGGTCCATATACCGTCAGCTCTACATGCGCGTCGCCACGCACACCATAAGCGATCAGCTTGCGGCCCGATTGGTGAACCGGTCCGTCGCAAATGATCCAGCCATCCGATTGCAACAATGCTTTGTGCTTATCGAGTATTTCGCCCAGGTGGGGAGAGCCCGCTTCTTCTTCGCCTTCGAAAAAGAATTTGATATTCATCGGCACTTTGAGTTTGGCGCTGCTGATCGCTTCCCAGGCGAACAGAATGGCCGATACGCCGGCCTTATCATCAGACGCACTTCTTCCATACAGCCTGCTCTGCGGGTCAAAAGCGGCGTTGGCGGACGGGTCGTTCAGGGGTTGTCCGCCTTCAGGTATCGGCGCGGTATAAAGAGCAGGCTGGAAAGGTTGCAGGCCGTTTGCCCACTGCGCGGGGTTCACGGGCTGGCCGTCGTAATGCGCATAGAAGACCACGGTTTGTTTGGCACCGGGGGTTATTACCTCCCCGTATATAGCCGGGGGGGTGGAGCGTTCATTTGCTTCGAGCAATTGCACCTGCCCGATGCCGCGGCGTTTCATCATCTCCATGATAAAAGCGGCATTCCGGCGAATATTCGCAGTATCAGATGCAATATTGGGAAT
>JASGFZ010000270.1:0-4111 GCA_047605345.1 Flavihumibacter sp. | reverse complement strand
CATGGATTCGATCAGCGCCTTGTATTTTTCTTTGTAATAATCGATTTTCTCCTTCCTGGTGCTGACCTCGTTGACCGTAACGGCATTGGCTTTTGGCAACCGTATTCTTTTGAGCAGGGCAGACGCAGGGTTAACCAGCACTGCTTTTTTATACGGTGCTTCATTGGGCTGCATCCAGCCTGTATCAAACGGTGTATGAAAATTTTTCTTTTCGGTTACGCCCATATCTGCCATGGTATCCTGTTTAACGGCGAATACCGTGCCGAGCGGCAGGGACCGGTCAAACAATCCGCCTACACCGGCCTGGATCACCAGGTCGGGCTTTTTGTGCTGCAGGTAGCGGGTCAGTGCATAGGCAGTAGCCAGGGCGCCGATGCCGGTGATCAGTATATCAACATCCAGCTCTATATGATCCAGCTTGTCTGTTTGCGACAGGTGATCGGTAAAAGGAGCGATTTCGCCAACGGTGGCGGCTACCAGTAAACAATGCATGTAAACAGCTTTATGAACAAATGTCGTATTTCCGTGTAATTTAGCCTGATGGGACATAAAGTGGCTGTTTTCAGAAAGGAACATTTCAATGCGGCGCACCGGCTGTACCGGCCCGAGTGGGATGAAGCCCGGAACTGGGAGGTATTCGGGAAGTGCAGTTATCCCCATTACCACGGGCACAATTATGAGCTGGTGGTGAAGCTGGTAGGTGAACCCGATGCTGCTACCGGTTATGTAATGGACCTTAAACGGTTGTCTGACATCATCCAGCGAGAAGTCATCGAACGGTTCGATCACCGCAACCTGAACCTGGATACAACAGAGTTTGCTTCACTGATACCTACCGCCGAAAACATCGCGGTGGTTATTTACCGGCTGTTGCGGCCGCACCTTGATCCTGAACACGAACTGTTTATTCGATTGTATGAAACCGAGCGGAATTTTGTAGAATACCCCGCTTAAAAAAGTACCTATGGCATATAGCAAAGAAGAATTTTACGACGAGCAGGTAACCGGCGCACTGATCGATCACTACAAAAACGTATTGTCGCTGATAGGTGAAGACCCCTTCCGGGAGGGCCTGCTGAAAACGCCTGAAAGAATGGCAAAGGCGATGCAGTTCCTGACACAGGGTTACCAGCTCGATGCAAAGGAGATATTGGATTCGGCGAGGTTTCACGAAGACGTAAGCGAAATGATCATCGTGAAAGACATCGAGCTGTACAGCATGTGCGAGCACCACCTGCTGCCTTTCTTTGGCAAAGCGCATATTGCTTATATCCCTAATGGCTATATCACCGGCCTCAGTAAAATAGCGCGTGTGGTGGATGTGTTCAGCCGGCGCCTGCAGGTGCAGGAAAGGCTCACGCACCAGATACTGATGGCCATCAAAGACTCATTGCAGCCGTTGGGTGTAGCGGTGGTGATCGAAGCGAGCCATTTGTGTATGATGATGCGGGGTGTGCAAAAGCAGAATTCCGTTACCACTACGTCTGCCTTTTTCGGTGAATTCGAAAAAAATGAGACCCGCAGCGAGTTCATGAAACTGATTTCTGCAAAACTGAGTTGAATATTGTTATTTTGCGCAACAACGATTCTATTACATGAAGCATGCATACGTTTTTCCGGGCCAGGGTTCCCAGTTCCCGGGAATGGGAAAAGAACACTACGACAACAGTGCTTTTGCCAAGAAATTATTTGAACAGGCCAATGAAACACTGGGCTTCCGGATTTCCGATATCATGTTCCATGGAACGGATGAAGACCTGAAACAAACCAAGGTTACGCAGCCCGCTGTTTTTTTGCATTCGATCATTGCCTACCGCGGCATCGGGCAGGCGAAACCTGAAATGGTGGCCGGCCATTCATTGGGCGAATTTTCTGCCCTGGTGGCCAACGGTGTGTTGTCGTTCGACGATGCATTGACACTGGTTTCGATCCGCGCGCAGGCCATGCAGAAAGCCTGTGAGCTGCAGCCTTCTACCATGGCGGCGGTGCTGGCCCTGGATGATGCCAAAGTGGAAACCATCTGCGCCGCCGTGCAGGCCGATACGGGCGAAGTGGTGGTGGCGGCAAATTATAACTGTCCCGGGCAGCTGGTCATCAGCGGCTCGGTGAAAGGCATAGAGATCGCCTGCGAGCGTATGAAAGCCGCGGGTGCCAAACGCGCGCTGGTATTGCCGGTGGGCGGAGCATTCCATTCGCCTTTGATGGCGCCCGCCCGCGAAGAACTCAGGGCAGCCATCGAACAAACCAAATTCCAGCAGCCTTCCTGCCCCGTTTACCAGAACGTGGCAGCCAAAGCCGTTCTCGACAGGGAAGAGATAAAGCAGAACCTGATCGATCAGCTTACCGGTCCCGTACGGTGGACGCAATCGGTACAGGCTATGATCGGCGACGGCGCCAGCCGGTTTACTGAAGTAGGACCGGGAAAAGTGCTGCAGGGACTGATCGGCAAGATCGACAAAACGGTGACAGTTGAGAGTGTAGCGTGAGTAGCGAAAGGTATTGGCTAAAAAGCGTATTTTTGGATAATGTCGTTCCAGGAACTCATAGAAATCAGGTCTGAAAAGAGATTCGGTCAACCTTGTATCAGGAATACCCGGATTGCTGTATATGACATTCTTTCGTGGCTTGCTTCGGGAATGACGGTGGAGCATATTCTTGAAGACTTTCCCGAACTGAAAACTGAACACATACAGGCAGCATTGGCATTTGCAGCCGAGAGGGAACATATTCTGCGTGTTGCATCGTGAAGCTTTTGTTTGACCAAAATATATCCTTCCGGATAATAAAGCTGTCAGAACGGTGGTTCCCGGGTTCTACCCATGTGAGTTCGGTTGGCCTTACAAATGCTGCTGATTCAGCCATCTGGGAGTTTGCGAAAAAGCAGGGATACTCAATAGTTACCTTTGATGCTGATTTTTAATCGAACAGTTTTTGACCAACCAACCAGACATTGCCTGTCTTGTAATTAAGTAATATTTACCGAGCAATTCACCCATTCGGCATCAAAATCGGCGCCGAACTTCCGGTAAAAATTGATGGCCGGCACATTCCATTCCAATACCTGCCATACAATACCCTGAAAGCCTTTTTCTTTCGCTTCTGTAATTAGCCGCTCAAACAACCGGCTGCCCAATCCCATGCCTCTTTTTTCTTCCGTTACCAGCAGGTCTTCCAGGTACATCCGCTGTCCTTTCCAGGTGCTGTAACGGATATAGTACAATGCAAAACCTTCCACTATGCCGTCTACTTCGGCTACAAAGGCCCACCATACCGGCTGCGGGCCAAATCCGCTCTCTATAAAATGATCGAGACGAACGGTTACGGCTTCGGGTGCGCGTTCATACACGGCCAGCTCCCTGACCAGTTCCAGCAGTCGCGCACAATCCTCCTGCCGGGCTCTTCTGATAACGATGGTATTCATGCGAGGGCTTGTTCCAGGTCTTCCAGCAGGTCTTCAATATTTTCGATACCTACGCTCATGCGGATCAATCCGTCGGTGATGCCGTATTGCTCCCTTTCGGCTTTCGAAATACCGGCATGCGACATAGATGCGGGATGCGATACCAGCGTATCGACGGTACCGAGCGAAACCGCTTTGGTGCACATTTGTAAACGGTTGATAAAACGGATGCCTGCTGCAATACCGCCTTTCACCTCAAAGCTGAGCATGGCGCCGGGATGGCGCATCTGTTTTTGCGCAATGGCATAATCGGGGTGCGCCGGCAGACCGGTATAATTTACAAACGCCACCGCCGGGTGTTTGTCGAGGTGCAATGCCACCGCCATTGCATTGCTGCAATGCCGTTGCATGCGCAGCTCCAGCGTGGTCATACCCTGGGTAAGCAGGTAAGCGTCAAAAGGATTTGCATTTCCGCCCAGCAACACATACCATTTCCAGGCTTTGCCTTGCATGAAGGCGAGGTCTTTGCCCAGCAATACACCGCCCATCGCCGTGCCGTGCCCGTTGAGGAATTTGGTGGTGCTGTGAAAAACGAAATCGGCGCCATAAGCAAAGGGCTGCTGCAACAGCGGTGTAGCGAAAGTATTGTCGACCGTCATCACCAATCCGTGCGCGTCGCATACCGATCGGATCATGGTCAGGTCAACACAT
>JASGFZ010000269.1:0-4154 GCA_047605345.1 Flavihumibacter sp. | reverse complement strand
TCGTGGGTAATACAGGCGCCGGTTACCAGTTCGTCGGACCAGTTCAGCTGCAAGGCGCCTTCTTTTGAAACGATCAGCGCCAGGAAGTTCAGCAGGTTCTTGCCGTACAGCTTGCTGGCGTCGGAAGGCATACTGGCGGCCAGGCTGGAATCGCCCACGATCGTAACGCCGTTGTGCTGAACGGTTTCATTGTTTTTTGTAAGGGAAGTATTACCGCCGGTAGCTGCCGCCAGGTCGATGATGATGGAACCCGGCCGCATCGATTCGATCATGGCCGTAGTGACCAGCAGGGGTGCCTGCTTACCAAAGATCTGCGCGGTGGTAATCACCATATCCGATTTCTTAACAGCGGCGGCGATGGCTTCGCTTTGCCGTTGCCGGAAGGCTTCCGATTGTTCTACGGCATAACCGCCCGCCTTGCTGGCGTCGGCAGCGCCTTCCACTTCCACGAATTTTGCACCGAGGCTCATCACTTCTTCTTTCACAGCAGGGCGCGTGTCGAATACCTCTACCACCGCACCCAATCGGCGCGCCGTTGCAATGGCCTGCAGCCCGGCTACACCGGCGCCCAGCACCAGCAGCTTTGCCGGGGCTACACTGCCCGCCGCCGTCATAAACAGCGGCATATAACGGCTATACATAGACGCAGCCAGCAATACCGCTTTATAACCTGCAATATTTGCCTGCGAGCTGAGTATATCCATTGATTGTGCGCGGGTGGTGCGCGGCAGCATGTCGAGACTGAAAACCGTAATGCCTTTCTGCGCCCAGCTTCCAACCGACGGCAGCTGGTAAAGAGGCTGGTATTGCCCGATCCAGACCTGTGCCGCGGCGGTTACATCAAATACCGGGTGGATCGATAAAACAATTTTTGCCGTGGCGGCTTCACTACGGTCTATCAACCGGGCGCCGGCAGCCGCATAAGCGTCATCGGATGCATAAGCCCCCGCGCCCGCTTTCTTTTCGACCCATACCTCATGACCGGCTTTCACAAGCGCGGGAACAGCTTCGGGTAACAGGGATACCCGGGTTTCAGGAATTGGCTCTTTCAATACAGCGATGATCATACTACCGGTATTGCTTACCCTAAAATAGGGGTTATTTCGGTTAATCAATAGCGAATGCTGAAATGCACCGGGGTTTTATTTTCCCGGCGAAAAAAAACATAACCCAAAAAGAAAAGATCGATACTGCAGGTAACCGTTTCATCGTTCCTGATGGCCTCCCATGCCTTTTCCATGCCTTCGCTCCAGTGAATATCGTCGAAGATCAGCACGGTATCGTTCTGCCGGTGGTCACGAAAAAAACGGAAATAATCCATCGTCGGTTGATATTGGTGGTTGCCGTCGATATACACCATATCTGCTTTCCCCGTTGTTGCCAGCAGGCCGGGCAGGCTGTCGTCAAAACGGCCGGGAATAACCGAGATATTAGGTAAGCCGAGCGATTGAAAATTTTCCGCAGCCCTGGCGGCAATAGCCGGTGCGCCTTCGAGGGTGTACACCTGTGTGCCGGGAAGGGCCGCTGCCAGGTAAGCGCCTGAAATGCCCAGCGAAGTGCCCAGCTCGATCACGGTAGCCGGTTTGAAATAACGCACCGACCGGAAAAGCAGCTGCGCCAGCCGCGGGGCGACTTTGCCGCCCGCTTCGCCAGCGAAGCGATGCTTCGTTGCCGGCCATTGTCGTGCGCACTGCCGGCGCCAAAATCATCTACGGTAAGCAGGGTCTGATCATGCTTCAACTGCCTGCGCAGCGATTCGATTTTTTCAAAGGCCGGGTCAGGGGATTTGTCCATCAGCAACTCGCGTATAAAACGATAAACAAACGGAGAATGAACGCCATGACCGCGGCCATTGGAAGCCGTAAGATAATAGTGCAGCCATTTAACAGCGAGCCGCCAGTGCGGATAGGGCGCCTGCATAGCTCAGGATTTCGCAGCGGTTCGGTTCCACACTTCAAAACTATAGCTGTAGGCGTGTTTATTGTCGGCCGGAAAATCAAGCCTTGCATGCAGCTTCCACAAAGCGGGATCGATTGCCGGGAAAAAGCTATCGGCTTCAAAGCTGCCGTGCACACGCGTGATGTAAATGCGGTCGGTGACCGGCAGGGTTTGTTTATATATTTCAGCGCCGCCGATGATAAACACTTCTTTCGCAAAGCTGGTTCCGGCCAGGCTGAGGGCATTTTCGACGGTGTCTGCCACCTGTATACCGGCCGCTTCGAAACCAGGTTGGCGGGTCAGCACAATATTCGTTCTTCCTTTCAGGGCCTTGCCCAGGCTCTCGAACGTTTTGCGGCCCATGATCACCGGCAATCCCCAGGTAACGTTTTTGAAAAACTTCATATCGTTCGGCAGGCGCCAAAGCAGGCGGTTGTCTTTACCGATCGCGTTGTTCTCTCCTGCCGCCACCACCATATTCAATCGCATAAGTGTGTATTTTCATCAAACGGCCACCGGCGCCTTGATCGACGGATGTGACTGGTAATTCAACAATTCAAAATCTTCATAACGGAAAGAGAACAGGTCTTTCACCGCCGGGTTCAGCTTCATCTGCGGTGGTTCGAAAGGCGTACGGCTGAGTTGCAGCTTCACCTGTTCAAGGTGGTTGCTGTAAATATGCACATCGCCGAAGCTGTGGATGAATTCACCCGGCTGCAAACCGCTTACCTGCGCCATCATCAGCGTAAGCAATGCATAAGAAGCAATATTGAAGGGCACCCCTAAGAACACATCGGCCGAGCGCTGGTAAAGCTGGCAACTGAGGCGGCCATCCGCTACATAAAACTGGAACAAGGCATGACAGGGCATCAGGGCCATATCGGGCAGGTCGGCCACATTCCAGGCGCTGACGATCATGCGGCGGCTGTCGGGATTTGTTTGGAGCTGTTTGAGTACATCGCTGATCTGGTCGATCGTTTTACCATTGGCGCCCTGCCAGCTGCGCCACTGCTTTCCGTAAACAGGCCCCAGGTCGCCATTGGCATCGGCCCATTCATCCCAGATGCGCACACCGTGCGCTTTCAGGTAGCCGATATTGGTATCGCCCTGCAAAAACCACAACAGCTCATGGATGATGCTTTTCAGGTGCAGTTTTTTAGTGGTTACCAGCGGAAAACCTTTTTGCAGGTCGAAACGCAGCTGGTAACCGAAACAGCTGGTGGTGCCGGTGCCGGTGCGGTCTGATTTTTCAACACCGGTATCAAGGATATGTTGCAATAGCTGCAGGTAGGGTTGCATGTGTGCAAGATAGGTATCTTTGCAGGATGGCAGAGGACTTACACATTGCTACCGGTTCCAAGGAAGAGCAGTATTCCACATTGATTCCACAAATCAGGGCTTTGCTGGCCGGTGAAACCGACGAAATAGCCAATATGGCGAATGTGGCGGCGGCCCTGAAAGCGCAATTCGGCTGGTGCTGGGTAGGTTTTTACCGGGTGCTGAACGACGAGCTGGTGCTGGGACCTTTCCAGGGTCCGGTAGCCTGCACACGCATCAAAAAAGGGCGCGGGGTTTGCGGATCGGCCTGGGCCGAAGGGCGTACGCTGGTAGTGCCCGATGTGGAAAAATTTCCCGGCCATATTGCCTGCAGCAGCCTGTCGAAATCGGAAATCGTGGTGCCGGTTTGGCGTGGCGGAGAAATAGTGGGTGTGCTGGACGTGGACAGTGATTTATTGGATCAGTTTGATGAGGCAGACCGGCGGTTCCTGGAGGAAGTAGTGGGGTTGCTGTGAATGAAGGCTTTGCCCTGAAGAAAGCTGTTTTTCTCACAGCGTAAATATAAAGGGAGTTCTGTTTATTGTAAAAAACGCCCGCGGTATTTGCGCTGTTTCCCACAGAGATCACAGAGGAACGGAGAATTGCTTTTGAAGTAAACATAGTTCGCGCATACGAACGTGCGGCTATTCCGGAAACAAATCGCTCCTATATGAATGTCTCTGTTCCTCTGTGATCTCTGTGGGAAACCCAGTTATCGCCGGGAAAATGAAAGTATCGTTACAATGACGATGACATGATTTTCACATCGGCGTATTGCCAGGCCTGGTCAAATGCCGCTTTGACAGTTTGTGCTTCGCGGTCTTTGTTCTGCGACAGCAGTGAATGATATAATCCCATCAATGCCCAACCATTCTTTTTCCATATTTGAAGATCGTCCC
>JASGFZ010000268.1:0-4204 GCA_047605345.1 Flavihumibacter sp. | reverse complement strand
ATTTCGGATAGTGAATGTCATGGTCGCCGGCCATAAATAAGCGCGGCGGAAAATCAGCTGCCCCTGCTGATAGATGAGAAAATTAGAGAACCCACTGCCCAGTCCTCGCCAATTTTCTTTTAAAATATAATGCAATCCCCGTACCAAAGGGTACCGTTTCAGGGCAATATTCGCCTGGTAAGGCTTTACATAGGTAGTGTCGGCACAAATTCCGCATTGCAGCGATACAATAGTAACTTTTTTCTGGAAACTAAGCATCATTGAATCTTCCGGGTTTCCAATCCAGCTTACGCCCACAAAGCCGAGCGCGTTTTTATTTTCGGCTACATAATCGATCACACCGAGGCTGGACCTGGCTGCCGTCACCTCTTTTCCGAATGGTTTTCCCTTCAGGATGGAGTCCATGGCATAGCGAACGGTACTGGTGGCGCTAAGGCCGTCGAGCACCGGTTTCAGGGGCAGGTTGCTGGTGCCTGCCAGGATGGCCTCTACCTGGTCTACCCGCAACAGGGAGTCTTTATTTTCCTTGTTTACCAGCACGGCCACGGCGTCGAGCGCGATTTTTCCCTGCGGCGGCACAAACGACAGGGTATCACGAAGGGCTTTTTCTTCAGCCGGCAGCAGGCCCCGGGTTACAATCACCATCCGGATACTGTCTACCCTCAGGTCTTTCAGGCATTCCGCTTCCGGCTTATAATGAGCGATCACCCGGGCATCGGGGTAAGTGGATTCGAACACCTTGATCTGCGAATCGATCACCGGTTTAAAAGATTCGTCTACACTTATATGTATAGTGCCTTTGGTGAGCGAGTCATTTCTGTACACAACCGGCCCATTGCTGCAGCTTCCAAACCCCATCAGGCCAGCCGTAAGCAATAACCAGTTTCTCAAACGTTGATGCATATCCGCTTTTCGTTCTTATTCGTTGTAATAATCCTTTTTGTATCCCCGGTACATGCGCCAGGCGCCGTATATTATACAAAGGAAGGCAAATGTATTCCGGAAAACCGGCTCCAGGTCGAAATGGTAATTCAGCTTCTCCGATGCCAGGAAAAACACACCGCACAGCAGGATGATACCGCCCATGCCGTAATCGAGAATGGAGCGTCGCAGGCTGTATCTTTTCCGCCGGTTATCCTGTTGGTTTGTGTGCATTTCTTCTGTTTACGGGAGAGGCAATATAGGTAAATTCTGCTAGAGGCCGGTCTCAAAAATTATGGGTATGGTAAACCAAACCGCCACCGGCCGCCCGTCCTGGATGCCAGGTTTCCAGGCCGGCATTTTTTTCACCACCCTTAATACCTCATTATCATACGGTTCACCACCCTCCTGCACCAGCTGGATGCGGTCGATGACGCCGGTGGGCCCCACCACAAAACGGACCACCACTTTTACCCGCTGACCCTCTTCCTGCCCTTCCTGGGGGCGCAGGTTGCGCGAAAGCCAGCGCTGCAGGGCCCCTTCCCCACCCGGAAAACCGGGCATCACCGAGGCACTGTTCCGGGGCTCTTCGGGGGCAGGCGGCGCGGGTGGTGCGGGTTCAGACCCGGCGCCGGTACCGGCAACCGCCGGTGGCTCTACGAGATCGCCGGGTTCAGGGCCATCTATATTCCCGGTGCCGATCCGCTTGCCGGCCAGCTCGTCTATTGCGGGCACTTCCGTTTTATCAACCTGGTCGTCGGGAACAATAACCGGCGGCGGATTTTTTACCGTGGCTACCTGCTGCTGAGGAGCAACGGGTTTAGGCGGTTCCGGCACGGGTAGTTCCGGCGACGAGGCCAGGCGAATGGTATCAACAACCGGAAGTGTAAAAGTGATGGGGCCTTGCGGCTGCTTTTTCCAAAAAGCAACAACCAAAAAAAGGCCGGCCAGCAGGGCCATTCCCATCAACCCATACGCCAGCCGGTTGTCATAATGCTTTCTCAGTTCATACGCACCATATTGTTTGTTCCTGTTTTCAAAAAGAATGTCGAGGGCGTCGCTGCGCAAAATATTTTCGGGAGACATGATAAAAAGTTTATGGTTTGTTGTTTCGGGTTTATGGTTGGACTTCACCCGCTGCTCCGGTTTCAGTACAGGCCCCCGCGCGCCAGCGACCCCACTATAAACCCGAAACAACAAACCATAAACCATTTATATGATTCACACCCGCGCCCATTCCATATTTTTGCGGCCATGAAGATCCTGATGGTTTGTTTGGGTAATATTTGCCGGAGTCCGCTGGCCGAAGGTATACTGCAGCAAAAAGCAGCGGCGGCGGGACTGAACTGGCAGGTAGACAGCGCAGGCACCAACGGATACCATACAGGCGAGGCGCCGCATCACCTGTCGCAGAAAGTGGCGCGCAGCCACGGGCTCGATATCAGCCAACAAAGCGCCCGCCGTTTTGTGGCCGCCGATTTTGATCGTTATGATTTTATCTATGCCATGGCCGGTGACGTGGTTGACGATATCCGGCGGATCAGCGGCCGGCAGTTCAACCCTGCCAAAGTGGGGTTGCTGATGGAAGTGCTGCACCCGGGCCAACAGGTCGACGTACCTGACCCCTGGTATGGCCCCGAAGCCGGATACCATGAGGTATATGATAGGATAGCAGCCGCCTGCGATCAGCTCATCATCCAAAACACCCGTTCACAACATGTCTAAACCGAGTTTACCTTCCGGCACGCGCGATTTTGTTCCCGCTACCCTGCGCAGGCGCCATTATATTTTCAATACCATCCGTTCGGTATTCGAGACCTATGGGTTCCAGCCCCTGGAGACCCCCGCCATGGAAAACCTCGATACGCTGATGGGCAAGTATGGCGAAGAAGGCGACAAGCTGATCTTCAAAATACTGAACAACGGGCTGGCCGATGCGAAAAACCGCGATAAGGCGGCAGCTGCTTTCAATGAAAAAATACTCAACGGCTTCAGCAGCACAGCCATTACCGAACGGGCGCTGCGCTACGACCTGACCATTCCCTTTGCGCGTTATGTGGCGATGAACCACCAGCAGCTAACGATGCCGTATAAGCGCTACCAGATGCAGCCGGTGTGGCGGGCCGACCGCCCGCAAAAGGGCCGCTACCGCGAATTCTACCAGTGCGATGCCGATGTGGTAGGCAGCACATCACTACTGAACGAAGTGGAGCTAGCAGCCATATACGCTTCGGTGTTTCAGCGGTTGGGCATTCCCGTTGAGATCAGGATCAACAGCCGCAAGCTGCTGGCGGCATTGGCCGAAGCCTGCGGTGGCGCTGATAAAATGACCGATATCACCATGGCGATCGACAAGCTGGACAAGATCGGCCTCGAGAAAGTGCGGGAAGAAATTTTGCAACGCGGACTCACCGAGGCCCAATGGCATATCATTGCGCAGTTTTTACAGGTGTCGGCGGGCGACCGGTCGCCGGCTGCCTCGCATGCCGATAAGCTATTGGCCGTAGGGCAATTGCTGGGTGACACCGCCCATGCGCAGCAAGGGCTGGAAGAATTACAGTTCGTGCTGGATCACGACGCACCTGCCAACCTGGTGCTCGACTTTACCCTGGCGCGGGGCCTGAACTATTATACCGGTATTATTTTCGAGATCCGCGCCGTAGGGGTACAGATGGGCAGCATTGGCGGTGGCGGCCGTTACGACGACCTGACGGGGCTTTTCGGGGTGCCGAATATTCCCGGTGTGGGCATCAGCTTTGGGGTAGACAGGATCTATGATGTGATGGAAGAATTAAAGCTGTTTCCCGCCGAGCTGGAAACCGGCACGGAAGTATTGTTCTTTAACCTCGGCGCCACCGAATCGGCAGCCGCTTTCCGGCTGGCGCAGACCCTGCGGGCAGCAGGTACCAGGGCCGAGCTGTTTCACGAGAACAGCAAGTTCGATAAACAGTTCAAATACGCCGAGAAAAAAGGTATTCCCTATATTATCATACTGGGTTCGGAAGAGCTGGGCAATGGCACAGTGAAGATAAAAGAGCTGGCGACGGGCAGGCAGGTTTCTGTAAATGTATCGGCATTTGCAGATGCAGGGAGAACAGACAGTTTTGCCGGTTTTGCGGGGAATTTGTTTTAGAAGCGCTAACCACTGGGGGTTTTAAATTGGGGCTAATGTCATCTGTCGTTTTTTTCCTTCATTTTCAGGAAATTTATAGGTGTCATTAACGCAAATGAAGCGTTACGGTAATCCTTTATATTTCTCGTAACGATTGCGTCCAATCCCTTT
>JASGFZ010000267.1:0-4232 GCA_047605345.1 Flavihumibacter sp. | reverse complement strand
CACAGGTGTCGCAGATCAACCAAAATGCCGGCATCAGGCCCGTGGTGGTTGACCGCGAGCTTTTCGCGCTTACGCAAAGGGCGCTGCGGCTTTCGCAGCAGACCAACGGCGCTTTCGATATCAGCTTTGCAGCGATGGACCGTATCTGGAAATTCGATGGCTCCATGACCAGCATGCCTACGCCGGAAGCGATCCGCCAATCGGTGGAAAAAGTAGGCTACCGCAATATCATTCTCGATTCGGTGCAAAGCACCGTATTCCTTAAGTTGCCCGGCATGAAAATCGGTTTCGGCGCGCTGGGCGAAGGCTATGCGGCAGACCGCTGCCGGGAGATGATGCTGGCCCGCGGCGTGCAGGCGGGCATCGTGAATGCAACCGGCGACATGAGTACCTGGGGGCGCCGTCCCGATGGTAAGCACTGGAATATCGGCATCACCAATCCTTTTGAAAAATCAGCGCTCATTGCCGTGGTTCCTTTGAAAGAAGGATCGGTAACCACTTCGGGCAACTATGAGAAATACGTTGTTTTCGACGGCAAACGTTATTCGCATATCATCAACCCGGCTACCGGGTATCCCGCTACGGGTTTAACCAGTGTTACCGTATTCGGCCCCAGTACCGAAATGGCCAATGGTTTCAGCACCTCGCTGATGGTGCTGGGCAAAGACGCCGGGCTTGCCTTTATCCAGCAATACCCCGCTTATAGCTGCGTCATGATCACCGACGAAGGGAAAGTGGTCACTTCAAAAAACTTTCGCCTGAAAAAGCTCCGGAAAAAAATCCGTCGTTAATATCTATTTCTTCAGTATTTCATCCAGGAACAGCAGGGTGTGCTGCCAGGTCTTTTGGCCATCACCTCGTTGTAATCGGGCGACTTCGGGTCGGTAAATGTATGCTTCGAATGGGCATAGGTGATCACCTGCCAGTCGGCCTTTCCTTCGTTCATTTCTGCCGTCAGCTTCTCCATGACCGCAGGCGTAACACCGGCATCGTCGGCGCCGTTCTCTACCAGGATCTTTGCGGTAAGCGGGCCGTTTGCACGGGTGCTGTCTTTGGCAAGGCCGCCGTGAATGCTTACCACACCACGCACAGGCAAGGCAGCCCGGGCCGCTTCCAGCGCACCCGTTCCACCGAAACAATAACCGATCACCGCCAGGCGGGCGGGGTCGGCGCCTGCTTTTACCAATTGGTCG
Organism: Flavihumibacter sp.; assembly: GCA_047605345.1. Taxonomy (GTDB): domain Bacteria; phylum Bacteroidota; class Bacteroidia; order Chitinophagales; family Chitinophagaceae; genus Flavihumibacter. Next base: position 3,039 of record JASGFZ010000267.1, on the reverse strand, counting down.
AGGGCCAGGGAAATCCTTTTCTGGTAAGCGGCATAGTTATTCCTGTAGCTGCCTGCGATCTTCGCAGCGGCGGCATTGTCGGCCGGGATATTTCCTTCGCCGTAGATATCGGCCACAAAAGCGATATAGCCCTGCTTTTCGAGGTCGAGCGCAGCTGTTTTCGCCTCCTCATCAATACCCTTCCAGGCGGGTAAAACCAGCACACCGGCTGCTTTCTTTCCGGCATTGGCCGTTACCAGCCCGTTCAGCGCCTGGGCGCCATCGGTATAACGAACGGGTTTTAATGTTTGTGCCTGGGCGCCCATGGCAGCAAGTGCAAGCGCCAAAGCGAGCATATTGTTTCGCATCTTGTTTTTTTAAAGTTACAGCAGATGCACAACATGAAAGCCTGCAGACTAAAAGAACAGCGATATAGCGCCAATACCGGTTTTCGTAGATGAATTTTCTGCACACAACACATTTAGAAGAACGGTAACGCGTTCCTCCCTTTATTTCGGGATATTAAAATCTCCTATCATGTACAAAAAAACAATGTTGACGTTATTCCTGGCTACCTGTCTGGCCGGCGCTTCTACCTATGCACAGGATGGCAAACAACCTCCGCCACGCCGCGATCCGGAAGAAATTTTCAAAAAGCTGGATACCAACGCCGACGACAAAATCAGCAAGGAAGAAGCCGATAAAGCGGAATTCAAAATGATCAAAGACCATTTTGCCGAAATCGATACCAACAGCGACGGATTTATTACCAAAGAAGAATTCAAAGCCTTTAAGCCCAAGCGCCCCGAAGGCAAAAAAGACTAACCTTTTCATGTTCGGCGGCGGACAGGCGACTGTTCGTTTCCGAACATATTTTATTTTACAGTCACAAATATTATATTATATTATAATACAACTATATATTTCCGGGTACGGCGATTGGGCTGTTTCGGGTTATGCTCAGGAGCATGTTGCTGGTTGCTTTGCGCAACTTTAAAAAAGACAAATGGTACAGCCTGCTGAACATCCTCGGCCTGACCATTGGCGTAACCTTTGGCATGTTTCTGATTCTGTATGTCAAAGATGAACTAAGCTTCGACCGGCACTATGCGAAAGCCGACCGGATATACCTTTTCAATATACTTTTCTCGACCAGGATTTTGACAGCCAGTACGCAGCCGGTCAGAAGCGCGGCGCCATCTTTACTGCTTTCTCCGTGTTAACCATCATTATCACCTGTTTGGGTTTGCTGGGGCTTATTGCAGGTATTCCCTAGAATACCGGCTTACGTGCGGCGCCTTTTATACTATCTGCATTGACCGTGCTGACCATTACGATGTTGATGGTGGCCTTCCATACGGTGAAGGCAGCGCTCAGTAACCCTGCATACAGCCTGCGCAGCGAATAAGGGCTGGTCAGCGGCAATCTCTACCCCGGCGCTCTGCCTGCCCGCAAGCAAAAGCTTTCTTCTTTATATTAGCTAAAAATTACCAGCGAAAAAATTGAGAACCAGCTATTAAAGACCAAATGACAAGCATACAACAAAGACAGGATTTACAAAATAAAATATGGAAAATAGCCAACGACGTACGTGGCGCCGTTGACGGATGGGATTTTAAACAGTTTGTGCTGGGAACGCTTTTCTATCGTTTTATCAGTGAAAATTTTACGAATTACATCGAGGGCGGAGATGATAGTGTGGACTATGCAGGCTTATCAGACAATGTTATAACGCCTGCCATAAAAGAGGATGCCATTAAAACAAAGGGGTATTTTATCTATCCCAGCCAGCTTTTTGTAAATATCGCCAAAACCGCCCATACCAATCCCAACCTTAATACAGACTTAAAAGCCATTTTTGATGCCATTGAAAGTTCCGCCAATGGCTATCCGTCTGAGCCGGATATCAAGGGGTTATTTGCTGACTTCGACACCACCAGCACCCGGCTGGGGACTACCGTTGAAAATAAAAACAGTCGCCTGGCCGCTGTAATAAAAGGCGTGGAAGAACTGGATTTCGGGAATTTTGAAGATAACCAGATCGACCTGTTTGGCGATGCCTACGAATTTCTCATATCCAATTATGCCGCCAATGCAGGAAAATCGGGTGGCGAGTTTTTTACGCCGCAGCACGTTTCCAGGCTCATTGCACAGCTTGCCATGCACAGGCAGACAACCGTAAATAAAATATACGACCCCGCCGCAGGTTCCGGCTCTTTACTGCTGCAGGCCAAAAAGCATTTTGACAACCATATTATTGAAGAAGGGTTTTTTGGGCAGGAGATAAACCATACCACCTATAACCTGGCCCGTATGAACATGTTTTTGCACAACATCAATTACGACAAGTTTAATATGGCGTTGGGCAATACGCTTCTTGACCCGCAGTTTGGCGATGAAAAACCTTTTGACGCCATTGTTTCCAATCCGCCTTACTCGGTTAACTGGATTGGCAGTGATGACCCCACGCTGATTAACGATGACCGTTTTGCTCCTGCAGGTGTGTTGGCGCCTAAATCAAAAGCCGATTTTGCCTTTGTGCTGCACGCCCTAAGTTATCTTTCGGGCAAAGGCAGGGCGGCAATTGTTTGTTTCCCGGGTATCTTTTACCGGGGTGGAGCAGAACAGAAAATCAGGAAGTACCTGGTGGACAACAATTTTGTGGAAACCGTCATTTCCTTAGCCCCCAATTTATTCTACGGCACTTCCATCGCCGTAAACATTCTGGTTCTGTCCAAACACAAAGCGAATAACAAAACGCAGTTTATTGATGCGAGCGGTGAAGATTTCTTTAAGAAAGCGACCAATAACAATGTGCTGGAAAGCAGGCACATTGAAAAGATCATGGAACTGTTCGACAGCAAAAAAGAGGTGGCGCACGTAGCGGTTTCCATCGACAACAACAAGATCGCCGACAACGATTATAACCTTTCGGTCAGTTCTTATGTAGAAGCGAAAGACAATCGTGAGCAGGTGGATATTACCGTACTGAACGAGGAGATTGCCCGAACCGTAGCCAGGATTAATGCACTCCGGGCGGATATTGATGAAATTATTAAG
>JASGFZ010000266.1:0-4256 GCA_047605345.1 Flavihumibacter sp. | reverse complement strand
CAGGTTCTTTGGATAGTTGTGTAACGGAATTAACTACCCGTTATTGTTGCCGGTATGAAAAGTATGGATTAATAAGTTACATTTATACGACTTGATTTGTGTATTCAATTGATGTCCTACTCCCGACTTCTCCCTGGAAAATATGTTTTGCGGATGCTGTTGGCATTCCTGTTGACAGGATGCGCCTGCCGCCTGCATGCTCAAAAAGCATTCACCCTTCATGCCGACAGCCTCGACAAAAACATCGAGCTGTCGTTTGTATTCGCCGACTGGTATTTTCATCCCGGTGACCTGCAGCAACCGGTTATAAGCACAGCCGGTTGGACCACCTTACCCACCACCAGTTTCGGGAAAGACGACGCGCCGCCAGGCTGGACAGGTTTCGGTTGGTTTGCGATCTGGCTGAACGCCGACGCAAAAGCCGTCAATAAAAAGATTGACCTGCGCATAGCCCATGACGGCGCCTCCGAAATATTCATGGATGGCAAACCCGTTGGCGGTTTCGGGAAACCTGGTTTGCTGGCTGAAACAACAAAAGGTGCCCGCTATCCCCGTACACTCATCCCCCTCTGGTTCGCCGACACACTGCCGCACCTGCTGGCCATCCGCTATGCTAATTTTGCCGGCATCCATCCCGACTTTACCGGTTTTGAAACCTATATAGGCGATTACCGGTCGGTAGATGCCATGTTAAGCCGTGGCAACAACCTGCGTGCATTCATACCTATGTGTGCAGCGGCCCAGTGGATGCTTGCGCTCATGCACCTCCTGCTGTTTTTGTTTTATCCGAAACAAAAGCTCCATCTCTATTTTGCCGCCTATGCCGCCATCATGGGCGTTCTTAACATGGGTTCTTATTTATATTATGAAACCCACCAACCCCTGGTTCAGTATTACGTGGAATATGCAGGCAATGAGTGCATACCCCTGCTGATGTGGTTCGGCGGTCTCCGGTTGTATAATCTTGGTTACGGGTATATTCCGGCATGGAAAAAGACCGCGCTGGCCATTATATGTGGTATTTATTTTGCCGGATTTTTCTTGATGGCCCTTGGCCACTCCCACCTCTGGGAAGCACGCTACCAACCTGTTGACTATGTTTCGTTGTTATTCTGGCTGTTCCTGGTATTTTTCTGCGATGAACTATGGGGCATTTTCCGCGCCATCCGGCAGGGAAAACCGGGGCTTTGGCTTATCGGTATCGGGGTGGTATCGGCCGTTATAGCGATATCCTTCAGCTGGCTGGATATATTCAGCGTATGGCCGGCCCGTCAAAACGGGCTTCGGCTGTTTACCATGTCGGCCGGCACACTGGTATTCCCCATCTGCGTTTCTCTCTACCTCGCCCTTGATTTTGCAAGAACCAATAAAAGCCTGACCGCCCGCCTGGAAGAAGTGAACAGGCTTTCGGCGCTGGCATTGGAGCAGGAAGCGGAAAAAAGGGAATTGCTTGAAACCGAAGCGCGGCGATTGGAAGACACTGTTCGCGAACGGACAGCCGAACTGCAGCGGCAAACAGACAGATTGCAGGAACTGGACGGAATGAAGTCGCGCTTTTTTGCCAATATCACCCATGAATTCAAAACCCCGCTTACGCTGATCAGCAACCCTGCAGAGGCATTGCTGGCCACGAACAAAGATGCTTCGGTGCAATACCACGCTTCACTGGTCAGGAGAAATGCAGACAGGCTGCTGCAGCTCATCAATCAATTGCTCGACCTGAGCAAGCTGGAAAGCGGTTTGATGGCAGTTAACCTTTCTCCCCTCGAACTGGTAGCCGCGCTGAAAAAACAGGCAGACTACTACATGCCGCTGGCGAAGCAAAAAGGAATTGAGCTGGATGTTGTTTCCGATTGGCAGGAGCTGTGGATACGGTGCGACTATGATAAGCTGGAGAAAATAACCGGTAACCTTTTGTCGAATGCGTTGAAGTTTACCGATAAGGGAAGGGTTGAAATTGCTTTGAAAAAAAACGGTGAAGGGGCATTTATAGTAGCTGTAAAAGATACCGGTAAAGGTATACCTGCTTCCAAGCTGCCTTATATTTTCGAGCGTTTTTACCAGGCCGATCTCTCCGATATCCGTTCCGCAGAAGGCACGGGTATCGGGCTGGCGCTTACCCGTGAACTGGTGACCTTGCTCGGCGGCGATATTCGGGCAGAGAGCGTTGAAGGTGAGTACACGCTGATGGAGCTAAGCCTGCCCTTGCAGCCGGCATTCCCCGTTCAGCCGGACGATGCGATGCATATACAGCGCCCCCTGGAAATAGCGTCGCCGGTTTATGACAGGGAACCGCCACCTCCCGCCGGAAAAGCGGGCGACCTGGTATTGGTAATAGAAGACACTGATGAATAGCGGGGATTTATCTGCCAGTCGCTGGCCGGCCGTTTCCGGGTGCTGGAGGCGCCCGACGGCAGAACCGGCACAGCCATCGCCCTGGAGCGCATTCCCGATATAGTGATTACCGATGTCATGATGCCCGGCATGGACGGTTATGAAGTGTGCACAGCACTGAAAGCCGACGAGCGGACCAGCCATATTCCCGTGGTGATGCTGACCGCCAAATCGGGCACGGAAAGCCGGATTCAGGGCATCGAAACAGGGGCGGATGCCTATATAGGCAAACCCTTTGTACAACAGGAATTGTTTGCGGTGACAGACAACCTGCTGAAAACGCGGCGCCTGCTGCAGGAAAAATACAGCCGTACCGATACCGGCGGCTTAACAAAGCCCGAAGCGCTTCCTTCGCTGGAAAAGAAATTCCTCGACCGCGTGCTGTCGGCTATTCAACAGCGCCTGGGCGATGAGCTGTTCGGGGCCGACCAGCTGGCTGCTGACATCGGGCTCAGCCGTACCCAGCTGCACCGCAAACTGAAAGCGCTGCTTAATAAATCGCCGGGTGATCTTATCCGCAGCATCCGGCTGGAACATGCCCGTCATCTTCTCCGGCACAAAACCGCCACCGTATCTGAGGTAGCCAACCGGGTCGGATTTGGCAGCCCCGCCAGCTTTTCGGCAAGTTTCTCCCGCCATTTTGGCTTTCCGCCAAGCGAGGCAGCGCAGCAGGAAACGCCCTGACACCACTGCAAAGCCTTCCTGCAACAAATAAGCAAGCCGCTGCAACAAACGCTAAAGTGGCCGGGAGCGGTACGGCATAGCTTTATATGGTTATATAGCTAATGAAAAAACCAATTCTTCTAACCGGCCTGTTAATCACGGCCGTGGTGTGCAGGTTGCAGGTGCCATCTTCCACCGAAAGAGAAATCAGAAAACTGGAACAGCTGGAGCTGGAACTGATGCACAAGGGAGACACCGCAACGCTGCTGAAAAAGCTCTGGGCCAAAGACTATGTGGTGAATAACCCCGCCAACACCGTGGTAACCATTCCCGACATCCTGAACCTGATCAGGAGCGGTAAAATAGACTATTCAACGGTGGAGCGGATTGTGGAAAAAGTGACGTTAACGGAAAATATCGCCATCTCGATGGGAAAGGAAATCATTACCCCGCAACATGCAACTGACAATGCGGGCAGGAAAGTGACCCGCCGGTTTACCGACGTGTGGATACACACCCGCAACGGCTGGAAACTGACCGCACGGCAAGCCACCATTGTACTGGTAGAATAAATAATTAATAATAAACAGATGAGAAAGATTTTATTCAACGCCGCCGCAGGCAGCCTGCTGGTTCTTGTGGCTCTTGGTTTGCCGGGTTGCCGCAAGCAAAAGACCCTGATCCCTACGCCCGATGTGTCGCCCTGTTTGGTTAAAAGCGCTCCCAGTTATTTTGGCACCACCCAAACTTTTGAATACAACAACAACCGGCAGCTGGTAAAAAGAAGCTATGAATTCAACTATCCCGGCTACTCTACTTTCGAACAAACGGTCAGCGCTTCAAAAACAGTATACGGTTATACATACCAAGGCGCATCATTAGAAGAATCCGATATTTTCAGAGGCGGCACCGGCAACCTGTTCGATGGGCTTCCGGCCGTTGCGGACCGGGTAACCCGTCAGAAAAATGCAGATGGAACAGAAAACAGTTATAGCGTGGACAGCTTTTATCTGTTTTTTTACGATGCAAAAAAAAGACTGGAGGTTGTGAATCATCCGTCTGGCTTTAAAAGTGATAATGTTTCAGATTATTACACCCGCCACCTCAGGAACACCTATTTGCGCATTACGTATGATGATAATGACAATGCCACGGAATTGAAGCAGTGGTGGGTTTACCAGTATGGTACTTATAATGTA
>JASGFZ010000265.1:0-4299 GCA_047605345.1 Flavihumibacter sp. | reverse complement strand
GGCGGGGGTGTTCGGCGCCGATATGCTGGTATCGCTCGAAAACGACGGGCCGGTTACGATCTGGATCGACACCAAAAACAAGGAATAATTTCCACCCGTCGGGTGCCACCCGACGGGTGGTTAAATAATTGATATGCAAGAACTTACAATTAAGCAAGCGCAGCAGGAAGTGGATCAGTGGATCAAAACCATCGGGGTAAGGTACTTCGGCGAGCTCACCAACCTCGGTATCCTGATGGAAGAAGTGGGTGAACTTTCGCGGGTCATGGTCAGGAAATATGGCGAGCAATCGGCCAAAGCCAGCGACCAGGACCGGGAGCTGGCCGATGAAATGGCCGATGTGCTTTGGGTATTGATCTGCCTGGCCAATCAAACCGGGGTAGACCTGGAATCGGCCTTCAGAAAGAACATGGAAAAGAAGACAAGCCGCGACGCCGACCGGCACCGGCAAAACCCGAAACTTGGATAAAACCCAATATATTTGCCTCCCTTATGGCAAACGATACCAACAAATTCCAGGCGATCATTTCGCACTGCAAAGAGTACGGGTTCATATTCCCCTCCAGTGAAATTTACGATGGGCTCAGCGCCGTGTACGATTATGGCCAGAACGGCAGCGAGCTGAAGAAAAACATCCGCGACTACTGGTGGAAGTGGATGACCCAGCTGCAGGAGGAAAACATCGTTGGTATCGACGCCGCGATCTTCATGCACCCCACCACCTGGAAGGCCAGCGGGCATGTGGACAATTTCAGCGATCCGATGATCGACAACAAAGACAGCAAGAAACGCTATCGCGTGGATCATCTTATTGAAGCCTTTGCCGAAACCCTGCCCCCGGCCGAAAAAGAAGCCCTGCTGGCCGAAATGGAAGCCCTGCTGAAAACAGAAGATTTCGCGGCCCTCAAAACCCTGATCGAAACCCGTAAGATGAAGTGCAGTACCAGCGGCACCTGCAACTGGACCGACGTACGGCAGTTCAACCTGATGTTCAAAACCGAATTCGGCGCCGTTAGCGGCGAAGCCGACGACAATATGGTGTACCTGCGCCCCGAAACCGCCCAGGGCATCTTCGTGAACTTCCTCAATGTGCAGAAAAGCGGCCGGATGAAAATTCCCTTCGGTATTGCACAGGTAGGCAAGGCCTTCCGAAACGAGATCGTTGCCCGCCAGTTCATTTTCCGCATGCGCGAATTCGAACAGATGGAAATGCAGTTTTTCATCCGTCCCGGCACCCAAAAACAATGGTACGAATACTGGAAAAACGCCCGGATGCAATGGCACCTGAGCCTGGGCATCCCCGCCGACAAATACAAGTTTCACGACCATGCCAAGCTGGCCCACTATGCCGATGCTGCCTGCGATATTGAATACGATTTCCCGATCGGTTTCAAAGAGGTGGAAGGCATCCACAGCCGCACCGATTTCGACCTGCGCAACCACCAGGAGTACAGCAAAAAGAAAATGCAGTATTATGATGCAGAATTGGGTCCCGACGGCAAACCCTATGGTAATTATATTCCGTATGTGATCGAAACCTCGATCGGCCTCGACCGCACGGTGATGATGGTGTTGAGCGAAGCCTATGAAGAACAGGAACTCAGCACACCCGAAAAGCCCGATTCGCGCGTGGTACTCAAATTTCCGCCGCGGCTGGCACCCGTGAAACTGGGTATTTTGCCCCTGCTGAAAAAAGACGGATTACCCGAAATCGCCCGGGAGCTGCTGGCCGAATGCCGCTCGTCTTTCCGCTGTTTTTACGAAGAAAAAGACGCCATCGGCAAGCGGTATCGCCGTCAGGACGCCATAGGAACGCCTTTCTGTGTAACCATCGACCACCAGACAAAAGAAGACCAGACGGTAACCATCCGCCACCGCGACAGCATGGCACAGGAAAGAATCCACATTGGAATGGTGAAAACTTTGATTGAAAAAGCAATTGAGTAATGATATATTTGTTTCAGACCTACTACGATTAGATTTAATCACCAGAAGAACTGCCATTGCCTATGCTACATCTCAACCTCCATTTCGGGCTTATTGCCCTGATCCTGTTACTGGCCTTTTTGGCAGGATTCTTTGTACGGTCACTGAACATCTCTTATTTGCGAAACCAGGTGCTGGAATTGGAGCGGGATAAAATGCTGGACCATGCCGAAATACTCCAGTTGCAGAAAAAAATCGCCGAAAAACAGAAAAAACCGGCTGCCCGGACCTCCACACCTGTAGTGGCCCTGAAAGAAAACGGCCAGCCCGAGGGTGGAAAAAACCGCCTGGCCTCTCAATAGGCGCCTGGTAAATACAATAACCGGGAACCGATTGCGTTTATAAATCAATAACGTACCTATTGATTTCATAAACTCAAGCCAATCTTCTATGATATCTGCCAACATCACGCTCGCCATGTTGAAATGGCTGCTTGCAGCGTTTGTGTCGGGATCTTTGCTGGGTGTTTGTTTCCGTACCCAAAAACTGGCCAAGGCCAAAAAACGAATCCTTGAACTGGAAACGGAGATGGTGGAAAACCATGCAGAGATTCTTCGCCTGCACAAAATACACAGCGACAAACAAGCCAAACCGGGAAAGGTGCCGGTTATTAACCTGAAGCCCGACAGCCAGGTGACCGCTATCGCCAAAGGCTGACCAGCAACTTTATACCTCATTCAAATACATACGCCGGATCGCTTCCCGAAGCCGATCCGGCTTTTTTGTAATTTTGGCAGCTTCCGGTCTCTGCCAGGCTGGTGTATGTATAATAAAATCAGATGAAACGATTCCTGTACCTTTTATTGCAATTGTCGCTCTATACCGGATATGCACAAACGAAAATTGAAGGCACCATACGCGACGAAAACGACCGCGCATTGCCGGGTGTAACGGTTCACCTGCTCAATACCGATCTCTATACAGCCAGCAACGGGCAGGGCCGTTTCCTGCTCAGCACCGGCACCCGCGCCGAAGGTTCGCTCGTTTTTTCGGCTGTCGGTTATGCTACCCGGGTAATGGCATTCAGCCACGAACACGATATGCAGGTGGTATTGAAAGCCGCCAGCGCCGAACTCGACGAAACAGTTGTTACCGCCGAAAAAAAAGAAAACCGGCTGCACGATCTGCCCCTCAGCATCACCAGCCTCAACGCCCGCGAAATAAACCAGTTCAGGCTGTGGAACAGCAAAGAGCTGACGGCCATTGTACCGAACCTGTTTGCCGCCGATCCCGGCGATAAACGCAATGTGGTATCGCTGCGTGGCATCACCACCACGTCTTATGACCCCGCCACCGTTACCTATATCGACGGCGTTTGCCAGTTTGGCCTCGATACTTATATCGCCCAGCTTTTTGATGTGGAACGGATAGAAGTGCTGCGCGGGCCGCAGGGCACCCTGTATGGAAGAAATGCCATGGGCGGCGTGATCAATATCATCACCCGCAAACCATCCAATACAACCACGGGTTTTGCCGAGATCAGCGTTGGCGACTATGGCCTGCAACGTTACAGCGCCGGTGTACAGGTGCCTGTCATAAAAGACAAATTATTCCTGAAAGCCGGCGGATTATTCGAAAAATCAAACGGTTACTACACCAACGATTACAACAACAGCCGGTACGATAAGCAACACGCTTACAGCGGAAATTATTCCCTCGAATACCGGCCCACCGACCGCTGGCGTTTTTCGCTTGATGCCAAACAGCAAAACAGCCGGAACAACGGCGCTTTTCCGCTGGTAATGGGTAAAGAAGAGGCGTTCGCCCATTCGTATCACCTGAGCCAGAATGCCGGCACCAAACTGACAGACGATACCTGGAACCTTTCCCTGACGGCCCGTTATACCTCGGCTAAATTCCAGGTCAGCTCGCAAACAGCTTACCAGCAGAATTACCGTATTTACGAGTCGCCCATCGACGCCGATTTTTCACCCATCGACGGCATTACCATCATCAACCATTACGGCCGTAAATGGAATAACGTTAAGGTATATACGCAGGAGTTCAGGATACAGTCGACCGACGCCCCCGGCAGCAAATGGCAATGGGCCGCCGGCAGTTTCCTCTTTTTGCAGGAATCGCCCAATAAGCAGGCCACCCGCTTTGGTGCAGACGGAGAACTGGCCGGTGGCGGCGGTTCCAACTTTTCGCTGATCAATACTTCCACCGGCCGCAACCGCGGCCTGGCGCTCTACGGGCAGGCCGGTTATCGCTTTCTGCCCCGCTGGGAGCTGACTGCAGGCCTGCGGCTCGACCTCGAATCGCGCGAGCTGTCGGTACGCGGCGATTACCAGGCCGACCCCGATCCCAACC